>DASUIE010000326.1:0-9685 GCA_036273175.1 Allostellaceae bacterium
CGCCCGTAGCTCCGGTCGCGCCAGTGGCACCCGTAGCGCCTGTAGCTCCGGTCGCGCCGGTGGCACCCGTCGCACCCGTGCCGGTAGCGCCGGTCGCGCCGGTGGCGCCCGTTGCCCCGGTGGCGCCCGTCGCCCCAGTCGCGCCGGTGGATCCCGTCGTGCCCGTCGCGCCGGTCGCACCCGTGGCACCGGTGGCGCCCGTGGCTCCTGTTGCGCCGGTGGCACCCGTGGCGCCCGGCCCGCTCGCGCCCGTCGCGCCGGTGGCACCCGTCGCGCCGGTGGCACCCGTCGCGCCGGTCGCTCCCGTTGCCCCGGTCGCGCCGGTGGAGCCTGTCGAACCGACCGAGCCGGTCGCGCCGCTGGCGCCCGAGGCGCCCGACGGGCCGGCGATCTGCGTGATCGAGCCGGTCACCGTCTGCAACGCGCCGGCCGCATTCGACGCGAAGACCGCGCCGGCGCCGAAATCGCTGTTGCTGACCACCAGGCCGGGATCGAACGGCACGACGGTGGTGAAGGTGAACTGCCCACCTGTCAGCCCGAAATGTCCGAACAGACCCGGAAGCGGGTTGGTCGACCCGAGAACCTGGTAGTTCCCGGACCCCTCGTCCTCGATAATCCACAGCGTAGTATCGACTGTGTCGGTGCCGGAAAGGTTTATAACGTCGTACGGCGCGGCCATTTACGTGCTCCTATTGGGCGGGCAGCCAGCAAATCCCCGACGCATCGGCGTCGGGTCCTGCTTGACCGTTTCGCCGGAGCGGCACTAGGCCGGGCCGGCGGGAATGATCTGTTCTACCCATCTTCCTCTATCCGAAAGGCCGATCCGCCCGAGCCGCCGAAACCTTCGCCGCATTGCCCGGATGCGCCGAAATCTCTACCGGCCCGTTCATCGAGCGGTCCGCCCCTCTCCTAAGTGGGTAGACCATATAGCAGCGGACCTTGAGAGTGTGTTTCAAATTGAATCAGTTTTTTAACCATCGGGAGCGCGATTACGGGCACGGCGACAGAACGCCCAACGTTTGTTGCAAGCGTTCCGGACTAGCCGAAAGGATAGGTAGCCGACCGAATTACGGCGCGCGGATACGCTGGATCTGTTCGATCGGATAATCGGCCCGGTGGCCGCAATGCGGGCACGTGCCGTGCAGCGGTCCGCGCGCGCCGACGCGGATCGCCTTATCGGGGGGTACCTGGGCGGGGTCGAGCGGCCCGACGATCGGAAACGAGTACGCGCAATTCCTGCAAATGACGCCGAGATATTCCTTTTCCGGCTCGATCACACCTGGAACCTTGGCCATCTCGCTACCGACTCCCGAGGGAACACGGGCCGCGCCGCGGCGGGCATTCATAGATCACGCATCAATTTATGCGGGATTTCGTTAAGATTATGCTCACCGGTCGCCCGCTATAGAAGGCCGGCCCATTTGGATCGTAGGACCGCGGACATTGCCAATGTCGAAGGTTTTCGTCGTCAGCCTCCATCGCAGCGCCACCCAGAGCACCGGACAGTTTCTGCAGGCGGCGGGTATGCGAATCTGTCATTGGCCGGCGCGTGTCGACGGGGTCGATTATCAAAGCCAGGTCGTCGGGATCGAGACCTCGCGGCGCAAGATCGTCCGCATCCTGGGCCCGGTTTTCGAGGCCTTCGACGCCTTCGACGATGTGCCGCTGCCCGTGCTCTATAAGGAGCTCGACGCCGCCTATCCCGACGCGCGCTTTATCGCTGTCTATCGCGACCCCTTCGAATGGGTCCGCTCGGTGCGACGGCATTGCCGTGGCCGCAAGCTCGATCCCTACGAGCGGGTGCAGTATTGGCGCTATCTGGAGGGCAAGCCCGCATCGCTCGACGACGTTTCGGACGACAGCCTTGTGGCGATGTACCTGCGCCACCACGAGGAGCTGGTCAATTATTTTGCCGGGCGCGGCAACTTCATGCTTGCGAACCTGTCGGACCCCGACATCGGCAAGAAGTTGTCGGCGTTCTTGAAGGTCGCGCCGCACAAGTTTCCCCAGGTCGATTACAAGAAATCGGGCAACACCCTGGAAACCCGCTCGCGGTTTCACATCCTGGGCCTGCCGCACACGGTTTCGGTCCCGGAATACAACGTGTGCGCCTTCACGCAAAAGGTGGTGCGCCTGTGCGCGCTGCTGAAGTCGCGCGGGCATCACGTGATCCATTACGGCCACGCCGATTCACGCGTCGAATGCGACGAGCACGTGACCGTCAGCGACGATGCGATATTGCGCCAGGCCTATGGCGATCATGACTGGCGCACCCAGGGCTTTCCGCCGTTCAAGACCAACGACGTCGCCTACACCAGCTTTTACGCCAAGGCGATCGAGGAGATCGGCAAGCGCAAGCGCAAGAACGATTTTCTGCTGTGCATGTTCGGCTCGGGCCACAAGCCGGTCGCCGACGAGCACAAGGACATGATCGTGGTCGAGCCCGGCATCGGCTATGCCGGCGGTCATTTCGCGCCGTTCAAGGTGTTCGAATCCTACGCCATCCTGCACGCCTATCTCGGCCTGAAGAGCGTCGCCGAGATGAACAACCGGATGTGGTACGACGTCGTCATCCCCAACTATTTCGACCTCGACGATTTCGAGTATTCCGACCGGAAGGAGGACTATTTCCTCTATCTCGGCCGGATCAACGGCGGCAAGGGCGTCCATATCGCGATGCAGATCGCCGAGGCCACCGGCGACCGCCTGATCGTCGCCGGGCCGGGTTCGATCGAGGGGATGCAGACCCGCACCAACCGGCCGAAATCCGAATATGTCGAGCATGTCGGCGTCGCCGATGTCGCGACCCGCAAAAAGCTGATGGCCAAGGCCAAGGGGATGCTGCTGCCCTCGACCTTTGTCGAGCCGTTCTGCGGCGTCCATGTCGAGGCGATGCTGTCGGGAACCCCGGTAATCACGACCGACTGGGGCGCCTTCACCGAGTACAACATCCACGGGGTCACCGGCTATCGCTGCCGCACCTTCGAGCAGTTCGTCTGGGCGGCAAAGAACATCGGCAATATCCGGCCGGCGGTGTGCCGAGACTGGGCCGCCAACAACTTCTCGATGGCCCGCGTCGGCGAGATGTACGACGAATATTTCTATAGCGTGCGCAACCAGTTCGGCGGCGGCGGCTGGTATGCCGCCAACCCGGGCCGGGACGACCTCGGCTGGCTGACCAAGCATTGGCCGGGCAGCAGCGCGTTCGCCTCGCCTAAACAGGTGTTTCTTTAACCCAGCTCCCGCAGTTCGATCCGCCAGACCCGATCCGGCTCCAATCGCGAAATTGATCAAAGAGAAGCCCGCGCCCATGCCCGGCGAAGCCAGAGTTGCCGCCAGCAACCTCCGTTTTCACGACCCCGACAACAAGTTCGAAAAGAGCTTCTGGGGCGATTGCACCAACACGTTCTTCGAGGAGCAGAAGCACTTCGTCTATGCCCGGATGATGGGGATCGCGAGAAGCGGGCGCGGCTTCGACGCCGGCGGCAAGCGCATTCTCGATATCGGCGGCGGCCCCGTCTCGATGCTGCTCAAGGCCGACAATCTGCCGCTCGGGATGGTTTGCGACCCGATCCTCTATCCCGATTGGGTTATTGCCCGTTACGCGGCAAAGGGCATCGTGTTCCTGAACCTGCCCGGCGAGGAATTGCGAAACTTCGGCTGGGACGAGGTGTGGATCTACAACGTGCTGCAGCACACGCGGGACCCGGCCCGTATTATCGAGAACGCCTACAAGGCGGCGCCGGTGATCCGCCTGTTCGAGTGGATCGACATCCCGCCGCACCAGGGCCACCCGCAGATGCTGACCGAGGCCGGCCTCACCAAGTGGCTGGGCTCGGAAGGCAAGACCGTTGCGCTCGACGAGTCGGGATGCCGCGGCAACTCCTTCTCCGGCGTGTTCGAGCGGGTGCTAGCGGACGTCTAGCATCGCCGCGAGCCGCGCCGGCAATCGGCCCGGCGCGCCAAGCTCGGCGCAGCTCGCCCGCCACAGCCGCAGATACTCCTCGAACGGCACGGCGCTTCGACCAGGCCAGCGGTTGAGCGCGCCGTAATCCTCGATATGGCGCCGGTCGGCGTCGAGCAGCGCGACCAGCGCGACGATCGCCGGCCCCTCGAACTTGGCGAGGCCATTGTTTTTCTCCAGCGCCGCCCGCGTCGCCTGAAACCAGCCGGCGATCGGGGGGCCGGCCGGAACGCCCCCGGCCGCGATATAGCGGTCCAGCAGAAATCGCCGGTATTTGCGCAGCGTCGCCGGAAACAGGCGGCCGTCGGGGAAGAGCGGGGCCGCTTCGCAACTGTCGGCGAGCCGCCCGAGCCCATGCAGCGACAGCGCCTCCACCATCGATTCTTCGAGCCATTGGCACGGCAGCCGCGGCTTCGAGCCCCAGCCCCACGAGTTGCACAGCACGTGCCCCAGCTCGTGGCCGAACTGATAGGCCAGCCGCGGCCAGTCATGCGCCGGCACATCGACATTGACCACGGCCAGGTCGGGATCGCGTGTCTGGAGCCAGACCGAGGGCGGGCCGGTGCCGTGCCGATCGACGCGCAGCCGCCGGGGCTGGCGGTCGGACAGGAGCCTTACGCCCGACAGGCAAGCCTCGCGCATCCTGGCGACGACAGGCAGTGCCGGGCCGGGCGCCGCGGTCGCCCACTCGCCGCCCAGCGACAGCGGCGCGGCGAGCAGGTTCCCCGGCGCCTCGGCGGCCCGCGCCCGCTGCAGCCCGCCGAGGCCAAGCGCCCCGGCAAGCCACAGGAGGCCTCTGCGGGTGACGCCGGGGGTGCCGGTCAATGCTTCTCGAACACGTCCTTGGCGACCAGCGCCGCTGTCATCGCCGCCGGCCAGCCGGCATAGAAGGCGAGGTGGGTGATGACCTCGCTGAGCTCGGTCTTGGTGAGCCCGTTCTGCAGCGCGCGTTCGAGATGACCGACGAGCTGCTTCTCGCGGCCAAGCGCGATCAGGGTCGCGACGACGATCAGGCTGCGGTCGCGCTTCGCCAGTTGCGGGCGCTCCCACACCTCGCCGAACAGCCATTTCTCGGTATAGCCGATCAGGTCGGGAACGGTCGCCCGGACGGCGTCGCGCGCGGAAGTGGGCTGTGACTGGGCCATGGTTTCCTCCGGTTTTTCGTGGGGGGATGGGTATCCCCGGCACGGTAGCACGCGGAGGTGGGGCGGCGTCTACGCCTCCCCGATCCCCGTGGCCGGGCTTGTCCCGGCCACCCACGCCTTTATGGTGGAAGGTATCAAGGCAGGTGGCCGGATAACCGTCGGCCGCTGGGTGTACATCATGACCAATCGGCGCGACGGAACCTTGTACGTCGGCGCGACCGCGGACATTGTTCGCCGCGTTTGGGAACATCGTACCGGTGTAATCGACGGCTTTACGAAGAAATATGGGCTGAAGCGCCTCGTGTATGCCGAGCGGCACGAGACGATATTGCTGGCTAAACAGCGAGAGATGAACATCAAGCACTGGCCGCGAGCGTGGAAAGTGAGGCTCATCCACCGCGACAATCCCGATTGGACCGATCTATATGATCAGATCGCCTGAGAACGTGGATGGCCGGGTCAAGCCCGGCCAAGGGGATGGCTGGTGGGGCGGCGTCTACGCCTCCAGCGCCTCGTCCAAATCCCGGATCAGGTCGTCGGCGGTTTCGAGCCCGATCGACAGGCGGACGACATCCGGGCCGGCGCCGGCCGCCTCGCGCTGGGCGTCGGTGAGCTGGCGGTGCGTCGTCGAGGCCGGGTGCAAGATCAGGCTGCGCGTGTCGCCGATATTGGCGAGGTGCGAGAACAGCCGCACGTTCTCGACGAGCTTGACGCCGGCGTCGTAGCCGCCCTTGACGCCGAAGGTGAAGACCGCGCCGGCGCCCTTCGGCAGGTATTTGTCGGCGAGCGCGCGGTACGGGCTGTCCTTGAGGCTGGCATAGGAGACCCAGGCGACCTTCGGATGCACGGCGAGGAATTCGGCCACCTTGCGGGAATTCTCGACATGCCGGTCCATGCGCACGTGCAGCGTTTCGATCCCGGTGATCGTCAGGAACGCGTTCATCGGCGCCAGGGCCGGGCCGAAATCCCTGAGCGCCACCGCCCGTGCTTTCGTGGTGAAGGCGAAGTCGCCGAAATTCTCGAAGAATTTGAGCCCATGATAGGCCGGCTCCGGGTCGGTCAGCGACGGGAATTTGTTGCCCTGGCTCCAGTCGAACCGGCCGCTCTCGACGACGATGCCGCCGAGCGCCGCGCCATGCCCCGACAGAAACTTGGTGGTCGAGTGGCAGACGATGTCGGCGCCGAAATCGAACGGCCGGCAGAGGTACGGCGTCGCCAGCGTATTGTCGACGATCAGCGGAATGCCGGCCTCGTGCGCGATCGCGGCGACTTTCTCGATATCGACGACGATCCCGCCGGGGTTGGCGAGCAACTCGAGAAAGATCGCCTTGTGCTCGGGCTTCAGCGCCTTGCGGAAATTCCCAGGGTCGGTCGGGTCGACGAAATCGCAATGCCAGCCGAGCTTTTTGAAGCTCAGGCCAAATTGGGTCAGCGACCCGCCATAGAGGTTGCGCGAGGCGAGGAACGACGAGCCGGCGTCGAGCAGCGTGAAGAAGGTAAGGAATTGCGCCGCATGGCCCGAGGCGCAGG
The DNA here is from genome assembly GCA_036273175.1 of Allostellaceae bacterium. GTDB lineage: Bacteria > Pseudomonadota > Alphaproteobacteria > ATCC43930 > CGMCC-115725 > DATARH01. Next base: position 6,640 of record DASUIE010000326.1, read on the forward strand.
CGACGGCGGCGCGCCCGCCTTCGAGATTGGCGACGCGCTCTTCGAGCACCGCGACGGTCGGGTTGGTGAGGCGCGAGTAGATGTAGCCGAAATTGTGCAGGTTGAAGAGCGAGGCTGCGTGGTCGACATCGTCGAAGACATAGGCCGTCGTCTGGTAGATCGGGGTCGAGCGCGCGCCGGTGGTCGGGTCTGGCGCGGCGCCGGCGTGGATCGAGCGAGTCTCGAACCCGTAGGTCAGGTTGAGCGAAGCCGCCGGCCGGTCCTTGATCCGGCGCGGCCGGGGCGCAACCGGCGCGCGGTTCTGGATGATCCCGCTATTGACCCCGCTCCATGACAGTTCGCCGCCGAGCCGCCCGAACTCGATTTTCGGGCAGCGGTTCATGATCATCTCGATGCCGGCGGCCTCCGCCTTGGCGGCGGCCTCGTCGTTGCGCAGGCCGAGCTGAAGCCACACGACCGGCGCCCCGATCGCGATCGCGTCGTCGACGATCGCGCCCGCCTCGCTCGCCGGGCGGAACACATCGATCATGTCCACCCGATCGGGCAGGTCGCGCAGCGAGGCGTAGACCGTCTCCCCGAGCAGCGTCTGCCCGGCGGCCGTCGGGTTGACCGGGATCACCCGATAGCCTTTGCCCTGCAGGTACTTCATCACGAAGTAGCTGGGCCGGTTCCAGTTCGTCGAAGCGCCGACCATCGCGATCGTGCGCACCCGTTCGAGGATCGCGCGAAGCTTGGCGTCGGGGTAGGGGATCGGGGCTAGATCGGCCATCGGGTATCCTCGCTCGGGAGCGCCAGTTTCCGCGGTTTGCCACGGTGCCGCTACCGAATTGACAAATGAGGCCGACCGGCGGGCTACCCCAGCAGCGTCTTGCTTGGCTTGAACCTGACCCGCCGCCCGGCCGGAATTTTGACAGGCTGGCCCGTGCGCGGGTTGCGGCCGTTGCGCGCTTTGGTCTCATTCACCGAAAATGTTCCGAAACCCCTGATTTCGATGCGCTCACCCCGTCTGAGCGCTTCGGCGACGGTGGCGAACAGGGCGTCGGCGGCGGCCGGCCAGCCGCCATCCGCCGCGGCCTTCTCCATCGGGAACATCGCCTTGACGGCCAGCTCTTTCTTGTTCATCGAAACCGACCGAGCGCGCCGGCGCCGTCAAACGACGACGAAGTAGACGATAGCGATCGCGATGATGGAGAGGGCGAGCGAGATACCGAGGACGTAGCGTACGACGCCTTCCTTGGAGCCGGCTCTCGCCTCAGTCGGTGTCGAAATGTTGCGTTCCGGCATGACGGGTCCCTCGCAGCCTCGACCGCTAACCGCGTCCGCGCTCCACTGGTTCCTCTACCGGGACGTGCACAAATCGGCCTGGAACCGGCGCGTGCCCGAATTTGTTTCAGCAGCATGAAGCCCTGCTACCTGTTGATCGTCGCCTTGGCGGCGGCGCTGAGCGGTTGCGGCGTCGTCGCGGCGCCGTGCCGGATCGGCTCCGGCGCGATCAAGGCGGTGCCTCTCGTCGGCCACGTCGCCGCCGCGCCGACCGATGCCTGCGCCGACGTGATCGACCCGGACTCCATTACCCAGTCGTAAGGCTTCGCTATCCCGGCAGCTTCCATCCCAGGAAGTCGCACACCCCGCGGCCCATCACCATTTCGAGGTCGCGGCCCTTGAGCCACGGCATCTCCTCGGTGAACATCGTCCGGCACTCTTTCCACGAGCACGGCATGCGGGTGATGTCGGTGCCCCAGAAGCTGCGCTCCGGGCCGAAGGCCTCGACGATCTGCTGCGTGTATTTGTGGATGTTGCGGTAGGGATAGGGCTGGCTCGAATTGCCCGGCGCGCCGGTGCACTTGACCCCGACATTCTTGTATTTGGCGAGGGCGAGGAGCCGCGGCTGGTTGCCGTGCGCCGCGTCGTCGTTGCCGCCGCGGACGCGGGCGTAGTGGTCGATCAGGATTTTGAGCCCTGGATGCCGCTCCGCGATCTGCCCGATCAGCGGCAGCCGGTCGCCGGCGATCAGCGCGATCGGGATGCCGGCCTTCTCGGCCGCCGGCCACAGCCAGTCCATCGTGCCGTCGGTCATCCAGTTCGCCTGATGCGGCGCGGTAAAGGCATAGCGCAGTCCGAGCATGCCAGGCCGCTGCTTCCACGTGTCGAGCAGGCTGCGGTTTTCGGGCTTGTCGAGCGGGAAGTTGCCGAGGATGGCGAAGCGGGTCGGGTATTTCGCCGCCGCCTCTTCCGAGATTTTCCCCGAGTTCGGGTCCCAGCCCGGCGGGTGCAAGAGGCAGGCGCTGACCCCGGCCTCGTCCATGTCGCGGATGCATTCTTCGGCGGTGTAGGAGTTGACCTGCCGGTGCGCGGGGTTCCCCGGCGGTCCGGCCGACCAGATATGGACCTGTGCGTCGACGATCAGCATGGCGGTTTCTCCCCTAAATCTTCCAGCCGATCCAGTCGCACAGCGCGCGGCCCATCACGAGCTCCAGGTCGCGGCCTTTAAGGAACGGCATCTCCTCGGTGAACATCGTCACGCATTGCCGCCACGAGCAGGGCATGCGGGTGATGTCGGTGCCCCAGAACATCCGCTCCGGGCCGAACGCGTCGAAAATCTGCTCGGTGTATTTGTGGATGTTCTTGAACGGGTAGGAGTGGCTCGAATTGCCCGGCGCGCCGGTGCATTTGATCGCGACGTTCTTGTATTTGGCGAGGCCGAGCAGCACCGGCTGGTTCGAATGCGCCTCGTCGTCCATGCCGTTCCGGTTGCGGCCGTAATGGTCGACGATCAGCTTGAGGCCGGGGTGGCGCTCGGCGATCTGCCCGACCGTGGGCAGGAAATTCGACGCCATCAGCGCGACCGGGATTCCGGCTTTCTCGGCGGCCGGCCACACCCAGTCGGCGGTGCCGTCGGTCGCCCAGCTCGCCTGGTTCGGCTGCAGCCAGGCAAAACGCAGGCCCAGTTCGCCGGGCCGCTGCTTCCAGCCGGCGATCAGGTCGCGGCTTTCGGGCTTGTCGACCGGGAAATGGCCGAGGATCGCGAATTTGTTCGGGTACTTGG
>DASUIE010000327.1:0-5221 GCA_036273175.1 Allostellaceae bacterium
GGCGCGACATCCCCCGATCGCGCTGAACATGGTGCGAATTATCGGCGCCCGGCTTCGCGACATGCAGGAGCGGCTTCGCGAGGTCGGGTTGCTGCGGGTGGAGCGTCGCATCGCGCATGTCCTGCCGGCTCGCGGCCGAGGCCGGCGGTGGTGTAGACGGGCCCGCGACGACCAGCCGAATTCTGACGGGATGGCAGGAGATGGGTCGGCTGGTGACCCATCGGCAGCGTATTACCCTCCACGACCTCAACGGCATGAGTCGCGTTGCCGATGGGAACGTGACTGCCGCTCCTTAAGAGCCACGGCAAAATTGCCATAATTCGCGAGTAAACATTTCTCGCATGATCTCGGTACGCACAGTAATCGACCTAAACATCGACCCAGTTAGCCCTGTTAAATCGCCACGGATAACAGGGATAACAGGCATCGTCGTTTCGAGAGTCGTTACAGGAGGCGGCATACCTCCTGTTATGGCAATCGGTAACAGGAGGATAACAGCAGGTGGCCTCCTGTTAAAAGAGCGCCGTCGCGCCGTCTTGCGCAATCGCCCGCTTGTATGGCCGGCGATGCATGCTCGGCATTTCACATGCGGGCGCGATGCCGGCAGAATAGGCGCGTAAGGCTGGCGACAGCCGGGGGAGGACGCGATGGATACGGTTGAGCCGCGCGGCGATACGGCGATGCAGGACTGGCTCGGCCGTGCCCGCGAGATTGTGCCGATGCTGCGCGAGCAGGGCGACGAGATCGAGCGTCGCCGCGAGCTGCCCGACGAGATCGTCGAGGCGATGGTTCGGCGCGGCATTTTCAAGATGCTGCTGCCGAAGTCGATCGGAGGCCACGAGCTGAGCCCGCTGGTCTATACCGCCGTGTTGGAGGAGCTGGCGACCGGCGACGGCAGCTGCGCCTGGTCTCTCGGTCAGAATTCCGGCTGTTCGATGACCGCGCCGTACCTGGCGCACGAGATCGCCAAGGATGTGTTCGGCGGCCCGCGCGGCATCCTCGCCTGGGGTCCCGAGCTTCCGGGGGCCGGCAGATGCGTCGCCGCCGAGGGCGGCTACCGCGTCACCGGGCAATGGGGCTTCGCGACCGGCAGCCGGCACGCCACCTGGCTCGGCGCGCATTGCCCGGTCTTCGAGGCGGACGGCAGCCCACGCCTCGGCCCGAACGGACGGCAGGTTACCCGCACGATGCTCGTTCCCAAAAAGGAGGCGACGGTCATCGACAACTGGCAGGTGCTCGGCCTGCGCGGCACCGGCAGCGACAGCTACAAGTTCGAGGACCATTTCGTCCGCGAGGCCTATACCGCCTCGCGCGACAACGATGCCGAGCGGCGCGAGCCGAGCCCGCTCTATCAGTTCACCAGCGGCATGATTTACGCGATGAGCTTTTCGCACGTGTCCTTGGGGATCGCGCGCGGCGCCTACGAATCGTTCATCGAGATCGCCCGCGACAAGATCCCCCGCGGGTCGAAGGGCACGCTGCGCACCAACAACGTGATCCAGGCGCAGGTCTCGCAGTGCTGGGCGAAGCTGCGCTCGTCCCGCGCGTATCTGCGCGGGGTGGTCGGCGAGATGTGGGAGGAGGCCCAGCGCACCGGCCGCATCGGCGCCGAGCACCACCCCGAGCTGCGCCTCGCGGCGACCTGGGCGATCCATCAGGCGCGCGACGTGGTGGCGACCGTCTATCACGCCGCCGGCGCCTCGGCGATTTTCGAGTCGAACCCGCTGGAGCGGCGCATGCGCGACATCCACGCCGGGACCCAGCAGGGCCAGGGCCGCCCGATCCATTTCGAGACGGTCGGCCAGATGCTGATGGGCATGCCGCCGGAAGGGAGGATGTTCCGCTAGGCTTAGGCGCGGTACTTGCGGAACGCGCTCTCGTCGAATTTGAGGCCGAGCCCGGGCGTGGTCGGCATCGCCAGCATCCCGTCGACCGGCTCCGGCACCGCCTCCCACAGGTGGAACAGCCGCGGCATGTACTCGACCGTGAGCCCATTCGGCACCGCGCCGACGAGGTGGACATGGATTTCCGGCACGCCGTGGCTGACGACGGGCAGGTTGAAGGCCTCGGCCATGCCGGCGATTTTCAGCCACGGAGTGATCCCGCCCGAGCGCACCTGGTCGATCATCACGATGTCGACCGAGCGTGCCTCGATCATGTGGCGGAACGGGACGATCCCGTAGAGGTACTCGCCGCCGGCGACCGGCGTCGACAAGGCCGCCGTGACCCGGGCAAGGCCGGCATAGTCGTCGTGGGTCGTCACGTCCTCCAGCCAGTAGAGCCCGACCCCGGCATCCTCGACGCGGCGGCCGATATCGATCGCCTGCTCGGGCCGCCAGCGCTGGTTGATGTCGCACATCAAATCCATCTCGGGCCCGACCGCCTGGCGGATCAGCTTGGCTTGCTCGACCTCTCGCGCCGGACTGGTGACGCCGGGGAGGCCGAGCTGCATCTTGGTCTGGCGGTGGCCCTTGGCCTTCAGCCGCTCGCCGGCCGTCACCGCCTCCTCGAGCTTGAGCCCGCGGCGCAGAGCCCCGCTGGCATAGGTGGCGATCTTGTCGCGCCCGCCGCCGAGCAGCTTCCACAGCGGCTGGCCGAGCGCCTTGCCCTTGATGTCCCACAGCGCGACGTCGATCGCCGACATCGCCATCGTCAGGATACCGGCTGGCCCCGCCGAGCCAGCCGCGGCGCGCAGCTTCGCCGCGATCCCTTCGAGCCGCAGCGGGTCGTCGCCGATCGTCAGCGCCCCCAGCTCGTCGATCGCATGGCGCAGCGTCTTGGTGATCGCCCCGCCGAAATAGGCGACGCCCAGCCCTTCGATCCCATCGTCGGTTCTGAGGCGCAGCGTGACGATCGGGTTCTTCGCGTTCGCGTTCTCCGAGAGCCCGGCGAGCGGCTCGTCGTTGGGCAACAGGACGATATCGGTTTCGAGCGATGCGATCTTCATGGCCGCCTCCCTATCGATGCTCCATACCTTGGTCCTGCGGCGGCAGGTTTTCCGCCGGCGGCGGGTCGTGGCCAAGCGTGCCCGGATAGATCGCATCGAGCATCCCGCCGTGGCACCCCGCCAGCAGCAGCAACGCCATCAGCGCCGCGACCCGCATTGCCGTCACGCCGCGTACTTGTCGAGCGTCGCCTGGTCGAATTCGAGGCTGAGCCCCGGCTTCGTCGGCATCGCCAACTCGCCCCCTTGCTGCACCGGGACTTCCTTGAACATGTGGCCCAGCCACGGCATGTACTCGACGGTCAGCCCGTTCGGGATCGCCCCGATCAGGTGCACATGCACCTCCGGAATCAGATGGCTGACGACCGGCAGGTTGAAGGCCTCGGCCATCCCGGCGACCTTGAGCCACTGGGTGATGCCGCCGACCCGCACCAGATCGACCATCGGCACATCGACCGAGCGCGCCTCCATCATGTGACGGAACGGCACGATGCCCCAGACGTATTCGCCGCCGGCGACCGGCGTCGACAGCGCATCGGACACCCGCGCCAGGCCGGCGAAATCGTCCGCGGTAGTGACGTCCTCGAGCCAGAACAGCCCGACCCCGGCATCCTCCACCCGCTTGCCGATATCGACCGCCTGCTCGGGCCGCCAGCGCTGGTTGATGTCGCACATCAGCTTGATGTCGGGACCGATCGCCTCCCGGATCTTGACCATGCGCTCGACCTCGGTGCGCGGGTTGGTCTCCCCGGGCAGCGCGAGCTGGGTCTTCATCTCCTTCCAGCCCTTGTCCTTGAGCGTCGCCGCCGCCTTGACGACCCGGTCGAGCGACAGCTCGCGCATCAGCGCGCCCGAGGCATAGGTCGGCACGCGGTCGCGCCCGCCGCCCAGCAGCTTCCACAGCGGCTGGTTCAAATCCTTGCCGCGGATGTCCCACAGCGCCATGTCCAGCGCCGAGATCGCCAGATTGTACACGCCGCCCGGCCCCGCCGAACCGCCCGCCGCGTTCTTCCACTTGGCATGGATGCCCTCGACGCGGTGCGCGTCCTCGCCGACCGCGAGCGCGCCCAGCTCGTCGATCGCATGCCGCAGCGTGCCGGTCAGCGCGCCGCCGAAATAGGCGACGCCGATCCCCTCGCCGGCATCGCTGGCGACGCGGACCCAAACGATGGGGCGCTTGCCGCTGGGGTTCGCCGCCGCGCCGGCGAGAGGCTCGTCGGCGGGCAGGTTGACGATGCCAGAGCGAATGCCGGTTACCTTCATCGAAGCACCTTGAGGTTGGGATTACAGGTCGGCGAGCCGTATCCAGGCGCCGAGCGCTCCGGAAAGCACGGCGCCAAGGGCCAGCATCGGAACGCTGGACGCGCCGAACAGCAGCAGCCACAGCACGAAGGCGACGATCCCGGTAAAGATGCCGCCGACCAGCGACGGCATCGAGCGCTTGACGTGCGTCGCCATGCGCTAGGCCCGGGCAAGCCGCGAATCGGCGGCGGTGTTGCGCGCCTTTTTCAGGTCGCGCTTCACATGGCGCGTGTCGCAGCCGTTGAAGACATGACCGAGCAACCCGCGGTCGAGATCCGTCGTGCCGAACAGCCAGTCGGCGATCGGGTAGGTCAGGTTCATGTTGGTGCCCATCATGATCGACTGGTTGTGATGGGCGATGTGGTGCCGCCGGATCGTGTTCATCAGCGGGATGTGACGGATGATGCGGTCGTCCTTGACGTGGCAGCCCCAGTGGAAGAACTCGTAGTTGAGGTACATTCCAGCCGTCGTGCAGACCAGCAGCCACGCGGCGTTGTCCGACCATATGAGGCCGACCACCCAGGCTCCCGCCGCCGATATGCAGATGAAGACGCTCAGCGCATAGGGCGGGAAGAAGGTGATGCGGAAGTCGCGGGTGTCGTCGAAGCTGACTTCATGGTCGGTGAAGAACTGGTGGTGCGCCAGCGTGTGCCGCTTGTAGATGCCCATGAACCCGGGCACCGGGCGATGCAGCAGGAAGCGGTGCAGCGCCCATTCGAAGATGTTGCAGCCGAGGAAAGTGGCCGGAACGATCAGCCAGTCGGTCCAGCGCGGCGCATGGACGTGGCCGGCCGCATACCAAATCGTCGCGACGCCGAGCACCGCGATCACCACCACATGCAGGGTCCCGCTATACCAGGGCGAGATTCGGGTTCGGTAGTCGGCGCGGAACGCGGCCTGGCGTGGCGTCATCATCGGCATGTCCTCCTCACCCGCCCATCCTACTCGCCGATCGCCTTCAGCGCAGCGTCGATC
>DASUIE010000328.1:0-2898 GCA_036273175.1 Allostellaceae bacterium
TGAACCCGTCCCAGCGCCACAGCCTTCCGTCGCGGTCGACGAGGCTTTGGCCGGGAAGCAGCGCCGGCTGCAGCCGCTTGCCGGCCTCCTCGCTTTCGACCCAGCCGGATTGGCCGAGCAGCCTCCCCAGGGCGGCGGGACCGGAAACGGCGAGCGGCTGCGCCCCGTCCGGCAGGCGCGGCGGGTCGGCGAGCGGGCCGAGCTCGACCCAACCGGCCGCCGCGTCGCCATCGCCCAGCACCGGCAGGGTCAGCTCGCCGTCGCACAGCGCCGCGACCGCGGCCTCGAACCCTTCCGCGACATCGAGCTGCGATAGCACCGAGGGGGCGGAACTCTTGGCCGGCGTCACGAGGAGGCTCGCCAGCGCCTCCGATTCGGCCTTGAGCCGGGCGAGGGCGCGCTCCGCGGTATTCGCGGCGTCGACCGCCTCGGCCTCGGCGGCTTGGCACGCCGCGAGCGCGTCGGCGCGGAGCGTGGCTTCGCCGCGGCGCATCTCGATCTCGGCTGCGGCGGCTGAGGCGGCGCTTTCGAGCCGGGCGAGGTCGTCCTGCGGCACCAGCGCCGCCGCGAGCGAGCCGCGCTGGGCCGCGCCGTCGGCGAGGCGCGCTTCCAGGCGAGAGCGCCGTTCGCCGAGGTCGCGCCGCTCGCGGTCGAGCGAGGCGCGGCGGGCTTCGCCGGTGGCGCAGGCCTCGGTCATCTGCAACAGGCCGTTCTCGGCGACGGCGAGCTGCGCGGCGGCCTCGTCGAGCCGCGCGGTCGCCTGCTTGATCGCCCCGTCATCGGCGCGCTGGCCGTGCTCCAGCACCCGGCGCTCGTCGGCGAGCCGCGCCAGCGCCGAGTCGCCATCGCCGAGATGCGTCGTTTCGCGGGCGACGTCGTCGGCGATCTGGGCGAGGCGGCGCTCGGCCTCGGCACGGGCGGCGACGGCGCGGGCGAGCTCCTGCTCCAGCGTCTCGCGGGCATGGGCGATGCGCTGCACGGCGGCGCTCGCGGACGCTTCGGCGAGCCGCAGCGGCGGCACTTCCGCCTCGGCCTTCTCGCGCAGCCGTTCCTCGGAGAGGGCGCGCTCGACCGCCGCCGCAACCTCCCGCTCGGCTCCGCGCAGCTCGGCGGCGATGGCGGCCGAATCGGTTTCGGCGGCATGCCAGCGGGCGTCGAGCATCTGCGCCTCGGCGCGGCGGATGTGCTCGCCGAGCCGGCGATAGCGCTGGGCCTGCTTGGCCTGCTTGTTGAGGCCTTCGAGCTGCGCCGCCAGGGTCGCGATCACGTCGTCGACGCGGAGCAAATTGTCCTCCGCCGCCTTCAGCTTGAGCTCGGCCTCGTGGCGGCGCGCGTGCAGCCCGGCGGTCCCGGCCGCCTCGTCGAGCAGCACGCGGCGCTCGGACGGCTTGGCGTCGACCAGCGCGCCGATGCGCCCCTGGCCGATCAGCGCGCCCGAATGCGGGCCGGTCGCGGCGTCGGCGAACAGGAGCTGCACGTCGCGGGCGCGGGTCTCGCGGCCGTTGATGCGGTAGGACGAGCCGGAATGGCGCTCGATGCGGCGGCTGACCTCGATCGCATCGTGCTCGTTGAGCCCCTGCGGCGCGTCGCGGGAGGCGTTGTCGAGGGTCAGCGACACCTCGGCGATGTTGCGCGCCGGACGCGCCGTCGAGCCGGCGAAGATCACGTCGTCCATCTCGCCGCCGCGCAGCCGCCGCGCCGACGCCTCGCCCATCACCCAGCGCAGCGCCTCGACGAGGTTCGACTTGCCGCAGCCATTCGGCCCGACGATCCCGGTCAGCCCCGGACCGATCGCCAATTCGGTCGGGTCGACAAAGGATTTGAACCCGGCGAGGCGGAGCCGCTCTACCTGCATCGAGGCATCGCTATTTGGCGGTCATCTTGGACAGGAGCTCGTCGAACGCCTCCTCGGTCGGAGCGCCTTCGAACTTGGTGCCGTTGACGAAGAAGGTCGGGGTCGAGTTGACGCCGAGCTCCTTCGAGGCGGTGAGGCGGCTGTTGACGATCTTGGTCTCCAGCGCCTTATCGGCCACGCAGTCGCTGAACTGCTTGGGCGTCATCCCGCCGAGCATCGCCAGTTTCTGAAGTTCCGCCTGGGGATCTTTCGCCGTCGCCCATTTCTCCTGGTTCTCGAACAGCGCGTTGATAAACGGGTAGAACTTCGCCGGCGGGGCGCAGCGGGCCACCATCTCGGCCTTCAGCGCGACCGCGTCGAGCGGGTAGTCGCGCAGGATCAGCCGCACCTTGCCGCTGTCGATCCACTTCGATTTCAGCTTGGGCAGAACCTCGGTGTCGAAATGCATGCAGTGCGGGCAGGTCAGCGAAGCGTACTCGACGATGGTGATCGGCGCGTCCTTGTTGCCGAGGATGCGGTCGTCGCCGGTGACGGCGAGCGCCGCCGCCTCCTTGCCGGGCGGGGCTTGGGCAATGGCGGGGGACGCCGCGGCAAGCGACGCGAAAACGGCTAAAGCCAACCAGATTTCCCGCATGGGGGCGACCTCGCTACCAGATGTTGATGTTAGAGGGTTGAGAGAGGGTGTGCAATCACCAGCGGCGCTCAGCCTTCGCGTTCGGGGGTTGCCAGGATCGCCCGGCCCAGCCCGGCAAGGGCGGCGCGCAGCTCCGAGTCGGCGACATCGGTGAGTCGGCGATCGAGCGCTTCCTCCGCGGCGGCGGGAATCGCGGTCTCCGCCGGGCGGCGCGGCGGGGCGAAGGGCAGGGGGCCCTGAACGAGCGCGAGGCGGGTCGCCACCTCGCGGCCGAAATAGGCGTTGACCCGCTCGACGACGAGCGGCGCGCGATGCTGCAATTCGAGCGCATGGGCCGGCGCGACGCGCAGCCGCAGGACTCCGCCCGATCCGAGCGATTCGGGCCAGGTCACGGCGGCGAGCTCGGCTC
>DASUIE010000329.1:0-2690 GCA_036273175.1 Allostellaceae bacterium
AATTTCAGCGGCTGGCCCAACCGCTTCCTGCAATACCGCCGGCCTGGCCGGCAATTGGGGCCGACCAGCGGTGCGATGGGCTATGGCGTACCGGCGGCGGTCGCCGCCAGCATCGCGCATCCCGGCCGCATCGTCGTCGGCTTCTGCGGCGACGGCGGCTTTATGATGACCGGGCAGGAACTGGCGACGGCGCTCGCCGAGGGCGGCGCGCCGATCATCCTGGTGTTCAACAATGCGATGTACGGCACGATTCGCATGCACCAGGAGCGCCGCTTTCCCGGCCGGGTCGTCGGCACCGCGCTGCGCAACCCCGATTTCGCCGCGCTCGCTACGGCATACGGCTGCTTCGGCACCGCCGTCAGCCGCACCGAGGAATTCGCGCCGGCCTTCGAGGCGGCCGTGGCGGCGCGCCGACCCGCCATCATCGAACTGCGCATGGACCCCGAGATGATCTCGACCCGCACGACCTTGTCCGCCCTCCGCCGCCGCGCCGAAGCAGCGAGTGCCGGGTAATGGTGCGGCTCTCCCGCCAGGACTGGTCGGCCCAACGTTATGCCGAGACGGCGCATTTCGTGCCGAACCTCGGCGCGCCGGTGCTGGAATTGCTGGCGCCACGGGCGGGCGAGCGCATTCTCGATGTCGGCTGCGGCGACGGGGCGCTGACCGAGAAGTTGCTTGCCGCCGGCGCCGAGGCGGTGGCCGTGGATGCGGCGCCCGACATGGTCGCGGCGGCGCGCGCCAAGGGCATCGACGCGCGCGTCGTGCCGGGGCAGAGCCTCGCCTTCGACGCCGAATTCGACGCGGTCTTTTCCAACGCGGCGCTGCACTGGATGCAGCCGCCGGAGTCGGTGATCGCTGGGGTATACCGCGCTCTGAAGCCGGGCGGCCGCTTTGTCGCCGAGATGGGCGGGCACAACAACACCGCCGCGATCATGGTGGCGTTCGCCGCCGTGCTCGGCCGCCGCGGCCTCGACGCGCACCGGCTGAAACCGTGGTATTTCCCGTCCGCCGCCGCCTACCGGGAAAAGCTCGAAGCGGCCGGTTTCCGGGTCGAGGAGATCGCGATCCACCCGCGCCCGACGGTGCTGCAAAGCGGCATCGACGCCTGGCTCGACAATTTCACCGAGGACTTCTTCGCGCCGCTGCCGCCGGCCGACCGCGCCCTCGCCCGCAGCGAGGTCATCGACCTGTTGCGCCCGGTGCTGGTCGATGAAACCGGCACCTGGATCGCCGATTACGTCCGCCTCCGCTTCAAGGCGGTCCGGCCGCGATAACCCTCTCCCGCACTGCGGGAGAGGGTGACACGCCACCGGTGCGCCGGGTGAGGGCGCGAGCGTCCATACCGCCGGCCGCCCCCTTGTATCTGGCATTTGGCGCCGATGTGTGGTGGGTGCGGCGCTGCGCGGGGTCGGGTGGCCACCCGACCCCGCGCGCGGCGCGCGGCGCCCGTGCCTCCTCCGGCGACAACCGCGGGTGAGCCTTGGGACCGCCTGCCGCCCCGTCACGCACGACCGAACAGTCGCTCGATTGTCGATCGCATGGACAAGGCAGGTTACCGTGACGAACCTCATCTGTGGAGTGGATGTCTCGGCCGGCACGCTCGATGCCCGGCTCGGCCGCGACGGAGTGACCAGACGCTTTGCCAACGAGGCCGCCGGCGTGGCCGAACTGGCCGCCTTCTGCAGGGAGCATCAGGTCGGCCTGGTCGCGATGGAGGCGACCGGCGGGTACGAGAGGCTCCTCTTCGCCCTGCTGTGGGCCGAGGACATTCCGGCGGCCATCCTCAACCCGCGGGCGGTGCGCCGGTTTGCCGAGGCGATGGGTTTTCTGGAGAAGACCGACCGCATCGACAGCGGCGTCATCGCCTGGTTCGCCGAGGTCAAGCGGGTCGCGCCGCAACCGCCGGCCGGTGCCACCCAGCAGCGGCTGGCAGCGCTGGTCACCCGGCTGCGCCAGCTCACCGAATTGCGCGTCGGCCAGCACAACCAGCATCGCCTTGTCACCGAACCGACAGTGCTCCAGTCCTGCACCGAGCTGCTCAGCCTCATCGCGCGCCAGATCAAGGCCATCAGCGAGGAGGTCGCCGCCCTGATCCAAACCGATCCGCTGTGGCGCGGGCTCGACCAGGCCTTCCGCGAGATCAAGGGCGTCGCCGACCGCACCGTGGCCCGCCTCCTGGCCGAACTGCCCGAGATCGGCACCCTCTCCAACAAGGCCGTCGGCAAGCTCGCCGGCCTCGCCCCGATCGCCCGCGACAGCGGCAAATTCAGCGGCAATCGGCCGGTCCGCGGCGGCCGCGCCGACGTCCGCTCGATCCTCTTCGTCGTCGCCGAGGTGGTGCGCCGCCACAACCCCGATTTCGCCGCCTTCCATCGCCGTTTGACCGACGCCGGCAAGCCGAAAAAGGTCGTCCGCGTCGCCCTCGCCCACAAACTCCTCGTCCGCCTCAACGCCAAAGCCCGCGATGCACGACGCCAAATCGCCAATCCCGCTTGACACCCCAGACAGTCGCTCACCCCGGCCCGCTCCCCCGATGGCGGAAAGGGAGAATGTTGTGGACGGTCAAACGCCATGATCCGGCGGCGGGTCGTCGATGCGGTAGGCGGCGAGGATGCGGTGGGAGACGGTGTCCCGCAGCAGGTTGAACCAGCGGCGGCAGCCGTGCGCGTGCACCCAGCGCTCGGCGAGGA
>DASUIE010000330.1:0-8558 GCA_036273175.1 Allostellaceae bacterium
ACGCATCGCCCGGCGCGGCTTTCCGGCGGCGAGCAGCAGCGCGTCGCGATCGTCCGCGCCCTCGCCAACGACCCGGCGGTGCTGCTCGCCGACGAGCCGACCGGCAACCTCGACCACGACACCGCCGATTCGGTGATGGGCAACCTGATCGAGATCGTCCGGGCGAGCGGTCTCGCCGCGCTGATCGCGACCCATAACCTGGAATTGGCCGCCCGCCTCGACCGCACCGTGGTGGTCGACGGCGGCAAGCTCAGGGCTGGATAGCATCGCCGTTTTTGACGATGCTGGCGCCATGCCGCTCGCCGAATTCATTCATCTGCGCGTCCACACCGCTTATTCGCTCTCGGCCGGGGCGATCAAGGTCAAGGAGCTGGTCGGGCTGTGCAAGGCCAACAAGATGCCGGCCGTCGCGGTCACCGACACCGGCAATCTGTTCGGCGCGCTCGAGTTCGCGACCGCCTGCGCCGAAGCCGGGGTCCAGCCGATCGTCGGTTGCGAGATTGCGCTTGCCGCCGGCGAAGCCTCGCGCAACGGGCGCGGACCGGCGGAGCCCGAACGGCTGATCCTCCTCGTCCAGAGCGAGGCCGGGTATCGCAACCTGCTGCGGCTCGTCACCCACTCCTATCTGGGCGGCGAGGCGACGGCCGACCCGGCGGTGACCCTCGACGACCTGGCCGGGGCCGGGGAGGGGCTTCTGTGCCTCGCCGGCGGCGCCCAGGGACCGCTCGGCCGGCTCATCGCCGAGGGCCAGGACGGGGCCGCCGAAACGATGCTCACGGCGTTGAAAGGGGTATTTCCGGGCCGTCTCTATATCGAGCTGACCCGCCACGGCATGCCCGAGGAGGCGCGGACCGAGGCAGGGCTTATCGACCTCGCCTACCGCCACGATGTGCCGCTGGTCGCGACCAACGACTGCTATTTTCCCGACCGCGGCTATTACGAGGCTCATGACGCGCTGCTCTGTATCGCCCAAGGCAAGGTGGTTGCCGAAGCCGATCGTCGGCGTCTCACCCCCGAGCACTATTTCCGGCCGGCCGCCGAGATGCGGGCGCTCTTCGCCGATATCCCCGAGGCCTGCGACAACACTTTGGTCGTGGCCCGGCGCTGCGCCTTCATCCCGCAGCCGCGCAAGCCGATCCTCCCGGCCTTCCCGACCGCGGATGGGGTGGACGAGGAAAGTGCCCTGCGCGAGGCGGCGCGCTCCGGTCTCGTCGCCCGCCTCGCGCAGGTTGGGGTCGACGGCGAGGGGGAGGAGCCATACCGCGAGCGGCTCGAATTCGAGCTGAAGGTCATCGTCTCGATGGGCTTCGCCGGCTATTTCCTGATCGTCGCCGACTTCATTCAGTGGGCTAAGCGGCAGGGGATCCCGGTCGGGCCGGGGCGCGGCTCGGGGGCCGGCTCGGTCGTCGCCTGGGCGCTGACGATCACCGATCTCGACCCGCTGCGCTTCAACCTGATCTTCGAGCGCTTCCTCAACCCCGAGCGCGTGTCGATGCCGGATTTCGACGTCGATTTCTGCCAGGAGCGGCGCGACGAGGTGATCCGTTACGTCCAGGAGAAATACGGCCGCGACCGGGTCGCGCAGATCATCACCTTCGGCAAGCTGCAGGCGCGGGCGGTGCTGCGCGATGTTGGCCGCGTGCTTGGCATGCCGTACGGCCAGGTCGACCGGCTGTGCAAGCTGGTGCCGAACAACCCGGCGCATCCGGTCACGCTCGAACAGGCGATCGCCGGAGAGCCGCTGTTGCAGCAGCAGCGCGACGAAGACGAGGCCGTCGGGCGGCTGATCGCGATCGCGCTCAAGCTCGAAGGCCTCTACCGCCATGCCTCGACCCATGCGGCGGGTGTCGTAATCGGCGACCGGCCGCTTTCCGAGCTGGTGCCGCTCTACCGCGACCCGCGCTCAGACATGCCGGTGACCCAGTTCAACATGAAATGGGTCGAGCTCGCCGGCCTGGTCAAATTCGATTTCCTCGGGCTGAAGACGCTCGACGTGCTGCAAAAGACCGCCGAGCTTTTGGCCGCCCGCGGCGTCGATCTCGACCTCGACAAATTGCGGCTCGATGACGCGCCGACCTATGCCCTCATTGCCCGCGGCGACACCTCGGGGGTGTTCCAGCTTGAAAGCACGGGCATGCGCGACAGCCTGCGCAAGCTCAAGCCGAACCGGTTCGAAGACATTATCGCGATGAACGCGCTCTATCGGCCCGGCCCGATGGACAGCATCCCCAATTACATCAAGTGCAAGAACGGCGACGAAAAGGTGCACTACCCGCACCCGATGCTGGAGCCGATCCTCAAGGACACATTCGGCGTCTTCACCTATCAGGAACAGGTGATGCAGGCCGCCCAGCTGATGGCCGATTACAGTCTCGGCGGCGCCGACCTGTTGCGCCGCGCGATGGGTAAGAAGATCAAGAGCGAGATGGTGGCACAGCGCGCCAATTTCGTCGGCGGCGCGGCGAAGAAGGGGATCGAGGAGGAGAAGGCGAATTTCGTTTTCGACCTGATGGAGAAGTTCTCCGGCTACGGGTTCAACAAGTCGCACTCGGCCCCGTATGCGCTGGTCGCGTACCAGACCGCCTATCTCAAGGCCAACCATCCGGTCGAGTTTCTCGCCGCGTCGATGACGCTCGACATGGGCAATACCGACAAGCTCAACCAGTTCCGCCAGGAGGCCGACCGGCTCGCGATCGCCCTGCTGCCGCCCGACATCAATCGCTCGCGGGTGGAGTTTACCGTCGAGACCGACCCGAAGAGCGGCAAGCCGGCGGTCCGGTATGCGCTCGCGGCGGTCAAGGGGGTCGGGGCGCAGGCGATGGCCGACCTCGTCGCCGAGCGCGGCCGCGGCGGGCCATACAAGGATCTCTTCGACTTCTCGCGCCGGCTCGACGCCCGGAGCTTTAACCGGCGCCAGTTCGAGAACCTGGCCAAAGCCGGCGCCTTCGAGTGCCTCAACCCGAACCGGGCGCAGACTTTCGCCGCCGCGGAGACGCTGCTGCGTCAGGCCAGCCGCGCCGCCGAGGAACGCGAAAGCCGACAGGAGAGCCTGTTCGGCGGCATCGACAGCGGGTTCGCGGCGCGGCCGTCGCTTCCGGTCGTGGCCGATTGGCCGCCGGTCGAGCGGCTGCAATTCGAGTTCGACGCGATCGGCTTCTACCTGTCGAGCCACCCGCTCGACCCGTATGGCAAGAGCCTGGAACGCGCCGGCATCCTCCGCTACGGCGACCTGCCGGCGGCGCTGGCCGCGGGCGGCTCGACCCGCTTCCGCCTCGCCGGCATCGTCGTCGGCAAGCGCGAGCGGACCTCGGCGCGCGGCAACCGGTACGCCTTCGTCCAGCTCTCCGACACCAGCGGGATGTTCGAGGTCACGGTCTTTTCCGAGGTGCTGAGCGGCGCGCGGCCGCTGCTCGACGGCGGCCATCCGCTGATCATGACCGTCGATGTCCGCCACGACGACGACAGCCTGCGCCTCACGGTGCAGAAGATCGAGCCGCTCGACGCGGTCGTCGCCCATGCCGCGGCCGGGTTGCGCATCTTCGTCGGCGAGCCCGACGCGCTGCCGCGCCTCAAGACCCTGTTCGGCCACGAGCCGAGCGGGCGCGGTCGGGTGACACTGGTGCTCGACCTCCCGCGCAACGAGGTCGAGATCACTCTCCCCGGCGGCTTTAGGGTAGACCCGCGCTTTCGCGCCGCCGTGAAATCCCTACCAGGGGTTGTCGACGTTCACGATATTTGACGGGCGGCGGAGCCACGGGGCCGATCACAGGAGGTCGACGAGGTTTTGCCCTCCGTGTACGACACGGCGTATTTCCAGCAGGTCGCCGTTCGCAATTCCCGAAGACGCTCAGCCGTACGCCTTCGGCGTTATCGTACCGGCCGCTCTCGACCATTTCGCGCACGAACGCGTCGAAATGTCCGGAAAGCCTGTATGTTCGGCCATCGCGTGAGCTACTGCGCCGGTGAGCGGGGCGTCGCGACGAGGCGGGTCACCACCATCTTCTCGCGGTCGAGGCATTCGGGAACGCGCGGGGCGATCTTTGTCTTCCAGTGGTCGGTCTCGTAGACCGCCTTGTATTGCGCCTCGCGCTGGGCCTCGCTCTCGAAGCGGCGGATCCACACATAGGCGCTCTGGTCCGTCTCGCCGCGATAGCTGCCGCAGATCACCATTCCCTTGGATACCTGGAAGGGGATGATCTCCTCCTCCATGATCTTGACCCATTCGTTCATCTTGCCGGGGCGCACGTGGTATTGCCGCAGTTCGTAGAAGGCCATCTTCCGATCTCCCGACTTCCAGGGGTTAGAGGGGCGTCGTCAGCACCGCGCCGATCTGCCACAGATGCTGGTAAAGCTGGTCGCGGCTGAGGCTCGCGACATAGGCGCGATTGAAGAGGATCGCGTTGTCGGCCCATATCATCGTGCCCACGGCGTCGTCGCGCCGGATCGCCGGCTTATGCAGGCTAATAAGCGCTCCGAGTTCCGGCTCGCGGTAGCGCAGGTCGCGCTCGGCCGCGAGGATCGCGCGCCTGACGGGGTCGGAGGGGGTGAGGCGGCGCGGCTGCTTGGTGGCGAGAAGCTGCGGACGCGCGCCGGAAAGCTCGTCGTCGGTCTCGCGGCCCGAGCCCATCAACTCGTCGTTGACCGGGCCCTGCCGCGGCGGACAAAGCTGCTGCACCGCCGGCACGGCATTCACAAAGGCGGCGAAGACCACAAGATACAGCAGAGACCGGCGCATCGGAGCCCGTTCCAGTCGTGTCCGCCAGCGTACAGGCGCGCGCCGCGCTTGCCAAATCCCACGCGCGGCCTTACCTAGTCGCCTTCAAACCTCACGCAGGGCTGCGGCCGCTTCGGTGAAGCGGCTCGCTCCGGTGTCGGCAGATTGTCGATGATCCCTGCGGCGGCTCAACCGGAAAAGGACAAGGATCATGGCGGTACCCGATTTCACCATGCGCCAGCTTTTGGAAGCCGGCGTGCATTTCGGCCATCATACACGGCGCTGGAACCCGAAGATGGCGCCTTACATCTTCGGCATCAGGAACGGCATCCACATCGTCGATCTCGAACACACGGTGCCGCTTTTGCACCAGGGGCTGGAGGCGATCCGCAACGAGGTCGCCGGCGGCGGGCGCGTGCTGATGGTCGGCACCAAGCGCCAGGCGCAGGAGGCCATCTCCGAATCGGCCAAGCGCTGCGGCCAGTATTACGTCAACTACCGCTGGCTCGGCGGCATGCTGACCAATTTCAAGACGATCTCGAACTCGATCAAACGGTTGCGCGAGCTCGACGAGCGGATCGAGGCCGAGGAGAGCGGGCTTACCAAGCGCGAGCTTCTCGAGATAACCCGCGACCGCGACAAGCTCGAACGCTCGCTCGGCGGCATCAAGGAGATGGGCGGACTGCCCAGCATCCTCTTCGTGATCGACACCAATAAGGAGGCGATCGCCGTCGCCGAGGCGAACAAGCTGCGCATCCCGGTCGTCGCGGTGCTCGATTCGAACTCGGATCCGGCCGGCATCGCCTATCCGATCCCCGGCAATGACGACGCGATGCGTGCGATCCACCTCTATTGCGAGCTGGTAAGCGGCGCGGTGCTCGACGGGCTGCAGGCCGAGATGGCGGCCTCGGGCATCGATGTCGGGGCGCGCGAACAGGTGCCCGAGGAGGCGATCGAGGAAGAGGCCGGAGCCGCCGAGACTCAGGAGGCGCCGGTGGAACCGGAAGTTGCGGCGGAGCCGGCGTCGAACGGTCACGCCGCCGACGAAGCGACCGCGTGACCGGCTGTATCGAGACGAGAGGATAAGGCGATGCCCGAGGTGACCGCCGCGCTGGTCAAGGAGCTGCGCGACAAGACCGGCGCCGGAATGATGGATTGCAAGCGCGCGCTCGGCGATACGGACGGCGATATCGAAAGCGCGGTCGACTGGCTGCGCAAGAAGGGCCTCGCGGCCGCGGCGAAAAAAGCGGGCCGCGTCGCCGCCGAGGGGCTGATCGGCGCCGCCGCGGCCGACAAGGCCGGGGCCCTCGTCGAGGTTAATTCCGAGACGGATTTCGTCGCGCGCAACGAGCTGTTCCAGGCGCTGGTGCGGACCATTGCCGAGCTTGCCGTGAAGGGCAGCGGCAATCTCGATGCGCTCGCCGCGGCCGCCTATCCCGGCACCGGGCGCACGGTCAGCGAGGAAATCGGCGAGCTGGTCGGCCGCATCGGCGAGAACATGGTGCTGCGGCGGGTCGCGCGCCTTTCGGTCGCGAATGGCGTCGTCGCGTCGTATATGCACAATTCGTTGGCGCCGAGCCTCGGCAAGATCGGCGTGCTGGTGGCGCTCGAATCGACCGCTTCGGCGGATGTGCTGGCGCCGCTCGGCCGGCAGCTGGCGATGCATGTCGCCGCCGCCAATCCGCAATATCTCGACCGCACCTCGGTGTCCGCCGCGGCGCTGGAGCGCGAGCGCGACGTGCTGCGCGCCCAGGCCGACACGACCGGCAAAGCCGCCGACATCGTCGAGCGCATGGTCGAGGGGCGGCTGCGCAAATTCTACGAGGACACGGTCCTGCTCGATCAGCTCTATGTGATCGACGGGGAGAGCCGGGTCGGCAAGGTGATCGAGGCCGCGGCGAAGGCCGCCGGCACGCCGATCGCCCTCACCGGGTTCGTGCGGTTTGCCCTCGGCGAGGGGATCGATCGGCCGGTCAACGATTTCGCGGCCGAGGTCGGAGCCCAGCTCAAGAACTAACGGGTCGCGGTCCTAGGCCGCGGCCGCCCGTTTGGTGTATACCTTCCGGCACTCACCGCGCAGGCGGCGTCAGCCAGATGAGCGCAAGCCGCATGTCGGCCGATCTGAAGTATCGACGCGTCCTCCTCAAGCTTTCCGGAGAGGCGCTGATGGGCGAGCGCGACTACGGCCTCGACCCGGCCATGGTCGCGCGCATCGCCGAAGAGGTGAAGTCGGTCGTCGCGTTCGGGGTTGAATGCTGCCTGGTGATCGGCGGCGGCAACATCTTTCGCGGCATCGAGGGCGCGGCGGTCGGGATGGAGCGCGCCTCGGCCGACAACATGGGCATGCTGGCGACGGTGATAAACTCGCTGGCGATGCAGAACGAGCTCGAACGCCGCGGCGTCTCGACCCGGGTGCAGTCGGCGATCTCGATGCAGTCGGTATGCGAGCCCTATATCCGCCGCCGTGCGATCCGCCATCTCGAAAAGGGCCGGGTCGTGATCTTCGGCGCCGGCACCGGCAACCCGTTCTTCACCACCGATACGGCGGCGGCGCTGCGCGCGTCGGAGATGGGCTGCGACGCTCTCTTGAAGGCCACCAAGGTCGACGGCGTCTACGACGCCGACCCGCAGCGCGTCGCGACGGCCAAGCGGTTCGACCGTTTGGGCTACCTCGAAGTGCTGTCGCGCGATCTCCAGGTCATGGACGCATCGGCGATCTCGCTGGCGCGCGAAAACCGCATCCCGATCCTGGTGTTTTCGATCTTCGAGAATGGCGGCTTCGCCCAGGTCGTCCAGGGGCAGGGCCGGTTTACGATCATCACCGACGAACCATAGTATCGGCGAGGCAGGGGCGAACGGTCAGGGAGACGGCCATGGCGGAAGAAGCCTTGTTGAAAGACGTAGAGCGGCGGATGGACGGCGCCATCGAGGCTTTGCGCAAGGAATTCGGCGGGCTGCGGACCGGGCGCGCTTCGGCGAGCCTGCTTGAGCCGATCCAAGTCAACGCCTATGGCAACATGACCCCATTGCCTCAGCTTGCCAGCATCAACGTGCCCGAGTCGCGCATGATCACCGTCCAGGTCTGGGACCGGGGCAACGTCAAGGCGGTGGACAAGGCGATCCGCGAATCTTCGCTCGGGCTCAATCCCCAGACCGAGGGGCAGCTGATCCGCGTGCCGATCCCCGACCTCAACGAGGAACGTCGCCGCGAATTGACCAAAGTTGCCGCGAAATATGCCGAGGCGGCGCGGGTCTCGGTGCGCAACGTGCGCCGCGACGGGATCGAGGCGCTGCGCAAGAAGGAAAAGGACGGCGACATCTCGCAGGATGAGCAGCGCAAGCTCGAAAAGGAGATCCAGACGCTGACCGACGGCCACATAAAGCGGATCGACGAAACGCTGTCGCAAAAGGACAAGGAAATCCTGCAAGTCTGATGAACGATGCCGCCTCGGTGCCGGGCGCAGCGCCCCGGCATATCGCAATCATCATGGATGGCAATGGGCGAGGGGCCGCTTCCCGCGGCCTGCCGCGCGTGGCCGGACACCGGCGCGGCGCGGAGGCGCTGCGGCGCACCGTCGTCGCCGCGGGGGAGCTCGGCATCCCCTACCTGACGCTGTTCGGCTTCTCGTCGGAGAACTGGAAGCGGCCGCCGAGCGAGGTGGGCGACCTGATGGGCCTGCTGCGCCACTATCTGCGCGGCGAGATCGCCGAGCTGCATCGGCAAGGCGTTCGGCTCCGCGTGATCGGCGACAGAACCCGGCTGTCATCCGACATCGTCGCGATGATCGACCATGCCGAGACGCTGACCTGCGACAACCTGGGCGTCAACCTGACGATCGCGCTG
>DASUIE010000331.1:0-4761 GCA_036273175.1 Allostellaceae bacterium
GATCGGGTCCGTCACTTCTGTGCCGGCGGCACCTCGATATTCAGCAATCGCGCGGCGTTGCGGCCGAGGATTGCGCGGCGCTGCGCATCGTCGAGGCCGCGCGCGCTCTCGATAAAGCCGATCGGATCGACTTCGCCCATATCGGCGGGATAGTCGGTGCCCATCAGCACGTGATCGGCGCCGTACTGCTCGACCAGATATTCGAGCTGGTGGTGGGTGTAGACGATCGAGTCGAAATAAAGCCGCTTCAGGTAGGCGGTCGGCATCTCGCGCAGATGCTCGCAGCAATCGGGCCGGGCCGAGGCGCCGTGGTCGATCCGCCCGGAATAAGGCGCGAGAAAACCGCCGCCATGCGACAGCACCAGCTTCAAATTCGGGTGGTCCTGCAAGACGCCGCCAAAGATCAAATGATGCACCGCGACGGGGGGGTCGAGCGGGTTGCCGATCAGGTTGGTGAAGTAGTGGTCGCGGAACCGGCTGGCCTCCGGGAACCCGGTCGGATGCATGAACAAGGTGAGGCCCAGCTCCTCGGCGCGGGCGAAGATCGGGCGGAAGCGCGGTTCCGATAGGTCCGCGCCGGCGACATTGGTGGCGATCTCGATGCCTCTGAGGCCGAGCGAGCCGTGCAGCCGGTCAAGCTCGGCGACCGCCAGCTCCGGCGCCTGGAACGGCACGGTGCCGAGCCCGACAAAGCGGTCGGGGTGCTTGCCGACGATATCGGCGATGTTGTCATTGATGACGCGCGCGGTCTCGATGCCGAGATCGGCCGGGATGCTGTAGAAGGTCTGCGCGGGCGACGGGGTGATCGCCTGGATGTCGATTCCCATGCGGTCCATGTCGGCGAGCCGCGTCGCGATGTCGGTGAACTGGATGCGGGTGCGGCGCGCCTGCTCGCGGTTGGTCTCGCGCGTCAGCTCGTTGGCGAATCGGTGGCGCGGCTGCCAGTCCATCGTCAGCCCGGCGGCCGAGACCATCTCCTCGGCCTTTGGGGTCAACAGGTGGCAGTGAATGTCGATCGTGAACCACTTGCCGCGCGCCCGCATCGGGCCCGGGAAGCGCCCCGGGATCTGGGCTCCCCGCGGCAGACAGGTGAACAGCATCGGCGCGACCTCCCCAGTTTTAACGATATTACGCGAGAAGTTCAGGAAGCCTCCAGCGCCACGCGGACGGCGTCGGCCAGATCGGCGCGGCGATAGGGCTTGGAAAGGAGGCGGATGCCGGCCACCTCGTCGCCGAGCCGCGCGTCCGGAAAGCCGGAAGTCAGAATCACCCTGATCCCCGGCCAACCCTCGATCGCGCGCTGCGCGAGGACGATGCCGTTCATCGTGCCGGGCATGACGATGTCGCTGAACAGCAGCGCCACGGGCTCGCGGGCGAGGATGTCGAGCGCGGCGGCGGCGCCCTCGGCCTCGACGACGCGATAGCCAAGCTCGGCGAGCTGGCGGCGGACGATGCGGCGCATCCCGGGATTGTCCTCGACGATCAGCACGGTCTGGCCGCCGCCGGCCGTCTGCGTCGCTTCCGGCGCGCCGGCCGTTTCGGCGGCGCGCTCCGTGCCTTGGCGGTCGCGCGGCAGATAGAGCCGAAATGTCGTGCCCGCGCCCGGCTCGCTATAGACGTTGACGTGCCCGCCCGACTGCTTGACGAACCCGAACACCATGCTGAGGCCGAGCCCGTTGCCCTTGCCGACTTCCTTGGTGGTGAAAAACGGCTCGAAGATTCGGGTCACGATCTCGGGCGGGATGCCGCCGCCGGTGTCGCTGACCTCGATCATCGCGTAGTCGCCGGCCGTCACCTCGGCGTGGCTCGCGGCGTAGTCGGCGTCGAGGTAGCGGTTGCCGGTGGTCACGATCAGCCGGCCGCCGCCCGGCATCGCGTCGCGGGCGTTGGTGGCGAGGTTGATGAGGCTCGCCTCGAGCTGTGCCGGGTCGACCCGCACCGGCCAGATGCCGTCGCCGAGCGTCAGCGAGATCGGGATGTGCTCGCCGAGGGTCCGCCCGAGCAGCCCGACGATGCCGGAGACCAGCCCGTTGACCTCGAGGCGCAGCGGCTGCAGCGGCTGGCGTCGCGAGAAGGCGAGGAGACGGCGGATCAGGTCCGCGCCGCGCGTCGCCGCGTCGATCGCCTCGCTCAAGAGTTCCTTGTCGTCGACGGCGAGCGGGGCGCTGTCGCGTAAGAGGTCGAGATTGCCGATGACGACGCCGAGCAAATTGTTGAAGTCATGCGCCATCCCGCCGGTGAGCTGGCCGAGCGCCTCCATCTTCTGGGCCTGCTGGAGCTGCAGCTGGGTCGAGCGCAAATCGGTGATGTCGAGATGGGCGCCGACAAACCGGCCGGGCTGGCCATCGGCGTTGCGCACGGTCCGCGTGGCGGCGCGCACCCAGCGGTCCTCGCCGGTATCGGCGCGCCGGATGCGGAACTCGCCACGATAGAGCCCGCCGCCGCGAATCACTTCGAGAAGGCCGGCGGCCACCGCGTCGCGGTCCTCCGCGTGGATCAGCCGCAGGAAATCGCTGGCGCCGATCTCGGTCGTGCCGGGCGCGAGGCCGTAGATGCGATTGAACTGCGCGTCGGTCCGGGCCGGCTCGCTCGGCGAGTCGGCGCTGACGAGGCCCATCTCGCTGATCTCGACGGCGAGCGCGATCCGCGCCGCATCCTCGCGTTCGCGCCGCTGCGCCTCGCGCCGCTCGGTGACGTCGCGGCCGATGAAGAAAAACTGCTCCTCGGCGACCGACCACACGCCCGTCCACCACATCACGACGACCCGCCCGCTCTTGTGGACATAGCGGCATTCGAAGTTGCGGGTGACCCGGTCGTGGCGGGCGATGCGCATCTCGGCCCGGACCGGGTCGAGGTCGTCGGGATAGACGTATCCGCCCGCGTTCCGCCCGGCCAACTCCTCCGGCGCGTAGCCGAGAATCTCACGGACGCTCGGGCTGACGCGGATGAAATTGCCCTGGCGGTCGACGACCAGGATCAGATCGAGCGAGGTGTCGAAAATGCGCTGGTTGATTGCGGCGTCGGAGTCGAGCGGCGTTGCCACCTGTTCACCCCCCGGTGACGACCTCTGCGCGAATATGGCGACGCCGGCGCGAGCGGTGTCAAGCGATAGCGGCGGCTACGTGCGTCCAACGATTGTCGCCGCTCCGACCCTGGCGGAGACCAACGCCCTCGGCAGCTCAGGTACCAAAGCTTTCAGATCGGCGCCCGAAGCACGATTACGACGGTCACAAAGGCGTCGAATGCGCCGGCGGTCCGCGGCGCAGTGACGGTCCCTGCTACCCCGCCGGGACCTCGTCGAGCAGTCGGCCAAGCCCCTCGATCCCCTCCTTCGCGCCGAAGTGGCGGAGCATGGCCCAGATCAGCGCCTGATTCGTCGTGACCACCGGCCTTTTGAATTCGGCTTCCCAGCCGGCGACATGCGCCATCGTCGGGAAATTGCCGCCGGGGACGATAAAGGCGTCGATCCCCGGCCGGTCGATGCGGGCGAAGGCGTCGCGCGCGTTTTCCGGGCCGAGGGCGCCGATCGCATATGAGTCGGTCGCGGCGAAACCCTCGACCGCGGCGATTTCGCATCCCGAAAGGTGCGAAAAAAGCCGCCCGGCCGCTTCGTTGACCGGCACCGAATAGGGCGAGACCAGCGCGATCCGCTTGGCGCCGAGCGCCTTGATCGCGCGGCCGATCGCGACCGCCGAGGTCAGCGCCGGCACCCCGGCCGCGGCCTCCATGCGCCGCGTCGCGTCCTCGTCGTAGCCGTCGCGGTGGAGGCTCGCCGAAGTCTGCACCAGCATCACCATCTCGACCTTGGCGGTGCCGAGCAGCTTTGCCTGGTAGTCGAGATCGGCGTCGAGCGGCGACGAAAACGGCGACTTCGATGGGCTGCTCGACATCATGCGGCCGTAATGCGCCTGGTATTCGGGCGGCAAGAGGCGGCTGTATTCGATCTCGCAGGTCGTGTTGGTCGAGGGGATCAGCGCGCCGAAATGGCGGGTCATGCGCGGGCCTCCTGGCGGGCGGCGGGTGCTGGCGAGGATGCCCGGCGGCAGGCGGCGTGACAACCTCGCCGACATGGCGATAATCGGTCAGCCTTGCCACCGCCGGGAAAGAACCAGCCATGCCGCAACCGTCGCTGCCCCTCAACGGCTTCACCGTCATCGACCTGACCGCGCACCGCGCCGGCCCCACCGCCGTGCGCCAGCTCGCCGATTGGGGCGCCGATGTCATCAAGATCGAGATGCCGGGCGAGCACACCGACGCCACCGGCAGCCGCCGCGACGGTCCCGATTTCCAGAACCTGCATCGCAACAAGCGTTCGCTCTCCTTGAACCTGAAGAGCAAGGAAGGGCTCGAGGTCTTCATGAAGCTGGCGGCGAAGGCCGATGTCGTCGTCGAGAACTTCAAGTCGACGGTCAAGCACCGGCTCGGGGTCGATTACGAGGCGGTGAAGAAGGTCAATCCGCGCATCGTCTACGGCAGCATCTCGGGGTTCGGGCAGGACGGACCCTATGAGGGAAGGCCGGGCGTCGACCAGATCGCCCAGGGGATGGGCGGCCTGATGTCAATCACCGGATTGCCGGGGCACGGGCCGGTCCGCGTCGGGATCGCGATCAACGACACCTCGGCCGGCATCCTCCTCGCCAACGGGATCACCCTCGCGCTGCTCGCGCGCGAACGCACCGGCGAGGGGCAATGGGTGCACACCTCGCTCTTGGAGGCGCAGATCTTCATGCTCGACTTCCAAGCCTCGCGCTACACGATGAA
>DASUIE010000332.1:0-14906 GCA_036273175.1 Allostellaceae bacterium
GCAATTGCGCGAGACGGGCGTAGTTATTCAGCCCCCAGTCGCGCACCCGCGAATTGCTGATCGGGGCCATTACCACGCGCCTCTTCGCCTTCGGCCAGGCGAACGAACCGGGGAGGCCTTGGGTCGGGGCGCCGGGCGGCCAGGCCGGTTCTCCGGTCGGCCGGGCGCGCTCCTCGACGAGTTGGACCAGAAGCGACAATTGCTCGCCGACATGCAGCTCGGAAGGCCTGAAGCGGGGGAAGCTGGTTCGGTCGAGCTGCTCGATCCATACGCCGAAGAAACGCAGCCGGGCCCAAAGCGGGCGCCCGCGCGCGTGGAGCCGGAACTCGTGCGGGGCGCCGGGTTCGTCGTTGGTGAACTCGATTTCGGCAGCCATGGGAGAATCCGCCCGGCGGCCCCATGAAATTCGGCGCGAGCCGACGATATCCCGGCCGCTGTGACGCGCCACGTCCACGACGATGTCGACCCCGGGGAATCGCCGGATCGGGGTTCGCAGCCGCAGACCCCAGGTCGCGCGAAATCGGCCTGCCGGCAGGGCGTGGTCCGGACCGAAAAGCAGATGGGCATTCGTAACCGAAAAATCGGTCTCGTGAAAAATCGGCCGCTGGAAGGGCATGCGCGACTGAAACCGATAGGGGTCGAGCAGCACGGCCGGCGGATCGCTGTGGCGGCGGGCGAACTGGGCGGGCAGGAGCACATCGAGAAAAGGATGCTTGTCGCGCGCGCCGATCCCGGCCTTCTGCGCGGCGTCGACATGCGCCAACAGAAAGCGCGTATCCTCGTCGACGCGCAGGTCGAGCGCGAGATCGAAACGTCCGGCCGCGACGGCACGGAAGGTCTCCAGACTGTCGACCGGCGCGCCGCTCCACCGAGACCCGTCTTCGGGGAAGAAATTGAAGACGCGAATATCGTCGGCAATGCCGGCGGCGCGCGCGAACGGAGCATTCCAGGGGCCGCATATCAGCGTGATGCGGTCGCCGCGAAAGGCGCTGCGCAATTTCTGCAGCGCGGGCAGCGCCATCAGGAAATCGCCGATGTGGTCGAGCTTGAGAACGAGAAGGCTTCGCCGGCGCGACGGTGCGGCGCCAAAATCGAAAACGGCCAGGTCTCCGTCCCGGCCCTCGCGCCGAGTCACGATTTGATTGCCCGCCACGCGCGCCAGAAACGGGTGATCCGACTCGCGCGACCGAGGCCCCTTATCCTCGGCCCGGGGCTCGACCGCCTCGGCCAATTTTCCTCCTCGTCCCCGGCGGCGACCCCGCCAGACGCCGCAATTTCCGTCATTCGCCGTCGGGCGGCAACGGTGTAGCGGCTAACGCCGGAATCAGAAAGGGGCTGGCCGTCGGGCCAACCCCTTCACCGAATTGGTGGAGCCAATGAGGATCGAACTCATGACCTCTACAATGCCATTGTAGCGCTCTCCCAGCTGAGCTATGGCCCCGCAACTTTCCGCCCGCGGCCCGGAACTTAGGAATGCCCGGGCGCGCCAGCAAGGAGAAAATCAGCTCTCCTCCTCCTCGACATTGTCGATGACCTCGGCCATGTCGTCCTCGTCTTCGCCGAGCTCCGAGGCGTCCTCGATAAGCTCCTCGTCCTCCTCCTCGTCGCCATCGGCGAGCGGCACGGTCTCCTCCTCCTCGGCCTCCTCGACGTCTTCGGTCTCGGCCTCGGTATCGAGCTCGTCGGCGCCGGCGGGCGCCACCTCCTTCTCCACCGGCGCGACCGGGCGCGACCGGCGCGCCTTCAGAAACGCCTCGGCGTCGAACGGCGTGTTGCAGCGCGGGCAGATCACCTGCTCGCGCATCAGATCGTAATAGCGGGTGCCGCAATTCGGGCAGATCCGCTTGGTTCCCCATTCGGGTTTCGCCACGATGGCTCCTCAATTATGTCGGCGACCGGCCGATTGCAGCGCGCCATTGCCACAGCGGGCGCGGCCTGTCAAAAGCAAACATGCACAATTCGGACGCCCCCGCCCCGCTCGCCGGCTCGCGGCCGCGCAAACCGCTTTCCGGCGTCGTGCGGATTCCCGGCGACAAGTCGGTTTCGCACCGCTCTCTGATGCTGGGTGCGCTCGCGGTCGGCCGCACCGAGATCGACGGCATGCTCGAAGGCGAGGACGTGCTGGCGACGGCCGCGGCGATGCGGGCGCTCAGCGCCGGGGTCGAGCGCATCGGCGAGCGGCGCTGGTGGGTCGATGGGGTCGGCATCGGCGGTCTCGGCGAGCCGGCCGACATGCTCGACATCGGCAATTCCGGGACAGCGGCGCGGCTCCTCCTCGGCATCCTCGCGACGCACGATTTTACCGCGTTCGTGACCGGCGACGGGTCGGTCCGGACGCGGCCGATGAACCGGGTCACCGACCCGCTGTCGCGCTTTGGCGCCCGGTTCGTGACGCGCGAGGGCGGCAGGCTGCCGATCGCGGTCACCGGCGCCCGCGATCCGGTGCCGCAGACCTACCGGCTGCCGGTGCCGTCGGCCCAGGTGAAGTCGGCCGTGCTGCTCGCGGGGCTCAACACGCCGGGAGAGACCCGGGTCATCGAGCCCGAAGTGACGCGCGACCACACCGAGCGCATGCTCGGCCATTTCGGCGCGACGGTGCGCACCGAGCCGCATGAGGGCGGCGGAAAGCTGATCACCGTGGTCGGCCAGCCCGAGCTCAGGGCGGCGCCGATCGCGGTGCCGGGCGACCCGTCCTCGGCGGCGTTCCTCATCGTCGCGGCGCTGCTGGTGCCGGGATCGGAGGTGACGCTGACCGGGGTCGGGGTCAACCCGTCCCGCACCGGCCTCCTCGACAGCCTCGCCGAGATGGGCGCCGACATCGCGCGGCTTAACGAGCGCATCGAGGGCGGCGAGCCGGTCGCCGATCTGCGCGTCCGCGCCGGCCCGCTCAGAGGCGCCGATATTCCGCCCGAGCGCGCGCCGACGATGATCGACGAATACCCGATCCTGGCGATGGCCGCCTCGTGCGCCAACGGGCGGACGAGGATGCGCGGGCTCGCCGAGCTCAGGGTCAAGGAAAGCGACCGTCTGACCGGAACCGCCGAGGGCCTGGCGGCCTGCGGCGCCAAGGTGACGATCGAGGGCGACGATCTGATCGTCGAGGGCAGCGGCGCTCCGCCCGCCGGCGGCGCGACGATCCAGAGCCGGCTCGACCACCGCATGGCGATGGCGTTTCTCGTGCTCGGCCTGGCAACGAAGGACCCGGTCGCGATCGACGACGCGCGCACGATCGCCTCGAGCTTCCCGGATTTCACGGCGCTGATGGACACGCTGGGCGCGCGCTTCGCCAGCCGGCCGTGACCGCGTTCGTCGTCGCGATCGACGGCCCGGCGGGATCGGGCAAGGGGACGCTTGCCGCCGCTCTCGCCCGCCGCTTCGGCCTCGCCCATCTCGATACCGGCCGGATTTATCGGGCGACGGCGGCGCTGGTCCTGCACGAAGGCGGCGACCCGGCCGATCCCGAAACCGCGGCCTCGGCGGCGCGCCGCTTCGGCTTTTCCCGGCTCGGCGATCCCGGCCTGCGCGACGAGGCCGTCGGCCGGGCGTCGTCGGTCATCGCCGCCATCCCCGCGGTCCGCGCCGCGCTGCTGGAGCGGCAGCGGAGCTTCGCGGCGCACCCGCCGGCCCCGGCGACAGGAGCCGTGCTGGACGGGCGGGACATCGGCACGGTGGTCTGCCCCGACGCCGCGGTAAAGCTCTACATCACCGCCAGCGCCGCCGAACGCGCCCGTCGCCGGGCCAAGGAGTTGCGGGAAAGCGGCGCGGACGCTATATATTCCGCCGTCCTGAAGGACATTGAGGAACGCGACGCGCGCGACAGTGGGCGTCGGGTTGCCCCGCTCGCCGCGGCGCCCGATGCCATCGAGATCGACACCACAGGGCTCGACCCCGAAGCGGTGCTCGAGCTGGCTTCCCAACACGTCACGCGCGCGCTTGCCGCGCGGCCTTGAGCCGGCGACATATCCTCGTGGCTGCGGGACCGGGTCAACGCGGCCGCACCCGACCCCATCGCCGGCCGCCAGCCTCGCACCGATCCCGGCGAGGCGGATTTTCTCAACCGGGATCGAGGATACGGAATGGCTTTATCGCAAACGCAAGACACACCGGCGAAGGAAAGTTTTGCCGCCCTGTTGGACGAGTCGCTCGGCGTCAGCCGCGGGCTTGAAGGCACCGTCGTCAAGGGCAGGGTGATCTCGGTCGAGAACGACGCGGCCCTGATCGATGTCGGACTGAAGTCGGAAGGGCGCGTGCCGCTCAAGGAATTCTCGGCCGGCGGCGCCGACGCCAAGATCAATGTCGGCGACATCGTCGAGGTCTTCCTCGAACGGATGGAAGACAAGAACGGCGAAGCCTCGCTGTCGCGCGAGAAGGCGCGGCGGGAGGAGGCCTGGACCCTGCTCGAAAAGAATTTCCAGGGCAACGAACGCGTCACCGGCGTGATCTTCGGCCGGGTCAAGGGCGGGTTCACCGTCGACCTGTCGGGCGCCGTGGCGTTCCTGCCGGGCAGCCAGGTCGATATCCGCCCGGTGCGCGACATCGCCCCGCTGTTGGGGTCGCCGCAGCCGTTCCAGATCCTCAAGATGGACCGCTCGCGCGGCAACATCGTCGTGTCGCGCCGCGCCGTGCTCGAAGAGAGCCGCGCCGAGCAGCGCTCGGAGCTGGTGGCGAGCCTCAAGGAGGGCCAGATCCTCAGCGGCGTCGTCAAGAACATCACCGATTACGGCGCCTTCGTCGATCTGGGCGGGGTCGACGGCCTCTTGCATGTCACCGACATCGCCTGGCGGCGGATCAACCATCCGTCCGAGGCCTTGAATATCGGCCAGACCGTCAAGGTCCAGGTCATCCGCTTCAACCCCGAGACGCAGCGCATCTCGCTCGGCATGAAGCAGCTCGAAGCCGACCCGTGGGAGGGCGTCGAGCTCAAATACCCGGCGGGCGCCAAGTTCACGGGCCGCGTCACCAACATCACCGATTACGGCGCCTTCGTCGAATTGGAGCCGGGGGTCGAGGGGCTGGTCCATGTCTCGGAGATGAGCTGGACCAAGAAGAACGTGCATCCGGGCAAAATCGTCTCGACCAGCCAGGAGGTCGAGGTCATGGTGCTCGATGTCGACCCGCAAAAGCGGCGCATCAGCCTCGGCCTCAAGCAGACCTTGGCGAACCCGTGGGAAGCCTTTGTCGAGGAGCATCCGGTCGGCTCGGTGCTGGACGGCGAGGTGCGCAACACCACCGAGTTCGGCCTGTTCGTCGGGCTGCCCGGCGACATCGACGGCATGGTCCACCTGACCGATATCGACTGGACCCGGCCCGGCGAAGAGGCGATGCAGGACTATCGCAAGGGCCAGGAGGTCAAGGTCAAGGTGCTCGACGTCGATGTCGAGAAGGAGCGCATCAGCCTCGGCATCAAGCAGCTCGACGCCGATCCGTTCGAGGCCGGGATGAGCGTCCTCAAGAAGGGCGATGTCGTCACCGGCACGATCTCGTCGATCCTCGACACCGGGATCGAGGTCACCCTGGCCGATGGCGTTCCGGCCTTTATCCGCAAGTCCGAGCTATCGCGCGACCGCAGCGAACAGCGCCCCGACCGCTTTGCGGTGGGCGAGCGGGTCGATGCCAAGGTAACCCAGATCGACCGCGCCACCCGCAAGGTGTCGATGTCGATCAAGGCCCGCGAGGTCGACGAGGAGAAGCGCGCGATGGCCGAGTTCGGCTCGTCCGATTCAGGCGCCAGCCTCGGCGACATTCTCGGCGCGGCGATCCGCCGGCGCGATGCCGGAACCGACGCCGAAGACAAGGCCTGAGCGTGTGAACCCAACCTCCCGGCGCGTGCCGGGAGGTTGGGTAAAACTTACCGGCAGCTTACGACGATTCCGGCGGCTTGACGCTCGCCGGTGCGTTTGGCACGGTAATCTTTCCTCCAAGCCCTTGCGGGAGCGACGATCGCGATGACGAAATCGGAGCTCGTTCAGAAGTTGGCCGAGGCCAACCCGCACCTTTATCAGCGCGACGTCGAGGTGATTGTCACCGCGATCTTTGACGAGATCGCGGGCGCGCTGGCGCGTGGCGACCGAGTGGAGTTGCGCGGTTTCGGTGCTTTCTCGGTGAAGCGGCGGGATGCCCGCGTCGGCCGCAACCCGCGTACCGGGGACAGCGTCAAGGTCGCCGAAAAGCACGTCCCCTTCTTCAAGACCGGCAAGCAGCTTCGCGATCGGCTTAACACTTCGGCGTGATCGGTTACGCCGCCCGGCCGGCGATCGCCGCATGAGAATCCTGTTCCGGGCGGCCATGCTGGCCGCCGCCATCGTCCTCGTGGTGTTCGCGGTGTCGAACCGCGCCTCGGTGTCGCTCGGGCTGTGGCCTTTGCCCGATTTGGTCGAGCTCCCGCTCTACCTCGTCATCCTCGGCGCCCTCCTCGCCGGCTTTCTTGCCGGCGAGCTGGCGGCCTGGGTGTCGGGTCGGCATTGGCGCCGCGAGGTGCGCCGCTCGGCCCGCCGCATCGCCACGCTGGAACGGGAGCTCGACGCGGCCCGGGCCGAGCGCCAGGAACCGGCGCCGCCGACGCGGCTCGCCGGATGACCCGGGCTGGAGCACTGCCTATATTCCGCCGATGAGCATCGCGGCCAAGATCTGCGGCTTGTCGAGCGAGGCGGGGGTCGCGGCCGCGATCGCCGGCGGGGCCGCCTATGCCGGGTTCGTGTTCTACCCGCCGAGCCCGCGCGCGGTGACGCCGCGCCGCGCCGCCGAGTTATGCGCGCCGGTGCCGGCCGGCATCCGCAAGGTCGGCCTGTTTGTCGATGCCGACGACGACACGATCGCCGCGACGCTCGACGCCGCCCCGCTCGACCTGCTGCAATTCCACGGCGCGGAGAGCCCGGAGCGCGTCGCCGCCGTCAAATCGCGCTTTCGCCTGCCGGTGATGAAGGCGATCGCCATCGCCGCCACCGAGGACGCGCTGGCCGCTTCCCGCTATGAGGGTGCGGCCGACATGCTGCTGTTCGACGCGAAGCCGCCGCGCCGCGCCGACGCGCTGCCGGGCGGCAATGGGCTCGCCTTCGACTGGCAGCTGATCGCAGGGAGGGTCTGGCGCCTGCCCTGGATGCTGTCGGGCGGGCTGACCGCCGAGCTTTTGCCCGAGGCGGTGCGGGTATCGGGGGCCCGCGCGGTCGACGTCTCCTCCGGTGTCGAGCACCGTCCCGGAGCCAAGGACCCGGCAAAGATCCGCGCTTTCCTTGAGGTCGCGCGCGGACTATAGCCAGGGCCATGCAGACACCGAACACCTTTCGCGCCGGGCCCGATGCGGACGGGCATTTCGGCCTTCACGGCGGCCGCTATGTTGCCGAGACCTTGATGCCGCTGATCCTCGCGGTCGAAGAGGCCTACACTCGGGCCAAGGCCGACCCGAGCTTCCAAGCCGAGCTCGACTACTACCTGAAATACTATGTCGGCCGCCCGAGCCCGCTCTTTCTCGCCGAGCGGCTGACCCGGCATTTCGGCGGCGCCAAAATCTATCTGAAGCGCGAGGACCTCAATCACACCGGCGCGCACAAGATCAACAACGTGCTGGGCCAGGTCTTGCTGGCGCGGCGGATGGGGAAACGGCGCATCATCGCCGAGACCGGCGCCGGCCAGCACGGCGTCGCCACGGCGACCGCCTGCGCGCTCTTCGACCTGCCGTGCATCGTCTATATGGGCGCGACCGACATCGCCCGGCAGCAGCCTAACGTGTTTCGCATGAAGCTGCTCGGCGCCGAGGTCGTGCCGGTCCATTCCGGCACCGCGACGCTCAAGGATTCGCTGAACGAGGCCTTGAGAGACTGGGTCGCCCATGTTGACGACACGTTCTATGTGATCGGCACGGTCGCCGGCCCGCACCCCTACCCGGCGATGGTGCGCGACTTCCAATGCGTGATCGGCGACGAGACCAAGGTGCAGGTGCACGAGGCCGAGGGGCGGCTCCCCGATACGCTCGTCGCCTGCATCGGCGGCGGGTCGAACGCGATGGGCCTTTTCCACCCGTTCCTCGACGACCCCTCGGTCGCGATGATCGGGGTCGAGGCTGGCGGCAGCGGCATCGAGACCGGCCTCCACGCCGCCTCGCTCAATGGCGGCCTCCCGGGCGTCCTGCACGGCAACCGCACCTATCTGCTGCAGGACGACGACGGGCAGATCAAGGACGCGCATTCGATCTCGGCCGGGCTCGACTATCCCGGGATCGGCCCGGAGCATTCGTGGCTCAACGATCTCGGCCGCGTCGAATACGTGTCGATCACCGACCGGGAGGCGCTGGAGGCGTTCCAGCTCTGCACCCGGCTCGAAGGCATCATCCCGGCGCTCGAACCGGCGCATGCGCTGGCGCATGTGGCGAAGGTCGCCCCGACCCTGCCGCGCGGCCACCTCTTGGTGATGAACATGTGCGGGCGCGGCGACAAGGACATCTTCGCCGTCGCCGACCATCTCGGGGTCAAGCTGTGAGCCGCATCGCGAGCCGCTTTGCCGCGCTCAAGGCCGAGGGCCGCGCCGGTCTGGTCGCCTATCTCGTCGCCGGCGATCCGGACCCGGAGACGTCGGCGCGGGTGTTCGAGGGGCTGGCCGGGGCGGGGGCGGATCTGATCGAGATCGGCATGCCGTTCTCGGACCCGATGGCTGACGGTCCGGTGATTCAGGCGGGCGGGCTCCGGGCGCTGAAGGCGGGGATGACGCTGAGAAAGACCCTCGCGATGGCGCGAAGGATGCGCGAGCGCGACCCCGACACGCCCTACGTGGTGATGGGCTATTACAACCCGATCTACCGCTATGGCGCCGAGGCCTTTATCAGGGACGCGATGGCGGCCGGGATCGACGGCGCGATTATCGTCGATTTGCCGCCCGAGGAGGACGAGGAGCTCGCGGTGCATGCGCGCGCCGCCGGGTTCGCGCTGGTGCGCCTCGCGACCCCGACCAGCGACGAGAAGCGGCTGCCGACCGTTGTCGGCGGCGCCAGCGGATTCATCTATTACGTCGCGGTCGCCGGCATCACCGGCTCGCGTTCGGCCGACGCGGCATCGGTGCGCGAGGCCGTCGCCCGCGTCCGCCGCCACACGAACCTGCCGGTCGCGGTCGGTTTCGGCATCAAAACCCCGGAGCAGGCCGCCGAGGTCGCCAAGGCCGCCGACGCCGCGGCGGTCGGTACGATCCTCGTCGATCGCGTCGCCCAGAACCTCGACACCGACGGCAAGGCCAAGCCCGGCCTCGTCGACGCCGTGCTCGCCGAGATCACCGCGCTTGCGGCGGGGATCCGGGGCGCCCGGCAGGGGTAGCGGGCAGATCGTCTCCCGCCTGCGGCGGCGCATCGCCGGCGCGGTCGAGGAACGACAGGTAGGCTTCCCGGCTGCCGCGCGCAACGCATCGCGCGGGAACATCACCTCGATGCCGAATTTCCGAGCGGGCCCGAAGTCCCGCTGATTGAAGGTCACGATAGTGTCAGCTTCGCCATTCACCGCCGTCTCCAACACCATCTCGTCATCAGGATTGCCGAGTTGTGGTCGCCACAGGTAGCTCAACTCTCCCGCCGAGTTTGCAGCGCGGCGAGATTCTCCGGGCGGAGGAGTACCGATTCGGACTCCAAGAACAGCGGCACACTGGCGACCGTCACGAATTCCCGTCGCGCCGCCAGCCTCAGAAGCGCATTCGAAGCGCCAGTCTTACTACAATGGCTTCCTCTCGGCGGCGGAAGCCGCGCGGGCTATGATGGAATCGCATGAACTGGCTGACCAATTTCGTCCTGCCGAAAATTCGCGCGGTCGTGCGGCGGAAGGAGATGCCGGACAATGTCTGGCGCAAATGCCCGGGTTGCGAGCAGATGCTGTTTCACCGCGAGCTGGCGGCCAATCTCGATGTGTGCCGCAATTGCGGGCACCATTTCCGCATCGGCAGCGCCGCCCGCTTCGCGCAGCTTTTCGACGACGGCGGGTCGGAGCGGATCGAGCTGCCCAAGGTGGCGGTGGACCCGCTGCGCTTTCGCGACCGCAAGCGCTATGCCGACCGCCTCAAGGAGGCGCAGACCGCGCACGGCGCCACGAGCGACGCGGTGGCGCTGGCGAAGGGCCGCATCGGCGGGCACGCGGCGGTGGTCGCGGCGTTCGATTTCGCCTTCATGGGCGGGTCGATGGGGGTCGCGGTCGGCGAAGGGCTGGTGACGGCGGCGCGGGCGGCGGTCGCGAGCGAGGCGGCGCTGATCGTCGTGCCCTCGTCGGGCGGCGCGCGCATGCAGGAGGGCATCCTGTCGCTGATGCAGCTGCCGCGCACGATCCTCGCCGCCGGCCTCGTCAAGGAAGCGGGACTCCCCTACATCGTGCTGCTGACCGACCCGACCACCGGCGGGGTGTCGGCCTCGCTCGCGATGGTCGGCGACATCACGATCGCCGAGCCCGGCGCGGTGATCGGGTTCGCCGGGGCACGGGTCATCGAGGAGACGATCCGCGAGAAGCTGCCGGACGGGTTCCAGCGCGCCGAATACCTCTACGAGCACGGCATGGTCGACATGGTCGTGCCGCGCGGCGAGCTGGCCCCGACCCTCGCCCGCATCCTGTCGCTGCTGCGCGACCGCGCGGTGTCGCAGCCGCTGCTGCCGGCGCCGCGATGACGGAAGGCAGCGACCGGGTCCTGGAGCGTCTCGGGCGGCTGCACCCGAAAAAGATCGACCTGTCGCTCGGCCGCATCGAGGCGCTGCTGGCCAAGCTCGGCAACCCGCACGAGCGGCTCGCGCCGGTGATCCATGTCGCCGGCACCAAGGGCAAGGGTTCGACCGTGGCGACGATGCGCGCCTGCCTGGAAGCAGCGGGGTACAAGGTCCACGCCTATATCTCGCCGCATCTCGTGCGGTTCCACGAGCGCATCCGCCTCGCCGGCGAGCTGATCGGAGAGGAGGCGCTGGTCGCGCTGCTCGAGGAGGTCGAGCGGGCCAATGCCGGCGCGCCGATCACCTTTTTCGAGATCACCAGCGCCGCGGCGTTCCTCGCCTTCTCTCGCGTTCCGGCCGATATCCTGCTGCTCGAAGTCGGGCTCGGCGGCCGGCTCGACACGACCAATGTCGTGCGCCGCCCGGCCGTCACCGCGATCACTCCGGTCTCGCTCGACCACGTCGCGTTTCTCGGCGACACGATCGCCAAGATCGCCTTCGAGAAGGCGGGCATCCTCAAGTCCGGCGCGCCGGGCGTGATCGCGCCGCAGCTCGCCGACGCCGAAACCGTGATCGAGGCGCGCGCCGCCGCCGTCGGGGCGCCGCTCTACCGCGCCGGGCGGGAATGGCGCTGCGACGCGGCCGGTGCCGGGATGCGCTATGAGGGCACGCACTGGCGGTTCGACCTGCCGGCGCCGTCGCTGATCGGGGCGCACCAGATCCTCAATGCCGGGACGGCGATCGCCTGCCTCGAAAACCTGAACGGCTTCGCGATCCCGTCCGAAGCGATCGCCGCGGGGCTGCGCGACATCGACTGGCCGGCCCGGCTCCAGCTACTGCGCAAGGGACCGCTGATCGGGCTGGCGCCCGAGAACGAGCTGTGGCTCGACGGCGGGCATAATCCGGCAGCCGGCGAGGTGCTCGCGCCGGTGCTCGCGGGCTGGCGCGATCGGCCGGTCGATCTCGTCGTCGGGATGCTCAACACCAAGGATTCGGCCGGCTTCCTGCGGCCGATGGCGCCCTATGCGCGGGCGCTGCGGGCGGTGACAATCCCGGGCGAGGACAATCCGCTGCCCAACAGCGAAATCGCCACGGCGGCGCGCTCGGTCGGGATCGCGGCCGAAACCGCTCCCTCGGTCGAGGCGGCGGTGCGGAGCCTCGCGGCACGGCCGCCACCGGGCCGCATCCTCATTTGCGGCTCGCTGCATCTGGCGGGAGTGGTGCTGCGCGAAAACGGATGAAGCCGATCGGCCGATACGGGCGTTGACCTCTGCAAGCAGAGGAGTGTCCGATGATGCGCACCCGCATCGCGATCGCGGCGGCCGGCATCCTGGTCGCCGGACTTTCCGTCCCGGCCTTCGCCAGTGTCACGCAGGGCTGGAGGCACAACCAGGCGCTCGTTCCCGGGGAAGCGCAGGAGGCCTATGGCGGCGAGGTACTGCCGCCGGAGCCGAATATCGACCCGCGGATGGCGGTGACGCCGCCGAGCCATGGCGGCAAGATCCGCATTATCCCGCCGCCCGGCAAAGACAAGGGCGTCGAGCCGAAATAGCGGCTACAGAACCGATTCGACCCACTGGTAGAGCGCGCTCTTCGGGCTGGCGCCGATCTTGGTCGCGGCGACCTTGCCGTCCTTGAACAGCAGCATCGTCGGAATCCCGCGGATGCCGTATTTCTGCGGCGTCTGCGGGTTTTCGTCGATATTGACCTTGGCCACGGTCAGCCGGCCTTCCATCTCAGTCGCGAGATCGTCGAGGAACGGGGCGATCATCTTGCAGGGTCCGCACCATTCGGCCCAGAAATCCACCAGCACCGGACCGTCGGCCTTAAGGACGTCGGTTTCGAAGCTGCTGTCGGTGACTGGTGTCGGCTTCATGGGCGATCCTCTCGTTGACCTTGGTTAAATTAGGGGAGCGCGAAAAGCGGCGTCAAGGCAGGTGCCGGTCGAGAAGCGCGGAGTCGATCGCCATCAGCCGCGGTCCCGCGGTCCATAGCAGAGCGCATTCGACCCGACGGCCGGGATAGACCAGCCGCAACGCCGCGCGATAGGCCGCGAGCTGGCGAAGATACGGGGCGGCGACCGAGTCCGGGGTCTCGGGCGGCGGGCGCACGCTTTTGTAATCGACGATCAGCACCCGCTCCGGGGTCACGACGAGGCGATCGATCTGCCCTGACAGGGCCTGTCCGCCGATCAGCCCGACCACCGG
This sequence comes from Allostellaceae bacterium, assembly GCA_036273175.1. Taxonomy (GTDB): domain Bacteria; phylum Pseudomonadota; class Alphaproteobacteria; order ATCC43930; family CGMCC-115725; genus DATARH01. Next base: position 12,865 of record DASUIE010000332.1, read on the forward strand.
CACCTCGGCCTGCGCATCCGGCCCCCACAGCTCGGCGAAGCCCGGCTCGGCGAGCACGGCGAGAGTTTCGGCGCGGATCTCCGCCTGCTCGTCCTCGGCGAGCGCGTGCGTCGGCAGGGCGAGGAACCGCCGCGCCGCAACCTCCCGCTCGGCCGCCGGCAATTCGGGCAGGCTCTGCAGCAGCCGGTGGACCAGGAGGCCGCGCTTGAAGCGGTCGCGGCCGGAATCGGCGAGCGGCGAGATCGTCGGCGGCTCGGCGCCGCTGGGGCGAGAAGGCAGCAGCGGCTTGGGCGGGTTCGGCTCGGCGGCGGGCGGGCAATCGGCCCAGCCCGGCACCGGCTGGACGAGGCGGAGCGCCGCCGGCTCGCGGTCGCGGCTCGGCCGTGCCTCCTGCGCCGAGGCGAGGCGGAACCCCTGCCCGGCCCAGCCGGCGCGGTCGCCGATCAGCCGGCGGGTATCGAAATCGAACGGTTCGAGGGCGCCGCGCCAGGCGGCCTCGCACAAGGTGTACCAGCTCGCCTCCTTGGTCGTCTGGCCGGGCTGCCAGCCGCAGACATAGAGCCGATCCCGCGCCCGGGTTAGCGCGACGTAGAGCAGGCGGCGGTATTCCTGGAGGTCGCGGGCGCGACCCCGGGCTTTCTCGGTCTCGTAGAACGGCGCGGCGAGAGAAGCGTTCGGCCGCCACAGCGGCAGGTCCTCACGCTCGCTCCACAGCATCCCGACCCTGCTGTCAGGCGGCTGCATCGAATCCGGCAGGAACACGATCGGCGCCTCCAGCCCCTTCGCGCCGTGCACGGTCATGATGCGGACCTCGTCGCGCTGGCGCTCGCCGAAATCGCGCTTGACCTCGATATCGCCCGCGACAAGCCAGTGCAGAAAGCCCTGCAGCGACGGCACGTGCTCGCGCTCATAGGCGAGGGTCAGCGCCAGGAACTCCTCGATCGGATCGGCCGCCTCGGCGCCGAGCCGCTCCAGCATCGCGCGCCGGCCGCCCTCGGCCCCGAGAATCTGGGCGAACAGCTCGTAGGGCGGGGTGAAATCGGCGCGGTTGAGCAGCTCGACAAGGCGGCCCGCGGTGTCGCCGAACTCCGCGTCGGCGCGCAGCCGGCGCCACAGGCTCTCCCGGCCGCGGCCGTGGGCGAGCCGGAACAGCGCCTCCTCGGAGATGCCGAAGAGCGGCCCCTTGAGCACCGTGGCGAGGGTCAGATCGTCCTCGGGCAGGAGCAGGAAATGACCGAGCGCGACGAGGTCCTGCACCGCGAGCTGCTCGGTCAACTGCAACCGGTCGGCGCCGGCGACCGGGACATCGAGCCGCTTCAGCGCGCGCAGCAGGTCGCCGACAAACTCGCTGCGCCGGCGGACCAGCACCAGCACGTCGCCGGGAGCGATCGGCCTGTCCTTCGAGGGGAGCCGCTCGCCGGTCTTCAGCCAGCGATCGATCGTCGCGGCAATCGCGCGGGCGAGGCGCGCCCTCGGTTCGAGCGCGCGGCGATCCCCCTCCTCAGCCTCGGCCGCGACCGGCGGCCACAGCTCGACCAGCCCGGCATGCCCGGCGCGCTCGGCGACATGACGGATTGCCCGGCCGTCGAGCGCGACCCCGTCAGCCGCCTCGGCCCCGGCGAAGACCGCGTCGATCGCCTGCAGCAGCGGCGGCGCGGCGCGGAACGAGATGTCGAGCGGCACCTCGCGCCAGCCTCGTCGAGCCTCGGTAGCGCGCGCCCGGAAGTGCCGCCGCATATCGACAAAGGCGCGCGGGTCGGCGCGCTGGAAGCTGTAGATCGACTGCTTGGCGTCGCCGACCGCGAAGACCGTGCGCGGCCGCTCGGTCGCGCCCTCGCCGGCGAAAAACTCCTCGGCGAGCGCGGCGACGATGTCCCACTGCTCGGGATTGGTGTCCTGCGCCTCGTCGATCAGGATGTGGTCGAGCCCGCCGTCGAGCTTGAACAGGACCCAGGGTGCGATCCCGTCGCGGCGCAAGAGGGCGAGCGCCTTCAGCACCAGATCGTCGTAATCGAGCTCTCCGTGCTGCCGCTTATGCGTGT
>DASUIE010000333.1:0-7449 GCA_036273175.1 Allostellaceae bacterium
CACCCGCAACCAGCAGCCCTACGGCTACGATCTGATGGCGGCCGACCTGCTGGGCCTGTTGGATTACCTGAAGATCGCCAAGGCGGCGATCGTCGGCTGGAGCGATGGTGCGATCATCGGTCTCGACATCGCGATGCACCATCCCGAGCGCGTCTCTAAGCTGTTCGCGTTTGCTGCCAATTCCGACCCCTCGGGGGTGGCCGACATCGAAAAGAGCCCGGTCTTTAACGCCTATATCGCGCGCGCCGAGAAGGAATACGAGGCGCTGTCGCCGACACCGAAGGACTACAAGCCGTTCCTCGACCAGATCGGCAAGATGTGGGAGACGCAGCCGAACTGGACCGCCGTCGATCTCAAGAAGATCGCGGTGCCGACCTGGATCGTCGACGCCGACCACGACGAGGCGATCAAGCGCGAGAACACCGAGTTCATGGCCGCCAACATCCCCGGCGCCGGCCTCCTGATCCAGCCCAAGGTCAGCCATTTCTCGTTCATCCAGGACCCGGCGCAATTCAACGCCGACCTGCTGCATTTCCTGGAACACGTGACGGGGAAATAAGCGGCGTCAGGCCGCCCTGAAGGGGTTCAAAACCTGCAGCCGATTGTCGATCATCAGCCCATGGTGCAGGTCTTCCGACCACAAGACATCGCAGTCAGCTTGCAAAGCGGAGGCCACGATCATCGCGTCATAGGTTGAGAAGCCATGGCGTTCCGCGAGCGCGAGGCCCATCTCGTGCGTTTCGACCGTCAACGGCATTACCGTCGCAAGGCCTCGGATCCTCGACAGAAATGAACGAAGCTGGAGCCAATTCAGCTCCATCTTACGCCGCGCCACATTGGCGGTTTCGTTCAGCACTTGAACGCTGATTGTCCCACCGCCGCGCAGTAGCTGTTCCGCGCGATCCGCCTTATTTGCCTCTCCCGACGCGATATAGAGCACGACATTGCTATCGAAGAAGCTACCGGGCATTGGCTTCGTCGCGGTCGAACTTGAAATCCGCCGGCAGACGCCCTCGAAACTCGCGTAATCGGCGCAGCAGCTCTTCGCGATCCGGCTTGCGCGAGACGGAAAAGGCGCGCGCGTCCGAAATATCGATCTGGATGTCGTCGCCTTCCTTCAGCGCCAAGGCATCGACCACTGACGCGGGAAGACGGACGGCTAGGCTATTACCCCATTTTGCGACACGCATGATGGCCTCCTGGATATACGTAGATTATCACGTATATCCAGACGCTCAAAGCGGCAGCGCGTCGCCGCCGAAGCTGATGATCGGGACCTCGGCGCCGATGTCGAGGGCGGGGGCGTGCGGCGGGCGGATCACCAGGCAGTCCGAGGCGGCCAGGGAGCGCATCATCGAGCTGTCCTGCACGCCGAACGGATGCACAATCAGCGTCCCGTCCGAGCCGCGTTCGAGGCGGGAGCGCAGATAATCCTGGCGCCGGTCGTTCTGCTTGAGCGCGACGCCGAGGCGTGCGCTGGCGGGGGCGTCCGACCCGTCGGGGAGCCCGGCGAGGCGGTTGATCGCCGGCTTCAGGAAGATCAGCGAGCAGACGAGGGTCGAGACCGGGTTGCCGGGGAGGCCGACCATCGGGACATTGCGGTAATGGCCGAACATCAGCGGCTTGCCGGGCCGCATCGCGATCTCCCAGAAATCGATCGCGAGCCCGTCTTCGCTGAGCACGCCGCGGACGAGGTCGTGTTCGCCAACCGAGACGCCGCCCGTCGTCACAAACAGATCGACGCCGCGCGCGGCCGCGGCGATGCGGCGGAGCGCGTCGGGGTCGTCGGGCGCGTTGCCGACCATCACCGGCTCGGCCCCGCTCGCCGTGACAAAGGCGGCGAGCGCCAAGAGGTTCGAGCTGACGATCTGGTGGGGGCCGATCGGGTCGCCGGGCATGACGATCTCGTCGCCGGTCGAGAGGATCGCGACGCGCGGGCGACGATGGACGAAGAGCCACGGCCGGTTCATCGCCGCGGCGAGGCCGATATCGCGCGGCGTCAGGCGCTTGCCGGCCTTCAGCAGCACGTCGCCCTCGGAAAAGTCGAGGCCGGCGCGGCGGACATAGGTCCCGAGCTTGGCGCCCGCGCGCACCTCGACGGTGTCGCCGGTGCGCTCGGTGTCCTCCTGGATGACGATCGTGTCGGCGCCGGCCGGGAGCGGCGCGCCGGTAAAGATGCGCGCGGCCTCTCCGGCGGCGAGCTGGCCGCCGAACCCCGCGCCGGCCGGGATCTCGGCGACGATCTTGAGCCGCGCCGGCACGCGCTCGACATCGGCGGCGCGCACCGCGTACCCGTCCATCGCCGAGACCGCGAAAGGCGGCTGCGTGCGGCGGGCGGCGACATCCTCGGCGAGGACACGGCCGACGCAATCGGCGACGGCGAGCTGTTCCGGCGGCACCGGGGCCAGCGGGGCCAACAGGCGGGTGCGGGCTTCTTCGACAGAGATCATCGATCCGACTTCCCTCGGGCCTCGTAATCGCCCGACTTGCCCCCGGATTTTCGCAGCAAACGCAGATCGGTGACGACCATCCCCCGGTCGACCGATTTGCACATGTCGTAGACGGTGAGGGCGGCGACGCTCGCCGCGGTCAGCGCCTCCATCTCGACCCCGGTGCGGCCCTTGAGCCGGCAGGTCGCGGTGATCTCGACCGAAGACGCCGCGGCGTCGCAGGACAAATCTACCGTCACCGAGGTCAGCGCCAGCGGATGGCAGAGCGGGATCAAATCGGCGGTGCGCTTCGCGGCCATGATCCCGGCGAGACGGGCGACCTGGAGCACGTCGCCCTTGGCAAACTCGCCGGCGGCGATGCGCGCGAGAGTCTCGGGCTTCATGACCACCCGCGCGCCGGCGACCGCGACGCGGTCGGTCTCGTCCTTCTCCGAGACATCGACCATGCGGGCGCGGCCCTCGGCGTCGACATGCGTCAGGTCGGGGAGGCGGAGCAGGCGCCGGGTCGCGGCCGCGACGTCCTTCTCCCGCATCAGCGACTCGCCGACCAGGAAGCAGCGCGCATCCACGGCGGCGAGCCGGTCGAGGTCGTCGGGCGAGTTGAGGCCGCTCTCGCCGACCGCGATGCGGTCCTTCGGGATCAGCGGTGCGAGGCTCTCGGCCGTCTTCAGATCGACCTGCAAGGTCTTGAGGTTGCGGTTGTTGATGCCGATCAGCCTGGCTTCGAGCCTGAGCGCGCGGTCGAGCTCGGCGCGGTCGTGGACCTCGACCAGCACGTCCATGCCGAGCCCGGCCGCCTCGGCGGCAAGCTCGCGCGCGGTCGCGTCGTTGAGGCATGCCATGATCAAGAGGATGCAGTCGGCGCCGAGCGCGCGGCTCTCGGCGACCTGGTATGGGTCGACGATGAAGTCCTTGCGCAGCACCGGCAGCGACACCGCCTCGCGCGCCGCGGTCAGGTATTCGTCGCGCCCCTGGAAATACGGCTCGTCGGTCAGCACCGACAGGCAGGCCGCGCCGCCCGCCCGATAGGCCCGAGCCAGGACCGGCGGGTCGAAATCGACGCGGATCAAACCTTTGCTGGGCGACGCCTTTTTGATCTCGGCGATGAGGCCGTATTGCCCGGCGGCGAGCTTTCCGGCGAGCGCGTTGGCGAAGCCGCGCGGCGGCGGGGCGTTGTCGAGGCGCTTGAGCAGCGTCGCCTCGGGCATCGCGCGTTTGCGCTCTTCGACGTGCTGGCGCTTGCGATCGCAGATCTCGGTGAGGACGTCACTCACCGGTTGGTCTCCACGGCGAGCCGGTCGAGCACCTTCCGCGCCGCGCCGCTGTCGAGCGACTCGGCGGCCATCCGCACCCCGTCCTTGAGCCCGTCCGCCTTGCCGGCGACGATCAGGGCGGCCGCGCCGTTGAGCAGCACGATGTCGCGCAGCGGCCCTTTCTCGCCGCCGAGCACGTCGCGCATCCGGGCGGCGTTGTGCGCCGGCTCGCCGCCCTTGAGGTCGTCGAGCCTGGCGCGCGGCAGGCCGGCATCCTCCGGCACGACCTCGAAGCTGCGGACGGCGCCGTCCTTGAACTCGGCGACGGTGCTGACGGCCGCGGTCGAAATCTCGTCGAGCCCGTCGCCATGCACGACCCACGCATGCTCGGCGCCGAGCCGGCCCAGGACCTCGGCCATCGGCACGACCCATTCGGGCGCGAACACGCCGACGATCTGTCGCCGTGCCCCCGCCGGGTTCGATAGCGGGCCGAGCAGGTTGAAGATGGTGCGGGTCGCCAGCTCGACGCGGGTCGGGGCGACGTGGCGGGTGGCGCTGTGGTGGCGGGGCGCCATCAGGAAGCCGATGCCGACCTCGTCGAGGCACCGCTGGACGACGGCCATGTCGCAATCGATGTTGACGCCGAGCGCGGTCAGCACGTCGGCCGAGCCCGATTTCGACGACAGCGCGCGGTTGCCGTGCTTGGCGACCGGCACCCCGCAGCCGGCGGCGACGAGGGCGGCGGCGGTCGAGACGTTGAACGTGCCCGACGCATCGCCGCCGGTCCCGCAAGTGTCGATCGTGCCGGGCGGGGATTTGATAGCGACCGCCTTCGACCGCATGATGCGGGCCGCCGCGGTGATCTCGTCGACCGTCTCGCCGCGCACGCGCAGCGCCATCAGGAACGCGCCCATCTGCGAGGCGGTTGCGTCGCCGGACATGATGATGTTGAACGCCGCCTCGGCCTCGGCCTCGTCGAGCCGCTTGCCGGCGGCGACGAGGGCCAGGGTCGGACGCAGATCGCCGCCGCCTTCGCTCATGACCCGATGTGCTCCACGTCAAGCATGGGTTGCTTATAGCAAATATCGGCGGATCGGGCGGATGGGATAAACTCCCGCAAGCGAGGGAGGAAAGATCGCATGAACAGCGCATGGCGCGCCGATCCGCTTGAGTGGGGCCACGGGCCTCGCGTCTTCGAGTTGTTCCTGGAGCCGACCTGTCCGCATTCGGTCAGGGCGTTCGGCAAGCTCGACGACCTGCTCGCCGAAGCGGGCGAGGACCGGATCACGGTCAAGCTCCGCCTGCAGTCGCAGCCGTGGCACATGTATTCAGGCGTGATCGTGCGCTGCATCGTCGCGGCCTCGACCCTCGAAGGCGGGAAGGCGGCGGCGAAATCCGTCATGGCTGCGGTCGCCGCGCATCGCGAGGAGTTTGAGTTCGACCATCATTGCGGCGGGGCAAACATGGATGCCTCGCCCAACGACATCATCGGTCGGATCGAGCGCTACAGCGGCGTCAAGCTCGCGGAGGCCTTCGCGATCCCCGATCTCGACCGCGAGGTGAAGTGGCACGCCAAATATGCCCGGCAAAACGGCATCCATGTCTCTCCGACTTTCATCATCGACGGGCTGGTTCAGCCGGACATGGGCAGCCGCGACCCCGTCGCCGACTGGGTGTCGCGCCTCGTTGGGCGTTGATGTCGGCGGGCATTGAGATCGGCGCGCGCCGCTGCTATAAGGCGCCCATGATCGCGCTTGCGCACACCGCGAATTGGTGGTGGCCCGTCTAACCAGGCGGCGCCGGCGATTGTCATTTTTCCGAGGCCGCCCTGGACATCCGGGCGGCCTTTGTCATCTCGGCGCAACCCCCGGACCGCAACAGGGTTTCCTCTCCGGAGGGGTTAGCGATGGAACACAAGAGCTTCGAGACCAAGGGCGGCATCCGCATCGAGCGGGAGACCTGGACCGGCCCCTACCGGCGCGACCACGACCAGCTTTCGGGCGCGCTCGATACGCGTCGCGGCGTGCTGTTCTCGTCGAGCTTCGAGTTTCCCGGCCGCTACACCCGGCTCGACATGGGGTTTGTCGACCCGCCGCTGGTGCTGACGGCGCGCGGCCGCTCGATCGCCGTCGAGGCGCTCAACGAGCGCGGGCAGGTGCTGATCCCGGCCTTCGCCAAGACGATCGCGAAGGTCGAGGGCGCCACGGTCCGCGCCGCGGACGCCGAACGGATCGAGGCCGATATCGCCGAGCCGGCCGGCCGTTTCCCGGAGGAACAGCGCAGCCGCCAGCCGTCGGTGTTCTCCGCGCTGCGGGCGCTGATCGACCTCTTCGCCAATAGCGAGGACGAGCATCTCGGCTTCTACGGCGCCTTCGGCTACGACCTCGTGTACCAGTTCGAGCCGATGGCGCTGAAGCAGGTGCGCGCCGACGACCAGCGCGACCTCGTCCTCTATCTGCCCGACGAGGTGCTGATCACCGACCACATGCGCCAGGTGTCGAGCGTCTTCCGCTACGAGTTCGCGGTTGGCGGAAAATCGAGCGCCGGCAAGGGCAGGGGCAACGTCGCCGCGCCCTATCTGATGGCCGACCCGGCGGCGCCGCGGGTCGAGACCTGCGACCACGGGCCGGGCGAATACGCCGCGCTGGTGCGCCGGGCCAAGGAGGCCTTCGCCCGCGGCGACCTGTTCGAGGTCGTGCTCGGCGAGATGTTCGCGGAAAGCTGCGCCGATACGCCTAGCTCGGTGTTCCGCCGGCTGCGCCAGAGCAATCCGGCGCCGTACGGGGCGCTGATCAATCTCGGGGAGGGCGAGTTTCTCGTCTCGGCCTCGCCGGAAATGTACGTGCGCGTCGAGGGCAGGCGGATCGAGACCTGCCCGATCTGCGGCACGATCGCCCGCGGCCGCGACGCGATCGAGGATTCCGAGCGCATCCGCGAATTGCTCAACTCGGTCAAGGACGAGAGCGAGCTGACGATGTGCACCGATGTCGACCGCAACGACAAGTCGCGGGTCTGCGTCCCCGGCTCGGTCAAGGTGATCGGGCGGCGGCAGATCGAGATGTATTCGCGCCTCATTCACACGGTCGACCATGTCGAGGGCTTCCTCGCCGACGGGTACGACGCGCTCGACGGGTTTCTCAGCCACGCCTGGGCCGTCACCGTGACCGGCGCGCCGAAACTGTGGGCCATGCGCTTTATCGAGCAGGAGGAGCGCTCCGCGCGGCGCTGGTACGGCGGGGCGATCGGTCGGCTGACCTTCGACGGCAACATGAATACCGGCCTGACCTTGCGCACGATCCGGATGAAGGACGGGCTCGCCGAAATCCGCGCCGGCGCGACCCTCCTGTTCGACAGCGACCCCGAGGCGGAGGAGGCGGAGTGCCGGCTCAAGGCGTCGGCGCTGCTGGCGACGGTGCGCGGCGGCGGGGCGCGGCAGGCCGCCGCCGCCGCGGTGACGTCGAGCTCGGGCCGGGGCCGCAAGGTGCTGCTCGTCGATCACGAGGATTCGTTTGTCCACACCCTCGCCGGCTATATCCGCACGACCGGCGCCGAGGTCGCGACGATGCGGCCGGACATGGCGCGCGCCGAACTGCGCGCCGGCACGCGGCCCGACCTGGTGGTGATGTCGCCGGGGCCGGGGCGGCCGCGGGATTTCGGCGCCGCCGAGACCCTCGACCTCTTGGTCGAGCGCAACATCCCGGTATTCGGCGTGTGCCTCGGGCTCCAGGCGATGGTCGAGTATTTCG
>DASUIE010000334.1:0-4080 GCA_036273175.1 Allostellaceae bacterium
ACCAGGACGACGATCTTGCCGAGGATCGCGCCGGCGAACGGTTCGAGGATTTTGTTGATGACGCCGAGCGACAGGGCGCCGATCAGCGTCCCGAGAAGGTTGCCGACCCCGCCGAAGACGACGACGAGAAAGCTGTCGACGATGTAGATCTGCCCGAGATTGGGGCTGACATTGCCGATCTGGCTCAGCGCCACACCCGCCATTCCGGCGATGCCGGAGCCGAGCCCGAAGGTCAGCGCGTCGACCCGCGCGGTGCGGATGCCCATCGCCGCCGCCATCCCGCGGTTTTGCGTCACCGCCCGCATGTGCAGGCCAAAGCTCGTGCGGTTGAGGATGAGCGCCAGCGCGCCGAGCACGACAAAGCAGAAGACGATGATGACGACGCGGTTCCAGGTGATCGCGAAATCGCCGACGATCGTCATCCCGCCGGTCATCCAGCTCGGGTTGGCGACCGCCTTGTTTGGCGAGCCGAAGATCGTGCGCACCGCCTGCTGGAGGAGGAGGCTCACCCCCCAGGTCGCGAGCAGCGTCTCGAGCGGCCGCCCGTACAGAAACCGGATCAGGCAGCGCTCGAGAATGACGCCGAGTCCGCCGGCGAACAGGAACGCCACCGGCACCGCGACGACCAGATAGGCGTCGAGCCACCCCGCCGGCAGCACCCCGATAAACACCTGCTGGGTGACATAGGCGACATAGGCGCCGACCATGATCATCTCGCCATGCGCCATGTTGATGACGCCCATCACGCCAAAGGTGATGGCGAGGCCGATTGCGGCGATCAGCAGCACGCTGCCGAGGCTGAGGCCATAAAAAAGATTGGCGGCGACGCCGGTGAATTGCAGCCGCCGGTCGATCGAGGCGATTGCGGCGCCGGCGGCCTTTTTCAGCTCGGGGTCGAGGCCGGCGCGGGCACGGTAGGAATCGAGCAGGTTGCGCACCTGCGGGTCGGTGCTGGCGCCCAGCGCCGCGACCGCCGCCTTCTGCTCGCCGGCGCTGCCGGCGCCGAGTTGCGAGGCGTAAAGGGCGCGCTGCATCGCGGCTTTGACATCGGGGTCGCGTTCGGCGGTGAGCGCCTTTTCGAGCGATTTCGCGGTATCCGCCGACGGGTGCTTCAGCGCTTCCGCGGCGGCGGCCATGCGGGTGTCGCGGTCGGTGCTGAACAGCGTCAGCGCGCCGAGCGTCGCCTCGATGCTGCCGCGCAGCCGGTTGTTGACGATGATGCGGTCGAGGCTGTCGGGGTCGAGGCCTTGGATGTCGTGCCCGGTCAGCGCGTCCGTGACCTTGGCGGTCCCGCCGGCCGCATCGAGAACGACGATCTTCCCGTCGGGCCCGGTGCGCAGACGGTCGTCGCCGAGCGCCTTCAGGATCGGCACCGCGCGCGGGTCGCCGAGCTTGCCGAGCGCCTCGATCGCCTTGCCCTTCGCGGCGAAGCCGTCGCCGGCGAGCCCCGCCACCGCGTCGGCAAAGGGGTCCGCCCGCGCGGACGGCGCGAGGCCGAGAACGAGCAGCAGCCCTGCCGCGATGTACAGACGCCAGATCATGTCGCCTCCCCGCCGCCCCGCTCTCGCGCGCCCCACGGTGGGCGGCGAGGGCGGGGCGCTCCCCTGCGCACTGCTATTTTTCGGCGAATTTCGGGGCGGTGCAGTTGCCGCAGACCCACGGGAAGCTCCAGTCCGCGACCTTGCCCTTGTCCTCGGGGAGGAACGGGCTCCACGCATCGGCCTTGATCGGGTTTTTGGTCTGCCACACGACGTCGAACTGACCGTCCGGGCGGATCTCGCCGATCATCACCGGTTTCGACAGGTGATGGTTGGTGTTCATCACCTCGACGGGGCCGCTCGGCGCCTGGACCTTCTGCCCGTACATCGCCTGGCGCACCGCGTTGACCTCGGTGGTGCCGGCCTGCCGCACGGCCTGGGTCCACATCTTGAAGCCGATATAGGTGGCTTCCATCGGGTCGTTGGTCACCCGCTTCGGGTTTTTGATGAAGTCGTGCCAGGTCTTGATGAACGCCGCGTTGGTCGGGTTCTTGACCGATTCGAAGTAGTTCCACGCGGCGAGGTGACCGACCAGGTTTTTGGTGTCGATGCCGGCCAGCTCTTCCTCACCGACCGAGAAGGCGACGACCGGGATGTCGCTGGCCTTCACCCCCGCATTTGCCAGCTCCTTGTAGAACGGCACGTTGGCGTCGCCGTTGATGGTCGACACCACCGCGGTCTTCTTGCCGGCCGAAGCAAACTGCTTGATCGCCGCGACCTCGGTCTGCCAGTCGGAGAAGCCGAACGGGGTGTAGTTGATCTTGATGTCCTCCGGCGCGACGCCCTTCGACTTCAGGAACGCTTCGAGGATTTTGTTGGTCGTGCGCGGATAGACGTAATCGGTGCCTTCGAGCACCCAGCGCTTCACATTGCCGCCATCGGCGCTCATCAGGTACTCGACCGCCGGGATCGCCTGCTGGTTCGGCGCGGCGCCGGTGTAGAACACGTTGTTGGAGCTTTCCTCGCCCTCGTACTGCACCGGGTAGAACAGGAGCCCGTTCAGCTCCTCGAACACCGGCAGCACCGATTTGCGCGACACCGAGGTCCAGCAGCCGAACACCACGGCGACCTTGTCCTTGATCAACAGCTCGCGCGCCTTTTCGGCGAAAAGCGGCCAGTTCGACGCCGGGTCGACCACCACCGCCTCGACCTTCTTTCCTAAGAGGCCGCCGCTCTTGTTCAGATTGTCGACCATCATCAAGACGGTGTCTTTGAGGGTCGTCTCGCTGATCGCCATCGTGCCCGACAGCGAGTGCAGCACGCCGATCTTGATCGTGTCCTGCGACTGGGCGGAGGCGGCCGCCACCGTCGCCAACAGCGCGCCCGTGGCGAGAGCCGCGCGGGCCATCCCGGAAATGAGCCTCATCTCATCCTCTCTCTTCTCTCTGCGCGGCGGTCGACCCCCCGGCACGAGGGTAAGGAGCAAGATCGAGGCCAAGCGATTAAGTTGCGGCATCCGCCGCGTTTTTCGCGTCCGCTGCCCGCGCTGTAGGCAGGACCGCCGTTCGGCTCGCGCGGATGGCGCGAAAATAGGCATATAGCTATTCGCCAGTCACCGGCCCATACTCGCGGTGAAACCACGGAGGTCCGGATGACAGACGCCGACGCCGTGCTTGCGGCCAATCTCGAATTTTACCGTGCCTTCACCACCCGCGACCTCGCGGCCATGGAAGCGTTGTGGGCCAAGGCGGCGCCCGTCACCTGCCTCCATCCCGGCTGGCCGGCGCTCTGCGACCGCGACGAGGTGATGGAAAGCTGGCGCGGCATCCTCGCCAACCCGGACGCGCCGCGCATCTCCTGCTATGACGAGCGGGTATTCCTCTACGGCGACACCGCGCTCGTCGTCTGCGAGGAAGAGCTTGGCGGCGGCACTCTCGTCGCCAGCAACCTTTACGTCCGCGAGGGCGAGGACTGGCATATCTGTCACCACCAGGCCGGCCAGCTCGCCGCCCGCCGCCCGCAACAGCGGCGACCCCAGCGGCTTAACTAGTTTGGCGCAGTATCCTGCGTCTCTTGGGAAGCGAGGTTGCTAAGCAACCGGATTCCGCCCGGCCTCGTGCCATCGAGCACGATGAGGTGCTCGGGCTCACTCAGGCACCAAGCGAAGGAACCCCAAGCTAGATTTGCAATTGCACGCCGAAATGCGGCAGTACCGCGATCCTGAAACGCCGTCACGAAGGCGATCTGGGTCGGGTTGAATCCGGCGCCGACGGTAAGCTCAAGAAATGCGGTTCGCCGCGCATCCGTGATCTCGCCTGCAGTCGCGACCGCCTCGACAAAGACGATAAGTGGTTCCGAGGGACCGAGATCGACCAGGATCGTATCGGGAAGCAGCCGGTCGGCTTCGATTTTGAGCCCAAGCTCCTGCGCCAGCCGGTCGTCCCGCTGAATCACCTTGTTTCCGCTTTCCGATACCCAGAGCACGGCGGGGTTTTCCAGAAACCGGAGCGCGAAGACCTCCAGCACGGCCTTTGTGATCACCGAGGATGGACCCGCCTCCATTTGTCGGGTTTCCCCATTGGGCAGCGTCACCAGGACCCTC
>DASUIE010000335.1:0-3414 GCA_036273175.1 Allostellaceae bacterium
TGCCGAGCCGCGCGGCGGCCTCGCGGATCACGACGATCTCGGCATGGGCGGTCGGATCGCGGTCGCGCTCGACCCGGTTGCCGGACGCCGCGACGACATTCCCGGCGGCGTCGGCCAGCACCGCGCCGACGGGCACTTCGCCGGCCGCACCGCCCTCGGCGGCGATGTCGAGGGCTCGGACCATCATCGGGTTCTCGCCTTTTGTCATCGCGTTGTTGCCGCCGCCCCCTCGCGCCGCTATGTGCAAGGAGCATGGACGAGGCCGGCCCACAACGCATCGCCAAAGTGCTCGCCCGCGCCGGGCTGTGCTCGCGCCGCGACGCCGAGCGCTGGATTGCCGAGGGGCGGGTCGCGCTCGACGGCACGGTGCTGACCAGCCCGGCCGTGACCGTGACCGAGGCGAGCGAGATCCGCGTCGACGGCAAGCCGCTTCCCGAACGGGAACGGCCCCGTTTGTGGCGCTACCACAAGCCGGTCGGGCTGGTGACCACGCATCGCGACGAAAAGGGTCGGCCGACCGTGTTCGGCGCCTTGCCGAAGGAGCTGCCGCGGCTGATCTCGGTCGGGCGGCTCGACCTCAACTCGGAGGGGCTGCTGCTCTTGACCAATGACGGCGAGCTGGCGCGGCGCCTCGAACTGCCCGAGACCGGGTGGCTACGGCGCTACAAGGTGCGGGTACACGGCGCGCCGGAACCGGCGCGGCTCGCCGCGCTCGCCAAGGGCGTGCGGATCGACGGGGTGAATTACGGTCCGATCCGCGCCGAGTTCGAGCGGCAGCAGGGGTCGAACGCCTGGCTCGCCCTGTCGCTGCGCGAGGGCCGCAACCGCGAGGTGCGGCGGGTGCTGGAGCATCTCGGCCTGTCGGTGACCCGGCTGATCCGTCTTTCATATGGGCCATTCCAGCTCGGCCACCTCGAACGCGGCGCGGTCGAGGAGGTGACCGGCAAGGTCCTGCGCGACCAGCTCGGCAGCGGGTCTCCCGGTACGCCCAAGGGCAATGCGAATCGTCGGTGGTAGGCATCGCGGCCGGCGCCTGTTCGCGCCGCCCGGCGACGCGGTGCGGCCGACCAGCGACCGTGCCCGCGAGGCGCTGTTCAACATCCTGTCGCACGGCAATTTCGCCGCGAAGGGTCTTCCGTTCGCCGGGCTTCCGGTCGTCGATGCCTTCGCCGGGACCGGCGCGCTCGGCCTCGAAGCCTTGTCGCGCGGCGCGAGCGAGGCCGCCTTTATCGAGGACAGCCGCGAGGCGCTCGCCGCGCTCCGCCGCAACATCGAGACGCTCGACGAAGACGACCGCGCCCAGATTGTGCGCGGCGATGCAACCCGGCCGCCGCGCGCGCCGTTTCAGGGAGCGGTGGCGTTTCTCGATCCGCCCTATGGGAACGGCCTCGCCGGCCCGGCGCTGACCGCCCTCGCGGCGGCGGGCTGGCTCTTGCCCGCGGCGCTCGCGGTGGTCGAGATTTCGGCCGAGGAGGAACTGGCGCCGCCGGACGGCTTCGCGCCCCTCGACACGCGGGTCTACGGCGGGGCCAAACTGGTGTTTCTGCGCCGCACAGGAGACAGGACATGATTGAGGTCACCCTTCCCGGCGGCGAAAAGATTCCGGCCTATGGCCAAGGGACCTGGCACATGGGCGAGAACGACCGCTATGCCGAGGAAGAGGAAGCCTCCCTCCGCCTCGGCATCGAGCTCGGCCTGACCCTGATCGACACCGCCGAGATGTACGGCAACGGCGTCGCCGAGGAGATCGTCGCGCGCGCCGCCGGCAAAAACCGCGACAAGCTCTTCATCGTCAGCAAGGTGCTGCCCTACAACGCCTCGCGGAAGGGGACGATCGAGGCCTGCGAGCGCAGCCTCAAGCGGCTCAAGACCGACCGGATCGACCTTTATCTGCTGCATTGGCGCGGTTCGCATCCGTTTGCCGAGACCCTCGCCGCGTTCGACACGCTCAAGCGCGACGGCAAGATCCGGCATCACGGGGTCAGCAATTTCGGTCTGGACGATATGAAGGAGTGGGTCGGGCTCGGCGGCGGCGAGACCGTCGCCACCAACCAGATTCTCTACAATCTGACCCGGCGCGGCCCCGAATACGACCTGATCCCGTGGTGCCGCCAGCGCGGCATCCCCATCATGGCCTATTCGCCGATCGAGCAGGGGCGGATGCTCGGCCACAAGGCGCTAGCCGAGATCGGCGTGCGCCACAACGCGACCCCGGCCCAAGTCGCCCTCGCCTGGCTCTTGCACCAAGACGGAATGATCGTCATTCCCAAGGCGCGGCAGCTCGACCATGTCCGCGAAAACCGCAAGGCGCCCGACGTCACGCTGACCGAGGACGACCTCGCCGCCCTCGACCGCGCCTTCAAGCCGCCCAATCGCCGCACGCCGCTCGGGATGCTATGATCGCGGCATGAACGTGAAAGAGGCGGTTACCGCCGCCAAGCAGCACCTTGCCGCGCTCTCGGCCGATCTGCCGCTCGAAGGCCTGCGCCTCGAGGAATTCTTCTACGACGACCATCTCTGCGTCTGGTCGCTGACGATCGGGGGCGGTGGGCAATCGCGGGTCGTGCGGGTTTGCGAGGCCGACAAATCGGTCCTGTCCGTGACCGTTCGCTAGCATTGGGGGAGGGGGTCGATGGGGCGCATCGCAATTTTGGCCGCGATCCTCTTGGGTTGGGCGGGACCGGTCCTGGCGCAGACCGCGCCGGCGCCGCAGACCTCGGAGGGTCATCCGACCAAATGGCAGGCGGTCGAGAAAAGCATGGTCGATTTTCTCAACGAGGGCTTTGAGTTGAAGACCGTTGTCTACGACACGAACGAGAATGCGTCGAAGACCGAGCCCGACGTGCATTACTTCCTGCAGAAAAAGGCTCAGCTCGTGCGCTGCGACTTCCGCAAGCGCGACACGGTCTCGATCTACTACTGCTATCTGCTGGTGAAGCCGAAATAGGCGCGTCGTGGGGCGGGTTTTCGGGTTCGCGGTCCTGGTGCTTCTCGCCGCCTGCGCGCCGCACGCGCCGCCGCCGCCCCAGCACCCGCAAAGCGTCGCGACGGGCGGGGTGCCGCTCGCTCCCGAGCACACACTCGCGCCGAATGACGAGATCGAAATCCGTTTTCCGTTCACGCAAGATCTTAACGACAAGGTGACGATCGGCGCCGACGGCTACGCTTCGCCGCGCATGCTGCCGCCGGTGCTGCTCGGCGGCCTCACCGTGCCCGAGGCGACGAAGCGGCTGAAGCAGGCTTACGCCGCGAAGGTCCGCGACCCGAACCTGTCGGTCACCGTGCGCAACTACGCGCCGGAAGCGGTCTATGTCGATGGCTGGGTGGCGCGGCCGGGCCTCATCCGCAGCGAGACGCCGCTGACCGTGGCGCGCGCGATCACCCGCGCCGGCGGCGTCAAGACCGGGGCCAAGA
>DASUIE010000336.1:0-6304 GCA_036273175.1 Allostellaceae bacterium
AAACCCGGTATGATGTACGGGACGATACCGAGCCGACCCCCGTAAAGGTCGGCGCAGCGCTCGGCCGCGTCGGGCTGGTCGGCGAGGCTCAGCACCGCCGTCGCATGGGTGTGATCGATGAATTTTTGCGGCAGGAACGCATGCAGCAGCGTCTCGACCGAAGGGTTCGGGGCGCCGGGGTCGATCAGATTGGCGCGCTGGACCCGTACCATATCCTCATCGGACAGTGCGTCGCGGTCACGCAGCCGGCGCAGCGGATCGAGCCGCACCGCGGGGAGGCCGGCCGGCTCGATCGCCGCCATGTCCCAGCCGCTGCCTTTGACGCAAAGTACCGCCTGCGTCTCGCCGAGCAGGTCGGCGGCAGCGGTCTTGACCGAGGTGTTGCCGCCGCCATGCAGCACCAGGAGCGGGTCGCCGCCGAGCAGCCGCGAGGTGTAGACGCGCTCGGCGAGGTCGCGGCCGACTCCCGCCCCGGCGTAATGCGCCACCATCCGTTCCGCGTCGCTGCCGGACCAGAGGCTCCGCATCGGGCTAGTAGACGCCCTTTATCGGCGTGGTTTCGCGCTTGTCGATCGTGACGCCGGTGTTGACGTCATTGGAGCTCAACAGCGCCCTGGCGAGCCCGCCAAGCTGCTGACCGGGAAGCGGCGCCGCCCCGAGCGCGCTGTTGGAGCCCAGCCCGGACGAGGCCTGGTCGCCCGGCTTGCCCGGACCGGCGGCATTCATCGCCTGCTGCGCTTTCGCCGCCGGGCTCACATCCTGCGGCCGCGGCGCGCCGGGAGCCGGGGGCCGCAGGTCGAATTCGGGCGGGATGGTCAGCGGCGCCCGCGACTCGACGGCGAATTCGTCGGGCGGCTGGGATTCGAGGCCGACCATTTGTTTAAAGCCAGTGCAGCCGCCGAGTAGAAACATCGTGAAGACGCAAAAAACCTTAAGTAGCGGCTTCATGGTGAAAGGTCTCCCGGCTTTTTTGTTTGACCGGTGGAACGGTGAAACACGAGGCCTTCAAGCAACATCGCCACCACCCCAAGACAAATCGCGCTGTCGGCGATATTGAAGGCCGGCCAATGCCATGAACCGACGTGGAAATCAAGAAAATCGACGACGCTCCCTTCGAGCAGCCGGTCGATCACGTTGCCGGCCGCGCCGCCGATTATCAGGCCGATCGCAACCGCGAGATAGACGGTCCCGGCGCGGCGCAGCCAGTTGATCAGGATCGCCACGACGATCAGCGCCAAGAGCGAGAACAGCAGCGAATTCGCCGTCGCGCCGTTGTTGAATAGGCCGAAGGTAATTCCGGCGTTGCGCGTCATCAGCAGGTTAAAGAAGGGCGCGACGCGGATCGTCGAGCCGGGCGGCCGGCCGGCGAAGAGCGCGATGATGCCGAGCTTGGCGAGCTGGTCGCAGCCGGCCACCAACAGGGCGACAATAAGCCCCCGCCCGACCATCAGCCGGTACCGACCACATCGGTGCAGCGCCCGCACAGATCGGCGGGGCCGCGACCGTGACCGACCTCGGGCAGGACCCGCCAGCAACGCTCGCATTTCTCGCCGGCCGCGGGCTCGACGCGGACGCCGATCCCGGCGACATCGGGAAGGGAAAAGGCGTCCGCCGGCGGCGCGCCGACTTCGACGCGGGCCGCGGAGGTGATGCACAACTCGGCGAGGTCGACCCCATCGAGCGTGGCGGCTACCGAATCCGGCAGGTACAGCACGATACCGGCCTGGAGGCTCGATCCGATCCGCTTGGCGCCGCGCTCGACCTCCAGCGCGCCGGTGGCGACGCGGCGCAGATCGCGCAGCCGGTCCCACCGCGCCGCCAGCGCGTCGTCGCGCCAGGCTGTCGGCACGTCGGCGAAAAGTTCGAGATGGATGCTGCGTCCCGGCGCGTCGCCGTGCCGCGCGAGCCAGGCCTCCTCGGCCGTGAAGCACAAGATCGGAGCGAGCCAGCGCACCAGGCAGTCGAAGGCGCGGTCCATCACCGTCCGCGTCGCCCGGCGTTCCTTGCCGCCCTTGGCGTCGCAGTAGAGCCGGTCCTTGCGGATGTCGAAATAGAAGGCCGAGAGGTCGACCGCGCAGAAATTATGCAGCGCCGTGAACAACTCGTGGAAATCGAACGCCTCGACCGCATTCCGCACGACTCCGTCGATCTCGGCGAGGCGGTGCAGCACCCAGCGCTCGAGCTCCGGCATCTCCGCCTCGGGCACGGCCTCGGCGGCGGTATAGCCGTCGAGCGCGCCGAGCAGGTAGCGCAGCGTGTTGCGCAGCCGACGGTAGATATCGGCGTGGTGCTTGAGAATCTCCGGGCCGATCCGCAGATCGTCGGCGTAATCGGAGGCGACGACCCAGAGCCGCAGAATGTCGGCGCCGCTCTGCCGCATGACATCCTGCGGGGCGACGACGTTGCCGAGCGATTTCGACATCTTGCGGCCGTCCTCGTCGAGGACGAAGCCATGCGTCAGCACCGCGTCGTAGGGCGCCCGGCCGCGCGTGCCGCAGGATTCGAGCAGCGAGGAATGAAACCAGCCGCGATGCTGGTCGGACCCTTCGAGATAGAGCGAGGCGGGCCATTTCAGCTCGGGCCGCTGCTCTAGCACAAAAGCATGGGTCGAGCCGGAATCGAACCACACCTCGATGATGTCGGTCACCTGCTCCCACTCGGCGGGGTCGTAGGCATTGCCGAGAAAGCGGCCCGGCTCCTCGTTGAACCAGGCGTCGGCGCCCGATTTCTCGACCGCGGCGGCGACGCGCTCGACGACCGCCGGGTCGCGCAGCGCCTCGCCGGTCTTCTTGTTCAGAAAGATCGGGATCGGCACGCCCCAGGCGCGCTGGCGCGAGACGCACCAATCCGGCCGCCCCTCGATCATCGCCGAGATGCGGTTTTTGCCGGAACCGGGAACCCAGCGCGTGTCGTCGATCGCCTTCAAGGCCTTGTCCCGCAACCCGTTGGTCTCCATCGAGATGAACCATTGCGGCGTGTTGCGGAAGATGAGCGGCGCCTTGGACCGCCACGAATGCGGGTAGGAATGGACGAGGTTGCCGCGCGCGACGAGCCCGCCCGCCGCTTGGATCGCGCCGATCACCGCCTCGTTGGCGTCGCCCGGCTTGCCGTCCTGGGTATAGACCGAGCGGCCGGCGAAGAGCGGGACATTGGCGAGGTAAAGCCCGTCGGGACCGACCGTATCGGGCACCGGCAGCCCATTGGCCTGGCCGAGCTCCCAGTCGTCGGCGCCATGGCCGGGCGCGATGTGGACAAACCCGGTGCCGGTGCCGGCCTCGACAAACCCAGCGGGCAGGAGCGGCACCGGAAAATCGTAGCCCTGGCCGTTGAGCGGGTGCCGCGCAACCGTGCCCGCCAGCGCCTCGCCGGGGAAGCGGTCGAGGACCGTGTGCGCCTCGATGCGGCAGCGGGTGCAGAATTCCTCGATCAGCGGCACGGCGACGACGAGCGTCTCGCCCGCGACCGCGCGGCTGTTCTCGGCAAGCGCGTCGACCCGGAGGACCGCGTATTCGAGCTCGCCGCTATAGGCGATCGCGCGGTTGCCGGGCATCGTCCACGGCGTCGTCGTCCAGATCACGATGGCGGCGCCGGAAAGGCTCTGGCGCGGCGTCTCGGTTACCGGGAAGCGGACCCAGATCGTCGTCGAGCGGTGGTCGTGATACTCGACCTCGGCCTCGGCCAGCGCGGTCTGCTCGACGACCGACCACAGCACCGGCTTCGCGCCCTTATAGAGCCCGCCATTCCCGAGAAACTTGCCGATCTCGCGGACGATCTGCGCCTCGGCCGCGTAGGCCATCGTCGTATACGGGTTGGCCCAGTCGCCGACGACTCCGAGGCGCTGGAACTGCTCGCTCTGCTGGCCGATCCAGTGCTCGGCGAAGGCGCGGCACTCGGCGCGGAACCGGTCGCGCGGCACCGAGTCTTTCGACTGCCCTTTGGCGCGATACCGTTCTTCGATCATCCACTCGATCGGCAGCCCGTGGCAGTCCCAGCCCGGGACATAGGGCGCGTCCTTGCCGAGCATCTGCTGGGTGCGGTTGACCACGTCCTTGAGGATCTTGTTCAGCGCGTGGCCGATATGGAGGTCGCCATTGGCGTAGGGCGGGCCGTCATGAAGGACGAATTTCTCGCGGCCCTTGGCGGTCTCGCGCAGTCGGCGGTACAGGTCCATCCCCTGCCAGCGCGCGAGCAGCATCGGCTCGCGGTTGGGCAGGTCGCCGCGCATCGGGAAATCGGTCTTGGGCAAAAAGACGGTCGGGCGGTAGTCCGTGGGCATCGGTCAGCCTCTGGGCGGAAAGCGGAAAAGCGGGTTCGTCCTGACCCTCAACCGAGGATCAGGCCCGCAATTCGCCCTATCCACCCGCGCCTCGCCGTCATCGGGCCGGTATAGCAGCGGAACGTGTCGAATTCGAGGGGGTTTCAGCGCCGCGGCGTCGCGGCCAGCATTTCCCGCGCCGTCTGCGCGTCGGCGGCGATGTGGGCCTTCAGCTCGTCGAGGCCGGAGAATTTCCGTTCCGGACGGATGAAGTCGATCAGCGAGACCCGGAGGTGGCAGCCATAGAGGTCGCCATCGAAATCGAACAGATGCGCCTCCAGGCGTGGCCGGTGGCCGCCGACGGTTGGGCGCATCCCGATATTGGCGACCCCGTCGACGGTCTTGCCGCCGAGCGGGTCGTCGTCGCCGTCGCCGGTCACCCGCACCGCGTAGACGCCCAAGAGCGGGCGGAGATACTCGCCGAGCAGGATATTCGCGGTCGGGAAACCGAGGGTGCGGCCGCGCTGGTCGCCGAGCCGGACGCGGCCGTCGATCTCCCAGTACCGGCCAAGCTGCGCCGCCGCCTCTTGCGGCTTGCCGGCCTTAAGGAACTCGCGGATATGGGTCGAGGAATAGACCGACGCATCGGTGTTGCGCACCGGCTCGACCACGGTGACGCCGAAGCCGTGCGCGGCGCCGGCCTCGCGCAGCATGTCGGGCGTGCCGCGCCGGCGGTTGCCGAAGGTGCAGTCGTGCCCGACGACGATATGGCCGATGCCGATGCCGCGGACCATCACCTCCTCGACGAAGGATTCGGCGCTCTTGTTCGCGAAATCGCGGTCGAATTTTTGGACGTAGAGCAAATCGACGCCGAGCCCCGCAATCTCGCGCCGCTTGACCCGGAACGGGGTCAGGCGAAAGGCCTCGCCGCCGGGCATGAAGATGGCGCGCGGGTGCGGCTCGAAGGTCAGCACCGCGGCCTGAGTGCCGGCGTCCCGCGCCAGCGCCTTGGCATGCCCGATCAGCGCCTGGTGGCCGAGATGCAGCCCGTCGAAATTGCCCATCGCCAGCACCACGCCGGGGCGATGGGCGGAACCGGAACCGGGATGGCGGATGACGCGGAGCACGGGCGGGAAAATAGCGGCTGCCGCGTCGTGATGATAGGGTCGTCGCGGCTTGGGGAGGCGGGGACGTGGACGAAGCGGCGGCGCCGTTGCGCGAGGCCTGGTATTACGCGGCGCCGGGCCGGCGGGTGCGGCGCGGGCGGCTCCACGCCCGGGTCATGCTCGGCGAGCCGATCGCGATCGGCCGCGACGCCGCGGGCGCCCCGTTCGCCCTGCGCGACATCTGCCCGCATCGGGGGATGCCGCTTACCGCCGGGAATTTCGACGGGCGCGAGATCGAGTGCTGCTACCACGGCTGGCGCTTTGCGAGCGATGGCGCCTGCACGGCGATACCCGCGCTGGTCGAGGGGCAGAGCTTCGACCTCGCGACGGTCGCGGTGCGGCGCTACCCCGCGCGCGAGGTGCAGGGGAATATCTGGGTCTATATGGGCGAAGCGCCCGAGACGGCGCCGGATATCCCGCTGCTCGACGGGTTCGCGGCGGATGCGGAGCCGCGGATCGTCGAGCGGGTCGCGTTCAGCGCGGCGATCGACGACGCGGTCGTAGGGCTGATGGACCCGGCGCACGGCCCGTTCGTCCATCGCGCGTGGTGGTGGCGCGGCCGGCATTCCATTCACGAGAAGGCGAAGCCGTTTGTGCCCTCGCCCTGGGGTTTCACGATGAGCCGCCACGCGCCCTCGACCAACTCGCGCGCCTACCGCATCCTCGGCGGGACGCCCGAGACCGAGATCGCGTTCCGCCTGCCGAGCGTCCGCGTCGAGCAGATTCGCAATGGCCGCCACGCCGTGTCCAACCTCACCGCGATCACCCCGATCGACGACCACACCAGCGAGATCAACCACTGCATCTATTGGACGGCGCCGTGGCTCAGCGCGCTGAAGCCGGCATTGCGCCCCTATGTCCGGGCGTTTCTGCGGCAGGACCG
>DASUIE010000337.1:0-5693 GCA_036273175.1 Allostellaceae bacterium
CGCGGTTCTTCTCGCGGACATCCCCGAGAAGCGGGCGGATCGCAAGGCCGGGCCAGCGCTCGCGCAGCTCGCCGTCGATCGCGTAGAGGCCGAACTCGCCATTGTCGAGCAGCACCAGGTGGGCCGGCTGCAAGGCGGCGATCTGGCGCGACAATTCCGAGCCGATCGTGCCGCCGGCGCCGGTCACCAGGATGCGCTTGCCCGCGATCAGCCGCGCCATCGCCGCGCGGTCGAGCACCGCCTGCGGGCGGCCGAGCAGGTCTTCGAGCGCGATCGGCTCGATCGAGGTCTCGGCCGGGTCGAGGTCCTGGCGCAATTCGGTCGCGCGCGGCAGCCGGGCGAGCGGGATCGCCAGTGCGTCGGCGCGCTCGAGCAGCTGGCGCAGCTCGGCGCCGTCGAGCCCCGAACCGGTGACGACCAGGCGCTGCGGCCGCCGCCCGCGCCGGTCGAGCCGGGCGACGACCGTCTCCAGCGCGTCGAGCAGCCCCAGCACCGGCACGCCATAAATCTCGCGCCCGACCCGCGAGGCGGTGTCGCCGATCACCCCGACGACGCGATAGACCGCGTCGCGGTCGCGCATCGTCTCGCGGATGAAGGTGTCGGCGCCCTCCCGCGTGCTGATCAGCAGCACCGGCACGGTGCGGCCGCGGCCGTTTTCGAGGAAATGGTCGAGCCCGCGATCCTTGAACAGGCGATACCCGAGACGCGGGCCGCCGAGCAGCGCGACCAGCACCAGCCAGTCGATCGGCAGCGTCGAGCGGGGCAGCCCCGCCAGCCGGGTGGACACGAACATCAGCGGCAGGAAGATCGCCACGGTCAGCGTCACCGCGCGGACGATGTTGAACAGGTCGGGCAGCGAGGCATAGCGCCAGATGCCACGATAGAGCCCGGTCGCGAGAAACACCGCGGCCGCGATCGCCGTAAAGCTCAGCACGTAGATCAGCGTCAGCTGCGGCGCGTACTGCACGATTTCGCCGCCGACCCGCAGATAGAGCCCGAGCACGAACGCGATCGCCGCCATCGCCACGTCGTGGGCGAAGGCGAGCAGGGCGCGCGGGGATGTCGGAACGAACGACACGCTGTCTGATAGCAGGATTCGGCCCCGTCTCCTACAATGCGGGATGGACCGGCGAAGCCTTTACCGGATGCTGGACCCGCTGGAGCGGCATGCCAGCGCCAACGCGTTTCGGCTCGCCCACCACTCGCTGGTTGCCGCCGGGATCGCGGTCACGCTGGCGACGACGGTGCCGGCGATCCAGCGGGATTTCGAGGTCGAGCTCGACACCGTGTTCCTGGCGATCGCCGCCTTTTTCGCGCTCGAATACGTGCTGCGCCTGATCGCCGCGCCCGAAGCGCCCGGCGGCGAGCATCGCGGCGCGGCGCGCTCTCGCCTCGCCTGGGCATTTTCGCTGCCCGGGATATTCGACTTCTTCGGCGCGATGCCGGGCGTGTTCGACCTGATCGGCAACCACGACGCGCGCCTGTTCAGCTTTATCTGGATCTTCAAGTACATCCGCTATTCGCCCGGGCTCGGCATTCTCGGCCGCGTCGTCACCAATGCGCGGCATACGCTGCTGTCGGTGCTGCTCGGCTTCGTCATCGTGCTGCTCGCCGCGGCGAGCCTCGAATATCTGTTCGAGCGCGACATCAATCCCGACGGTTTCGGCTCGATCCCCAAGGCGCTGTGGTGGGCCATCGTGACCCTGACGACGACCGGCTACGGCGACGTGGTGCCGCAGACGCTGCCCGGCCGGATGCTTGCCGGGCTGGTGATGATGAGCGGCATCGGGGTCTTTGCGCTCTGGGCCGGCATCCTCGCCAGCGGCTACGCCGACGAGACGCGGCGGCGCGAGTTTCTGCGCACCTGGGACCTCGTCGCCAAGGTGCCGTTCTTCCACAATCTCGGGGCTTCGGTGATCGCCGAGGTGGCGCGCGCCCTGCGTCCCTCGGAATACCCGCAAGGCGCGGCGATCGTTCGGCGCGGCGAGCAGGGCGACTGCATGTATTTCGTGGTCGAGGGCGAGGTCGAGATCAAGATTCAGCCGGCGCCGGTCTATCTTGGCCCCGGCACGTTCTTCGGCGAGGCGGCGCTCTTGACCGGCGCGCCGCGCAACGCCTCGGTCGTCGCCACCCGGCCCTGCACGCTCCTGACCCTCGACATCGTCGATTTCCACGAGCTGCGCGGCCGCCAGCCCGAGCTGGCCCGCGTCATCCACGAAGAGGCCGACCGCCGGCTCGGGCGCCACATCCCAGTGCCGGCGGAAATCGAAGCCGAGGGTGCGCCCTAGCGTCGGGTCTGTTACACATCCTCCGGGCAGCAAGGGAGGATGGCGATGCCGACAAAGCCGCAAGTGATCGCCCTCGAAGAGCATTACCTCGATCCCGAGGTGGCGGCGCAGTTCCGCGGCATGAACGCCGTGCCGTCGCGCGGCTCCGGCGGCGAGGCCGGCATCCCGCGCCTCTATCAGCGGCTCTACGACCTCGCCGATCTCCGCATCAAGGAGATGGACGAGGCCGGCATCGACATCCAGGTGCTGTCGCACGCCGCGCCGTCCCTGCAGCAGGTCGATGCCGAGACGGGGGTCAAGCTGGCGACGGCCGCCAACGACCGGCTGCACCAGACCGTGCAGGCCCATCCCGACCGCTTCGCCGGCTTCGCCGCACTGCCGACCGCCGATCCGAAGGGCGCCGCCGACGAGCTGGAGCGGGCGGTGACCAGGCTCGGCTTCAAGGGCGCGATGATCCATGGCCTGACCAACGGGCTCTTTATCGACGACCCGCGCTTCTGGCCGATCTTCGAGCGCGCCGCGGCGCTCGACGTGCCGATCTATATGCACCCCTCGATCCCCGACCCGCGGGTGATCGAGGTCTACTACAAGGACTATGTCGAGAAATTCCCGACGGTGCTCCGCGCCGCCTGGGGCTTCACGGTCGAGACCGCGACGCAGGGAGTCCGGCTGGTGCTCAGCGGCGTCTTCGACAAGTATCCGGGGCTGAAGATCATCCTCGGCCACCTCGGCGAGGGCATCCCCCTCTATCTCTGGCGGATCAACATGGGCTTTGCCCGCGACGGGCGCGGCCAGACCTGGTTCCGCGACGCCTTCACCGAGCATTTCTGGGTCACCACCAGCGGCTTCTTCTCCGATCCGGCCCTCATTCACTGCGTGCAGGAGATCGGCATCGACCGCGTGCTGTTCTCGGTCGACTACCCGTTCGTCGACAACCCGCCGGGCGCGTCCTGGGCCGAGCGGATTCCGTTCTCGGCCGACGACAAGGCCAAGATTTTGAACGGCAACGCCAAGCGCATTTTGAAGATGTAAGCGCAGCACTTTCGTTGGCCACTTTAGGGTCGGCCGGACGAAAGGAGTAGGCGATGCGTGTGCTCGGGGTGCACCCGGGTCCGCTGATGTATACGCGGATTTTCCTGCGGCTGGAGCCGCTGGGGCTGGAGCTGGTCGCCGCGGCGGTGCGGCGGCAGGGTCACGAGGTCGCGCTGATCGACCTGCAGGTCGAAACCCACGAGGCCTTCCTCGCGCGCGTGCGGCGCTGGCGTCCCGACGCGATCTTCTTTTCCGGCAACTATCTGGCCAACGTGCCGGAAATCGTCGATCTGGCAAAGGCGGCGAAGGCGGTGCTGCCCGGCGCGGCGATCTGCGTCGGCGGCCACAGCGCCTCCTTTGTCGCCGACGCGCTGGTCGCGCATGGCGAGGGCGCGATCGATTGCGTCGTGCGCGGCGAAGGCGAGGCGGCGGTGCCGGCGCTGCTCGCCGCGATCGAGGCGGGGGGCGATCTCGCCGCGGTGCCTGGCGCGGTGACGGCCGGCGGACGCGGCCCGGCGCCCGCCTTCGTCGAGTCGCTCGACGATCTTTTGCCGGCGCGCGATCTGCTGCGCCACCGCCGCAAGTATTTCCTCGGCGTGCTCGATCCCTGCGCGTCGATCGAGTTCTCGCGCGGCTGTCCCTGGGATTGCTCGTTTTGCAGCGCCTGGACCTTCTACGGCCGCTCCTACCGGCTGATGAGCCCAGCGCGCGCCGTCGCCGATCTCGCGTCGATCCGCGAGCCGGGCGTGTTCATCGTCGACGATGTCGCGTTTATCCAGGAGCGGCAGGGGATGGAGCTGGGCGAGGCGATCGCCCGGTCCGGCATCAGAAAGCACTATTACCTCGAAACCCGGGGCGACGTGCTGTTGCGCAACAAGGCGGTGTTCCACTTCTGGAAGCGGCTTGGCGTCTCGTACATGTTCCTCGGCCTCGAGGCGCTCGACGACGAGGGGCTTGCCAAATACCGCAAGCGGGTGCCGCTCGGCCGCAATTTCGAGGCGCTCGAATTCGCCCGCTCGCTCGGCATCCGCATCGCCATCAACCTGATCGCCGACCCGGATTGGGACCATGAGCGGTTCCGAACCGTGCGCGACTGGTGCGTCGAGCAGCCCGAGGTCGTCAACATCAGCGTCAACACGCCCTATCCGGGAACCGAAAGCTGGCTCAGCGAGGAACGCCGCCTCGGCACCCGCGACTATCGCCTGTTCGACATCCAGCACGCGGTGCTGCCGACCCGGCTGCCGCTCGACGAGTTCTACGCCGAGCTCGTGGCGACCCAGCGCGCGGTCTATTCCAAGCATGTCGGCTGGCGGAACATCCGCGACGCCGGCGGGCTGGCATTGCGGCTGCTGCTGCGCGGCCAGACCAACTTCGTCCGCAGCATGATGCAGCTCAACAAGGTCTACCGGCCGGAGCTGTTGCTGGCCGACCATGCCCGGCCGGTCGAGTACGAGATCCCGTTGCCGCCGCCGCGCGAGGGCGCGCCGGTCAGCGGCCGCTCGCTCTATGTCCACGCGCCGCGGGGGCGCGCCGGCCGGGCGATCGATGCCGCCACCGAGGCCTTCGTCGACGAGACCCGCGCGGGTCGGTAAGAATGGGTCCGCAACCAGCGGGAATGGGCCGATGAAGACGATCGATGTCGCGACTTTGCGGCAATGGCTGAGCGACGGCGGCGAGATCGCGCTCGTCGATGTCCGCGAGGAAGGCGAGCATTGCGGCGGCCATCCGCTGCTCGCGGTGCATCTCGCCTATAGCCGGCTGGAGCTCGACATCGAGCGCTTGGTGCCGCGCAAATCGGTCCGGCTCGTGCTGGTCGATGGCGGCGACGGTGTCGCGGCGCGCGCCGGCGCCCGGCTGGAGGGGCTCGGTTACGGCGCGGTGCATGCCCTGGCCGGCGGGGTCGCGGCGTGGGAGGCGGCCGGGTATCCGCTTTTTCCGAGCAGCAACGTGCCGAGCAAGGCTTTCGCGGAGGTGGTCGAGATCGGTAGCCATACGCCGCACGTCACCGCCGCCGAGCTCGCCGAGCTGCAGCGCGGCGGCGCCAAGCTGAAGATCCTCGACAGCCGCACGGTCGAGGAGTTCAACCGTTTTCATGTGCCCGGCGCGGTGACCTGCCCGGGCGCGGAGCTGGTCTACCGCTTCGCCGATCTGGTGCCCGATCCCGACACGCTGGTCGTCGTGTCCTGCGCCGGCCGCACCCGCAGCATCATCGGCGCGCAGTCGCTGATCAATGCCGGGGTGCCGAACAGGGTCGTGTCGCTGCAGGGCGGGACCCAGGGCTGGCGGCTCGGCGGGCTGGAGCTGGAACGCAACACCGCCGCCGCGCTGGCGTCGGTCAGCGCCGCTTCGGCCGCGGCCTCGGCGCCGCTTGCC
>DASUIE010000338.1:0-22153 GCA_036273175.1 Allostellaceae bacterium
CAGCTCGCGGCGCAGTTCCGCCGGGCTCAGCGCCCGCACCCCGGCGATGCCATAGCTCTCGGCCATCCTCGGAAAGTTCGGGTTGAGCAGCTCGGTCGCGATCAGGCGGTTGCCGTAATCGACTTTCTGCATGCGCCGGACGTTGCCGTAGGCGCCGTCGGCGAAGACGATCGCGATCGCGTCGATCCCGTGCAGCGCCGCCGTCGACAGCTCCTGCACGTTGTACATGAACCCGCCATCGCCCGAGACCGAGACGACCGGGACGTCGGGCTTCGCCACCTTGGCGCCGAGCGCGGTCGCATAGCTGAAGCCGAGCGTGCCCTGATAGCCGCTGTGAATGTAGGTGCGGGGCCGGTAGACCGGAAAACCGAGCCGGCCGACATAGCCGACCTGGGTCAGGTCCTCGACATAGATTCCCTCGTCGGGCAGCTCGGCGCGGATCGCGTCGAGATACTCGCATTGCGGCCCGAGCTTCTCGCGGAGATGGGCGAGGCTCTTGGACTTGACCGCCTCGAGCTCCTCACGCCGCGAGGCGGGCTTCCCGCCTCGGGTTTCGAGCGCGTGGAGCAGCGCCGCCGACGCCTCCTTGGCGTCGGCCACCAGTGAAATCGCCGGCTTCGACACCCGGGTGATCTCGACCGGGTCGAAGTCGACGCGGATCACCTTGATGTCGGCGTCGGTGCCCCAGCGGGTCAGCGGCTGGTTGAGCCTTGTGCCGATCGCCAGACAGACATCGGCGGTCTTCCACAGCTCCCGGCCGCCGAGCATGTTCTGCGCCGCCCAGTGGCGGTCGCTGACGACGCCCTTGCCGCCGGTATAGGTGACGACCGGCGCCTGCAGCCGCTCGGCCAGCGCGGTGATCTCGGCGCTCGCCTCCATCGCGCCGCCGCCGACATAGATCAGCGGCTGCTTCGCCGCGGCAAGCAGGTCTGCGGCCTTGTCGACGAGGTCGCTGTCGGGCGCCGGATGGGCGGGGGCGGGCGCGCCATCGGGCAGCGTCACATCCGCCGCCATCGCCATGATATCGAGCGGCATTTCCAACGCCACCGGGCGGGGACGGCCGTCGGCGAGCTGGCGGAAGGCTTCGTTGACGAGCTTGCCGGTCTCGGTCGGGTGGCCGATCCGGGCGGCGTATTTCGTGAGGCCCTTGAGGATCGCGAGCTGGTCCGGGATCTCGTGCAGCAGACCGAAGCCGCGGCCGATCAGGTCGGACGGGATCTGGCCGCTGATGCAGAGCACGGGCGCGTTGGTGGCCCAGGCGGTCGCGAGCGCGGCGGTGGTGTTTAGCAGCCCCGGCCCCGGCACGACCGCGAAGGCGCCGGGCTTGCCGGCGGCGCGGGAATAGCCGAACGCCATATAGGCGGCCGCCTGCTCGTGGCGCGGGTGGATCACGCGGATCGCCTCGCCGGCGTCGTAGAGAGCGACGAACAGCGCGTCGTTCTGCACCCCGGGCAGAGCGAACAGGGTGTCGATGCCATTCCGCGTCAGCATCTCGACGAGGGCACCGCCGCCAGTCATCCGCGTCATGGCATCCTCCTCAATGCGTCTCGGCCGACAGCCGGTCCATCCAGGCGAGCAGAAGCCCGGCCACGACAAACGCCAGGAACACCGCGATTTTCCAAAGGATGTCGGACTTGTCCATCGTTTCGATCTCGATAAACCCTTCGAGCAGGTCGACCGCGGCGATCGCGATGATCGAGGCGACGACCTTGAGCTTTAGTCCGGAGAAATCGTCCTTGCCCATCCAGGCCGGCCGGTCCGGATGCGCGTCGGTGACCCGGGGCGACACGATCGTGTCGAGCCCGGCGCCGATCACGATCAGCACCAGACGGGCGATCAGCACCAGGTCGATGAGCTTGAGCGCGGCGAGGATCACGCCGTCGCGATGGAGGCTGGAAAACCCGGTGACGATCCCGGCGATCTCCTGGAAAAACTCGACGATGACGACGATCAGCGCCGCCGTCAGCCCGAGATAGAGCGGCGCCATCAGCCAGCGGCTGGCGATCAGCAGATTGGCGAACAGCTTCTCGGCCGCCGAAACCATCGACTGCGCTTATCGATCGCCCTGGCCGATGTCAACGCTGCGTTGTGGAACGGGCGCTTGTCGCTCGTGAGGCGGCGGGCCATTCTGCCGGGCAACAAGGCAAAACGTGTCCGGAGCTGCGCAGAGCATGACGAGTATGACCGCCGCGGCCGGCGGCGGGGAGAAGCGCACCGGCGAGGCCCACGCCATCCTGCTGGTCTCGCTCGCGCACTTCACCAACCACTTCCAGAACCTCGTGCTGCCCCCGCTATTCCCGCTGCTCAAGGATCGGCTGGGGATCGGCTTTGTCGAGCTCGGCTTCGCGCTGACCGTCGCCAACATCCTCTCGGTGGCGGCGCAATTGCCGGTCGGGTTTCTCGTCGACCGCATCGGCGCGCGGCGCATGCTGGTGGCCGGGCTGGTGCTTTCGGCGCTCGCCTTTATCGGGTTCGGCCTGGCGCCGACCTACCCGCATTTGCTGATCGCCATGGCGTTTGTCGGGCTGAGCAACAGCGTGTTTCACCCGTCGGATTACGCGATCCTCTCGGCGATCGTCCCGGCCTCGCGGGTCGGGCGGGCGTTCTCGATCCACACCTTCGCCGGGTTTCTCGGCAACGCGATCGCACCGGTGACGCTGCTCGCGGTCGCCGCCGCCTTCGGGCTCAATACCGCGCTGATCGCGGCCGGGGCGATCGGGCTTTTCGTGACGGTGCCGATCCTGACGGGCCGCTCGGTCGACACGCCGGCGCGCCAGGTCCTGTCGGGTGCGCACGAGCCTCGGCAGGGGATGGTCTCGATCCTGACGCCGACGATCATCGGCCTCACCGGGTTCTTCGCGCTGCTGAGCCTCTCCGGCAGCGGGATCAGCAATTTCTCGGTGGTCGCGCTCGGCAGCGCTTTCGGCACGCCCTTCTCCGTCGCCAACGTGGCCTTGACCGTCTATCTCAGCGCGCAGGCGATCGGCGTGCTGCTCGGCGGATTTGTCGCCGACATGACCCGCCGCCACGCCGAGGTCGCCTCGGTGGGATATGCGGTCAACGCGTGCATCGTGCTGTGCATCGGCACGCTCGGGCTGGGGCCGGCGCTGCTGTTCGCGGCGATGGCCGGGGCCGGGTTGCTCGGCGGGTTGATCATGCCGTCGCGCGACATGCTGGTGCGCGCCGCCGCCCCGCCGGGCGCGATGGGCCGCACCTTCGGCATCGTCACCAGCGGCTTTAATATCGGCGGCATGGTCGGTCCGCTGATGTTCGGCTTCATCATGGACCACGGCATGCCGCGCTGGGTGTTCGGCGCCAGTGTCATCGTCATGCTGATCACCGCCGCCGTCGCGCTGATCGGCGAGCGCCGCGCGTGGCGCCGCCGCCGGATCGCTAGGGAGGCGCCGGCCGAGTAAGCGACGACAGGCTCTCGCGCTGGTGTCCCGCAGCGTCGAAATTGGCGGGGTCGAGCCAGCGCGTGAAGGCGGCCTTCAGCGCCGGCCATTCCCCGTCGACGATCGAGAACCAGGCGGTGTCGCGGTTGCCGCCCTTGACCACATCGGCCTGGCGGAACAGGCCCTCGTAGCGAAACCCGAGACGCTCGGCCGCCGCGCGCGACGCCGCGTTCAACGAATTGCACTTCCACTCGTAGCGGCGATAGCCCAGCTCGTCGAAAACCCGCCGCATCATCAAGAACATCGCCTCGGTCGAGGCCGGGGTCCGTTGCAGCCCGGGCGAATAGGCGAGCGCGCCAACCTCGATGCTGCCGGCACTGCGGTTGATGTTGAGATAGCTGGCGACCCCGACCGCTTTGTCGGTGACGATCGCATAGGTCAGGCGCGTCTCGCTGACCGCGGCGGCCTTGGCGTAATCGAGATATTCCGCGAAGGAGGCATAGGGGCCGAACGGCAGATAGGTCCACATCCGCCCCTCGCGGTCCTCGCTATTGGCGGCGAAGAGATCGGCGGCGTGGCGGTCGGGAGCGAGCGGCTCGACCCGGCAGAAGCGTCCCGCCATCGCCGTGCGCGCCGGCGTTTCGCGCGGCGACCAGCCGGGAACGGGATCGCCGACCGGCTGGCCGAGGGCGTTGAGGCGGCTCATTTCACCGGCCCGTAAAACACGACCCACACCGCGAAATCGCCGGAGAATGCCTCGAACCGGTGGGTCTCGTGCGCGGCGACGTAGAGGAGCGCGCCCGGCGCGAAGTCGTCGACGCGGTCGCCGACCCGGAATTTTCCGGTCCCGGCCGCGACGATGTAGAGCTCGTCGCGGTCGTGCGGGGTCTGCGGATCGTGGCCTTTCGGCGCGTAAAGGCGGATTTCGAGGTCGCCGTCGACAAACACCTCCGACGAGCGCCGGCCGTCCGGCAGCGGCAAGGCGAGCGCGGCGGCCAGCGACAGCGGCGGCGGGGACTTGTCCATCAGCGTCTCTCCCCTTGTGCGAGCGACAGCAGAACCCGGTCGAGCGCCGCGCCTTCGGCGAAATGGCCGATCTCCGGTCCGGGCGCGGTGCGCGGCGGCGCGATCGGGTCCGGGATCGGTACGCCGAGGCGCTGCGAAATGGGGATCGTCCCGGCCCAGCAATCAGCCGCGCAATCGCTTTCCAGGTCGAGCGGACCGCCGCTGCGGATTTTGGCCGAGACTTCGTCGATCCCCATGCTCATCAGGCTCGTCGCCTTGATCTCTTCGGGCAGGATATCCCGCATGATCCCGGTGCGGCCGGGATAGAGCCGATCGATAAAGGCATTGAAACCGGCCTCCTTCTCGCGCGGGTCGGTGACCTTCGCGGCGGTGCCGAAGACCATTACGGCGCGGTAGTTCATCGAATGGCGAAACGCGGAGCGCGCCAGGATCAGCGCATCCATATGCGCGACGGTGAGGCAGACCGGGATGCCTCCCGCCTGGCTGCGCAGCATCCGGCTTGCCGACGAGCCGTGCCAATAAAGCCGCTCGCCCTCGCGCCAGAACAGCGTCGGGGTCACATAGGGCAGCCCATCGATGACGTAGCCGATATGGCACATCAGCGCCGAATCGAGGATCGCGAACACGGTCTCGCGGTCGTAATGCGCCCTCTCGTGGTGGCGGCGGACGCGGCTGCGCGGGGTCGGGGTGTAGGTGTCGGGCATGGTTCGGCATCCGCAAATGGTGCGCCGCACAATCTACGCGCCGATGCGGACTGGTAGAAGGTCCGGTTTGAGCAGATTGATCAGACCGGTTTGCGGCTAAGCGCCTCGGCCATGCGCTCGACCGCGCGTGCCATCGCAATCTCGCTGTGCCCGGTATAGCCGAGCATCAGCCCCGGCGGCCGGCTTGTCGCCAGCACGAGCGACGACAGCGGCACGGCGACGACCCCGGCCGCCGCGAGCGCCTTGGCCGCCGCGGCGTCGGACCAGTCGCCGGGTAGCCACGCGATCAGGTACATGCCGCTCTCGCTCGGGTGGATTTGCAGCAGATTGCCCATCCGGTCGCGGATCGCGTCGCCCAGGTAACGGTGGCGTTCGGCATAGAGCGCGCGCATCCGCTTCAAATGCCGGGCGAAATGGCCGCCGAGCATGAATTCGGTCAGGATCGCCTGTATCGGTCCGGAGCTTTGGCGGTCGGTCAGATAGCGCGCCGCCGTCGCCGGCCCGACCAGGTCGTCGGGCAGCACCGCATAGCCGAGCCGCAGCGACGGAAAGACCAGCTTGCTGAAGGTCCCGAGATAAATTACCCGCCCACCGCGGTCGAGCCCCTGCAGCGACGGCAGCATCTTGCCCGGCGCCTGAAACTCGCTCTCGTAATCGTCCTCGACGATCCACGCGCCGGTGCGCTCCGCCCATTCGAGCAGCTCCACGCGGCGCGCATAGGGCATCGCCATGCCCAGCGGGTATTGCCGCGACGGCGTCGTGTAGACGAGGCGCGGCGCTGCCGTTTCCGGCGACCGCGCGATCGCCAGCCCGTGCTCGTCGACCGGCACCGGTACGATCCGCGCCTCGGCCATCGTCAGGATTTCGTGAGCGGCGCCGTAGCAGGGGTCTTCGACCCAGGCCGTGTCGCCCGGATCGAGCAGGATGCGCGCGGCCAGACTGAGCCCATGCTGGGTGCCGCTGGTCAGCACGATCTGCTCGGGCCGGCAGCGCACCCCGCGTGCGGCGCCGAGATACGCGGCGATCGCCCGCCGCAGTTCCGGGTCGCCTTGCGGGTCGCCATAGGCCCATTGCGCGCGCGAACGGTCGGTCAGCACCCGCGCGGCCAGCCGCTTCCAATCGGCCATGAAGCGGCCGTCGATCTCGGCATAGCCGTTTTCGAACGGGCGCGGCTCGCCGCGGCGCGGGATGACGAACGCGGCGAGACGCTTGGCCTCACGCGAGACCGGCCGTGCAGAGGGCAGCGGCGGCTTGCTCGACGCCGGCTCCGGCCGTGACGGCA
The DNA here is from genome assembly GCA_036273175.1 of Allostellaceae bacterium. Classification (GTDB taxonomy): domain Bacteria; phylum Pseudomonadota; class Alphaproteobacteria; order ATCC43930; family CGMCC-115725; genus DATARH01. Next base: position 6,408 of record DASUIE010000338.1, read on the forward strand.
CGTAATACCCCGAGCCGGGCCGGGCGAGCACGAACCCCTCGGCGGCAAGCTGCTCGAACACCGCGACGACGGTGCTGCGCGCCAGCCCCAATTCGGCCGACAGCACCCGCGTCGACGGCAGCCGCGCTCCGGCGCCGATCCCGCCCTCGGCGATGACCCGCCGCAGCGAGGCGGCGAGCTGGCGCGACATCGGCAGCGGTCCGGTGCGGTCGAGATGGGTGGTCCACAGGCTGGGCGCGGCGGCGGGCATGGCGGCTCATCTATCGCATCTCGGCGCGATGCGGTATGCGGTTCTCGGCATTTGGAGAGGAATGAGGATGAGCGTCGGGCCGCTGGTGGTGACCCTGAACATGAGCGGGCGCACGCGCGAAATCGTCGCCGACGGGCTCGGCCCGACGCACCGGATCGTCTATTTGACCGATGTTCCGGCCGCCGAGCGGGAGGCGGTCCTGCGCGGCGCGGGGGCCTTGCTCTCGAACGATATCGGCGCCGAGCTCTCCGCCGAGGAGCGGCAGGCGATCGGCGGCGCCCGGCTGTTGCAATTCACCGCCGCGGGCATCGATTGGGTGCCGATTGCGGAGCTGCCGCCGGGGCTGCCGGTGGCGGGCAACGGCGGCGCCTCGGCCGAGCCGATGGCCGAGCATGTCGTCGCGATGGCGATGGCCTGCGCGAAGCGGCTCTTTATCGAGCACGACAATCTCAAGCGCGGCGAGTTCAACCAGCGCACCCCCAACAAGATGCTGCGCGGCGGCGTGTGCGGGATCCTCGGCTTCGGCGGGGTCGGGGCCGCGACGGCGCGGCTGATGCGGGGTCTCGGGATGGCGGTGCACGCGATCAACCGCAGCGGCCGCAGCGACGAGAAGCTCGACTGGATCGGCACCCCCGACCGGCTCGACGAGATGCTGAAGGCCGCCGATGTCTTCGTCGTCTGCGTGGCGCTGACCCGGCACACGATCGGGATGATCGGCGCCCGCGAGCTGGGGCTGATGAAGGACGACGCGATTCTCGTCAACGTAGCGCGCGGCGAGATTGTCGACGAAGACGCGCTCTACGCCCACCTCGTCGCGCATCCCCGCTTTTTCGCGGGCATCGACGCGTGGTGGGTCGAGCCGGTGCGCCATCACCGTTTCGACATGAGCCACGATTTCCTCAGCCTGCCGAATGTCATCGGCTCGCCGCACAATTCGGCGGGCGGCGGGGTGTGGCGTGACGTGTCGCTGCGCCGGGCGGTGGCGAATTGCCGGCGGGCGCTCGACGGCGAGCCGATCTTGCACCTCGCGCGCGATGAAGAGAGGATGATGTAGGTCAACGCGCAGCACGGGGTCGGGGGATGACACAGGCGACGGCCGCCTTGGGCGGGACGGAACGCAGCACGTACCAGCAGGCGATCACCGCCGGCGTCATCGGCAACGTGCTCGAATGGTACGATTACGGCGTCTACGGCTATCTCGTGCCGATCATCTCGCAGCTCTTTTTCCCGAGCGGCGATCCGACGATATCGCTCCTCTCGACCTTCGCCGTGTTCGGTGTCGGCTTTGTCATGCGGCCGGTCGGCTCGATCCTGTTCGGCATCTACGGCGACCGCCGGGGCCGGCGCAAGGCATTGAGCGCGGTAATCTTTGTGATGGCGGTATCGACCTTCGCGATGGGTCTGCTGCCCACCTATGCCCAGGCCGGGCTGGTCGGGCCGGCGCTGCTCGTCGTCGTGCGGCTGTTTCAGGGGCTCTCGACGGGCGGCGAGTTCGGCGGATCGAGCGCCTATATTGTCGAATACGCGCCGCAAACGCGCCGCGGCTATTTCGGCTCGTTTCAGCTCGTCGGCGTCGCCACCGGGTTTCTCTGCGGGTCGATGACCGCCGCGCTGCTCAATTCGCTGATGTCCAAGGAGGCGCTGGCGGCCTGGGGCTGGCGGCTGCCATTCCTGTTCGGGATCGCAGTCGGCGCGGTCGGCGCGTATATGCGCTGGAAGGTCAAGGACACGCCGATCTACGCCGAGATCGAGCAAAAGGGGACGACCGCCAGATCGCCGTTCGTCGAGGCGGTGGTGCGCCATCGGAAGGAGACGCTGCTCGCCTTCACCAGCACGCTTCACAACACGGTCGCGTACTACATCGCGCTGATCTACATGACCAATTACATGATCAATGTCGGTAAGCTGCCGCAGCCCACGGCGCTGTGGATCAGCACCGCCGGGCTCGCCTTTATGATCGTGCAGCTGCCATTGTGGGGCGCGCTTTCCGACCGGGTCGGGCGGCGGCCGCCGATGATTTTCTCCTGCGTCGCCTTTATCGTCCTGGGCTATCCGTTCTTCCTGCTGGCGTCGTCGGGCAGCGTGTGGCTCGCCCTCCTCGGCGAGATGCTGATGATGATCTGCTATGCCCCGTACGCCGCCATTTGCGCCTCGTTCCTGACCGAAATCATCCCGACGCGGGTGCGCTACACCTCGATGTCGTTCGGGTACAATGTCGCGGTCGCGATTTTCGGCGGATTTGCGCCGTTCATCGCGACCTGGCTGGTGCGCGAGACCGGCAGCTCGGTTGCCCCGGCGATCTACCTGATCGCTGCGGCCGTGATCACCGGGATCGCGGTGTTCCGCTGCCGCGAGACCGCGTTCACGCCGCTCAGCTAGGGCGGTGCAGCTCGGGCGGCCGGCGGGTCACGGTTCGCCGGCCGCGCTTCCACACCGCCAGCGGCGGCCGGATTTCGGCGACGGCTTGCTCCGGGGTCGCCGCGTCGAAGACGGCGATGTCGGCGGGATTCCCGGGCTTGAGGCCGTAATCGGCGAGGTTCAACAGCCGCGCCGAATGCTCGGTCAGCATCAGGAACAATTCCCGAAGCCGCGCCGGGATCGATACCTGCAGCAGGTTGGCGTGCAGATTGGCGATGCGGATCAGCGAGCAATCGCCATACGGGGTCGCCGGGTTGAGGATGTTGTTGCTCGACAGCGAGCAGGTGACGCCGTGCTCGGCCAATAGATTGGCGTCGGCGACGCCGCGGCGCACGGCGTGGTCCTGGTCGCGGCCCATCAGGTAGAGGTCGGTCGCCGGCAACACCGTCACCGCGATCCCCGCATCGGCGAGGCGGCGCGCCATCGCCGCCATCTCGGCGGGCGGCAGCAGCGACAGCTTTGCCATATGGCCGACCACCACGCGCCCGCCGCGCCGATAACGCTCGGTCAGCGCCAGCACGTGGTGGATGTCCATATGCTCGGCGGTGTCGCCGACATCCAGATGCAGGTCGAGATCGACATCGTATTCGCGGGCGAGCGCGAAGATGCGGTCTAGCTGCCCCGAGGGATCGGTGTCGTAGCGCGGCGCGCCGCCGAGGACCGGGGCGCCAGCCCTGAGCGCCTCGACCAGAAGCGGCTCGGTACCGGGATAATTGGTCAGCCCCTCCTGCGGGAAGACGCAGATTTCGAGATCGACGGCCCAGCGGTAATCCTGCGCCAGCGACCGCACCGCCTCGAACCCGCGCAGACCGATGCCGGGGTCGATCTCGACCTGGGTGCGAATTCGCGTCGTGCCGTTGACGAGACACTCGCAAAGGGTCCGCTCGGCCCGCGCATGCACGTCCTCGACGGTGAAATCCTTCTTGAGCGGCGCGGTCAGCGTTACCGGGTTGACCCGCCGCCCCTCGACCGGCGGGCAGCGCTCGATAATGCGCGACTTGTCGAGATGGATATGCGTCTCGATCAGCCCCGCGCAGACGAGATGTCCGGCGGCGTCATAGGTCTCACCCTCCGCCGCAACACCGGCCTCGATCGCGACGATCCGCCCGCCGGCGACGCCGATATCGACCGGCTCGCCGCCGCCGGGAAGGCGGGCATTTCTCACAATAAGGTCCATGGACAGGCTGGTATCGAACGAAGAATGGATATATTTCGAAGTCGTAATTACTCCATTTCGGAGCTCCGATGCCAGTCAATCTGTCGATCAAAAACGCGCCCGACGATGTCGTCGATCTTGTCAGGGAGAGAGCGCAGAAGAATCATCGCTCGCTCCGGGGCGAGTTGCTGGCGATCATCGAAGATGCGGTGCGCCGGCCCCAGCCGGATCCGCCGACACCGCATGATTTGTTCGAGCGCGCGAAGGCTCTCGGGCTGAAAACATCGAGTTCGGTGGAAACCATACGCAGGATGCGCGACGACCGTTATGGCGGCTACTAAAGTCGTCGACACCTCCGCGCTGGCAGCCGTCGTCTTCCGCGAGGACGGCGCCGAAGAGATCGACAGGCAGCTGGCCGACGCCGTTCTCATCGCGCCGGCGTTGCTGAGGTTTGAGATGGCCAACGTGTGCCGCACGAAATTGCGCCAGTATCCGAACCGGCGAGAGGCCTTGTTGGGCCAATTTGCGGCGCAAGCTGACATCGCGATCGAAATTCACGCGGTCGACCACTTAGCCGTCATCGAGCTCGCCGAGCGCTTCGGCCTGACGACCTATGACGCGAGCTACTTGTGGCTCGCCCACCGGCTCGGGGTCGAGCTGGTAACTCTCGATCGCCGGCTCGCCCAGGCCGCCCCCCAGCCCTAGACGTAAATCTTCACCAGCTCGTCATGCGCCCATTTGACGGCCTCCTCGGCCGGGGCGCCCTGCACCGCCTTGGCATACATGTCGACGATGATGAACTTGCTGATGACTTCGGCGGCGGCGCGGCCCGCGGGTCCGGCATAGCCGGCGAAGTGGCCGCTCTCCGCGGCAGTACGGAACGGCGCCATGACCGGGTCCTCCTTCCACACCGGGCTGTCCTCCCAGATCTTGGTCGAGCCGGTCGAGAAGCCTTGCTGCGACTTGAACCAGGTCTCGTAGACATCCTTGGAGTGGAACCATTTGAGGAAGTCGATCGCCGCCTTCTTGTTCGGGGTGTAGCTCGGCACCAGGTTCGAGAATGGCACGTGGTAGCTGAACTGGCCGGCGGGACCTTTCGGCAGCGGCGTATGGAAGATGTCGTCCTTGAGGAGCTTGCCGGTTTCGGTCTTGTAGGTATCGCCCTTGGCCTTGGCGAGGAGATAGATCGAGGCGCCGTTGCTGGTCGAGCTGATCGTGTTGGACAGGAACGCGCGGTTATTGCCGGCGTCGTCCCACGACATGCCGCCCTCGTCGAAGGCATCCTTCCACATGCCGACCGCGAACTTGACCGATTCGATCGTCTCCTTGCTGTTGAGCGCGACGGTCTTGCCGTCCTTCTCGACCTCCTTGCCGCCCCACGACCACAAATACGGATACCACCCGGCCGGCCCGTCGCCGAAAGCATGCGCGAGGGTCTGGCCGAACGGCCTGCCTTTAGCCTTCATCTTCTTGCCGAGCGCCCGGTATTCCTCCCAGGTGGCCGGCCATTTCTCGGCCGTGACGCCCTCCTCGGCGAACCAGGATTTGCGGTTGGCGCACAGCACGCCGAGGATCGTGAACGGCATCGCGATCCACCGCTTGCCGTCATTGGCGACATCCTTCGCCGTCTCGAAATAGCCGCCCTCGGCCTTGCCGCGCGCCTCGGCGATGTCGCTGACATCGACGAGGCTGCCGCCGTAGAGCTGAGCCCAGTTGCTGACCGCCATCATGATATCGGGGCCGCTCTTGGCCTGGATCGCCGAGGTGATGCGCGCCTGCACGCCGTCGCCGTTGATGGTCTCGACATTGAGGTTGATGCCGAGCGCCTTCTGGCATTCCTCCTTGATCTTGCCCTTGAGCAGCACATCGGAGGCCGGCACGAAATCGACGAATTTGAGCCAGTGCAGGGTCGTTCCCTGGGCAAAGGCCGGAGCCCGGCCACCGGCGAGGATCCCGGCCAGGCCGGCGCCGGACAATTGCAGGAAACGCCGCCGTTGAATGCGTGCCATGTGCGTGCCCCCTAGTTAGGCGGCGCTGTCAGATCGCCGCTTCGGTCTCGGTATCGAAGAAATGCAGACGGTCGGGATTGAGCGCGAGGCGGAGCCGGTCGTGCATCTTGGCGGCGACGGTCGGCTCGACCGAGGCGACCATCGTGGTCTTGCCGACCGCGACATCGAGCAGGATTTCGGAACCGAGCCGCTCGACCACTTCGACCTCGGCGTTGACGCTCAGATCGGCCGGGTCCGAATCGACGGCGACGCGCATGTCTTCCGGCCGCACCCCCAGCGTCACGTCCTTGCCGGAATACGGGCCAAGCCGCGCCGCCTCGGGCGCCGGCAGTTTGAGCCTGATGCCCTCGCCGGTGGCCCAGATCGCGCCGTTGTCCTGGGCGATCCGCACACTGGCGAAATTCATCGCGGGCGAGCCGATAAACCCGGCGACAAAGCGGTTGGCCGGGTGATTGTAGAGCTCCATCGGCTCGCCGACCTGCTGGACGTAGCCGTCGGCCATGACGACGACGCGGTCGCCCAGCGTCATCGCCTCGACCTGGTCGTGCGTCACATAGATCGCGGTGGTGCCGAGGCGCTCGTGCAGCTTCTTCAGCTCGACGCGCATCTGCACGCGCAGCTTGGCGTCGAGGTTGGATAGCGGCTCGTCGAACAGAAACACGCGGGGATGCCGCACGATCGCCCGGCCGAGCGCGACGCGCTGGCGCTGGCCGCCGGAAAGCTGGCGCGGCTTGCGTTTCAAATAGTCCTGGATGCCGAGAATGTCGGCCGCTTCGCGCACCCGCTTGTCGATCTCGGGCTTGTCGAATTTCCGCATCTTCAGGCCGAAGGCCATGTTGTCGTAGACGCTCATATGCGGGTAGAGCGCGTAGTTCTGGAACACCATCGCGATGTCGCGATCCATCGGCGGCAGCTCGTTGACGACGGTGTCGTCGATCAGGATGCGGCCCGAGGTGATGCTTTCGAGCCCGGCGACCATGCGCAAGGTCGTGGTCTTGCCGCAGCCGGACGGGCCCACCAGCACGACGAATTCCTGGTCGCGGATGTCGAGGTTGACGTCCTTGACCGCGTGAACCTCGTCGTACTTCTTGTTGAGGCTGCGCATCACGACTTGGGCCATGTTCTACCCCTTCACCGAGCCGGTAATGCCCGAGACGTAATATTCGACAAAGAACGAATAGACGAAGGCGACCGGGATCGATCCCAACAGCGCGCCCGCCATCAGCTCACCCCAATAGAACACGTCGCCGCGCACCAGCTCGGAGGTGACCCCGACCGGGATCGTCTTTTGCTCCGGCGACGACAGGAACACGAGGGCATAGATGAACTCGTTCCACGACAGCGTAAAGGCAAAGATCCCGGCCGACAGGATGCCGGGGATCGCGACCGGGAAGATGATGTAGAGCATCGCCTTCCACCGCGGCGCCCCGTCGATGCGCGCGCATTCCTCCAGCTCCTTCGGGATGGATTTGAAATAGCCCATCATCAGCCAGGTGCAGAACGGAATGAGAAAGGTCGGGTAGGTCAGGATCAGCGCCCAGGGCGAGTCGCCGAGCCTGAAGTTGCGGATGATGTCGCTAAGCGGAATGAAAAGCAGCGTCTGCGGCACCAGGTAGGTGATGAAGATGCCGGTGCCGATGCTCCCCGCGAACGGGAATTTGAGCCGCGACAGGGCGTAGCCGGCGAGCAGCCCGCAAAACAGCGAGATGATCGTCGCGGCGAGCGAGATCATCATCGTGTTCAGCATCCACGTGCCAAACAGCGTCCCGGTCAACAGGTCGCGGATGTGCTCGAGCGTCGGGTTGAGCGTCCAGAATGGCGCGTAGTTCGGCGCGTTCCACGGCCGGTACAGCTCGCTGTCCGGCCGCACCGTGGTCACGACCATCCAATAGAACGGAAACAGCAGTAAAACGACGAACGCGGTCAGCGGCGCATAGAAAAATATCCACCGCCGCCAGCGGGCTCCCTCGATCATGGCTAGGCCGTCTCCACGCGGCGGATGTACAAAAGCTGGACGATCACGACCAACAGCAGCACCGGGAAGACCGCGAGCGAGATCGTCGCGCCCTCGCTCAGCAGGCCGGTGCCGATGCCGATCTGATAGGCATAGGTCGCGAAGAGCTGGGTCGCGTTCGCCGGTCCGCCGCCGGTCAAGACGTAGACGAGCTGGAAGTCGGCGAAGGTCTGGATCACCGAGAACAGCACGATCACCATCGTCACCGGCAGCAGCAGCGGCCAGGTCACGTGGCGGAAACGCTGCCAGGCGCGGGCGCCGTCGATTGCCGCGGCTTCATGCAGCTCGGGGCTGATCGTCTGCAGCCCGGCGAGCAGGCTGATGGCGTAGAACGGCACGCCGCGCCACACATTGACGATGATCACCGACACCATCGCCAGGACCGGGTCGCCGAGCCAGTTGATGCGGCCGCCACCGAAGGTCGGCGCCACGTTGGGGTCGACGGCGATCTGCGACAGATGCGGGAAGGTGGTGACCACGCTCGCGACAAACGAGGCGGCATGCGCGGTCATCAGCCCGAGATGCAGCAGCACCCAGTTGAGGACGCTGAAGGTCGGGTCGAACATCCATTTCCAGGCAAAGGTCGACAGCACGGTCGGGATGATGAACGGCAAAAGGATAAAGGCGCGCATGAACGCCTTGCCGCGGAAATTGCGGTTGAGCAGCAGCGCCAGCCATAGCCCCAGCGCCAGTTTCACGATGGTCGTGACGAGGGTGTAGAGGCAGGTGTTCCACACCGCGACGTGAAAGATGTCGTCCTGCCAGATCTTGGCGAAATTGGCGAGGCCGACGAAATGGCCCGGCACCCCGACCTTGGTGTCGGTCACCGCCAGCTCGACGCCCTTGACGAACGGATAGGCAATGAACAGCGCCAGAAGGATCACGGTGGGCGCCAGCAGCGCGAAGCCGAGCCGGCGCTCGTCCTCGAGCAGCCGGGTTATCGGACCGCGCCGCGGCGTGCGCGCGGCCAGGCTTCTCGGGGCGTCGGAAAGCAGGGCCATAAGCGTCTCTTTCTTTCAGCGGCGAGGCCGCACCCGCTTTCGCGGATGCGGCCGGTCCGGCGGCTAGCGCTGCGTCAGGCGCCGTAGACTTTCTTGCACTCGTCGGCCGCCCAGGCGACCGAGTCCTCGGCCTTCATGCCCTGGATCGCCTTCGCGTACATGTCGACGATGATGTACTTCGTCCGCACCTCGGCGGCCTTTTGGCTCGGCGGGCCGGCATAGCCGACCATGCGCCCGGTCGACGGGATTTCCTTGAACGGGGCGAGCACCGGGTCGGCGCTCCACACCTTATCGTTCTCGTAATCCTTGGTGGCGCCGGCGGTGTAGCCCTGCTGCGACTCGAACCAGATCTCGAAGATGTCCTTCTTGTGGACCCATTTGAGGAAGTCCTTGGCCATCTTCTGGTTTTTCGAATACCCCATGACCATGTCGGTGAACGGGCCGGGCTCGTTGAAATGCCCGCCCTTGCCGGCCGGGATCTTGGCGTGGGCGATGTCCTTGTACATCTGCTCGCCCTTGTCGGTCTTGTAGCTGTCGGGCTTCTTCTTGGCCTCGATATAGATCGACGCGCCGTTATTGGTGGCCGCGATGGTGCCCGAGAGGAAGGCGCGGTTGTTGCTGGTGTCGTCCCAGGAGAGGCCGCCCTCGTCCATCGTCTCTTTCCACAGCGCGACCGCGAACTTGACCGATTCGACCGTGTCGGGCGTGTTGAGCGCGACGGTGTTGCCGTCGGCCTCGACCTCCTTGCAGCCCCACGACCACATATACGGGTACCACCAGCCCGGCGCGTCGCCAAAGGTGTGCCCGGCGGTCTGGCCGTAGGGATGGCCGGCCTTCTTCAGCTTCTGGCCGGCGGTGCGATACTCGTCCCAGGTTTCCGGGAATTTGTCGAACCCGGCCTCGTGCAGCCACGACTTGCGATAGGCGACGAGCCCGCCGCCGACCGCCCAGGGCACGCCGATCCACTTGCCGTCATGCGTGGCGACGGTCTTGCACAGATCGTAATACCCGCCGCCCGCCTTGCCGATCTCGTCGGTGACATCGGTGACGTCGGCGAGGCTTCCGGCATAAAGCTGCGGCCAATTGGCGAGGCCCATGACGACATCCGGCCCGGTCTGCGCCTGGATCGCCGCGGTCACGCGCGCCTGGATGTCGTTGGCGTTGATCGTCTCGAGGCGGAGCGTAAAGCCGAGCTGCTTTTTGCATTCCTCGGTGATCTTGCCCTTCAGCACCTGGTCGGAGGCCGGCACGAAGTCGGACCAGCGGACCCAGTGCAAGGTTTGCCCCTGAGCATAGGCGGGCGCGCGGCCGCTGGCCAGGATGCCGGCGAGACCGCCGGTGGTGGCCGCCGCCGCCCCAGCGCCCGAGAGTTGCAGAAACCGCCTCCGATCGACCCGACGCATCGCCTTTCTCCCCTTTTTGTGACCCCAACCGCTTCCGCGGAATCATTAGAGAGAACCGTACGGGCGCACAAGGGCCGGGGCTCTGCGCTGGCCGCAGGCCGCCTTGCGTTTTATCATCCGGCAGGCGGCGGAGGAGGGTGTGCGTGGACGACGGCGGTGCGTTGCGGCGCGAGCTGATGGCGGTGTTCGACCAGCTTCCGCCGAAGTTGCGGGAGGCGATTAATTATGCGCCCGACGCGCTGGACCCGGTCGGGCTCGCGGCGCTATGCCGCCGTCACGGCGCCGCCAACGTGCTCGCGATGATCGAGTTGAAGCTCGCCCGCCAGCGCGGCGGCTAAGCTCAGGCGCAGATCAGGGATCGGCGGTGCGCGGCTGTCTCGGCGATTTCGTTGCGCAGATCGGCGGCGAGGCCGTAGGCGCCGGCCGCGCGCGCGGCGGCGCGGCGGCGGTCGAGGCAGGCGATCTTGGCGGTGGCGATGAAGAGCTCGGCCTCGCCCGGGTCGCTGCGCTCGGCGCGGAGCAGCCGCTCGCGGACGCGCCCGACGAAGCGCCGCGGCTCGCCGGCCGCGAGCGGGATATCGTCGAGCGGAAAGATTTGCATCTCCGGGCGGGCGGCGGCGAGCCGCGCCGCAAGATCGCCGAGCCCGGCTCCGACGATCGCGAGGTCGTAGCGGCGGCGCTCGACGGCGCTCAGCGCCGCCGCATGGTCGGAAGCGGCGATGACGGCGATGCCCGCCTCGGCGAGCAGCGCCGCGACCCGGCCACGTCGCGCCTGGTCGCCATCCGCGACAAGGACGCCGGGGCGTTCCCGTGCGGCCATCTATAGCTGTCTCGATGCGCTGTGCATTAAAATATCTATAGCGCGGATTTTGTCGGTCAGGCGATATTTCGCTGCGATTTTGCCTCGGTTTTTATTTAACAGATCGGCGTCACGGTAAACATAATATTTCAGAGGACTGGTATCGTTAATAATGTATTACTAAGTCCTTTGCGCCGGCTGTGAAACCGGGCATTGTTGGCGGCGGAAGGGTACCGCTCCCGGTGGGGTGCGCGGGCTTCAAACCCGTTGGAGGGCGCGTAGGCGTCTTCGGTAGGTTCGACTCCTGCCCCTTCCGCCTACCTGTCTTTCGCGGACAGTCACCAGTGCCGCGCCAAAACGGACTGGCTACTCCGCCGCCCCCGCTTGGCTGCCCGCCGCACCGGCGCCGGGAAGCCAGCGGACGATCGCGCTCGGCAGCAACGGCCGCGCCTTGACGAGGAAGTCCCAGGCCATCAGCAGCGCCGCCGCGGCGAACGCCACGTCGCCCGGCAGGCGCATCCATTGCCACACCAGCGTGGTTTCGTAGAACTCGACGCTTCGCGCATAGGCGAAGCCGTGCTCGAACACGGCCGCGAGCTGGGGCCAGCCAATCGGGAAGAAGTTGAACACGATCCACAGCGCCAGCCCGGCATTGTAGAGCCAGAAAGCCCACAGCCCGACACGCTCGCCGAAGGCTTCGCGCTCGGCCGCGACATAGCGCAGGCAGAAATAGATGAGCCCGATCGCGAGCAGCCCGAAAGCCCCGAACAGGGCCGTGTGCGCGTGGTTGAGGGTCAGGAACGTCCCGTGCTCGTAGTAATTGACCAGCGGCGCGTTGAGCGTCCCGCCCCCGAACACGCCGGCGCCGACGAAATTCCAGAACGCGGCGCCGATGATATAGGTATAGGCGAGACGGTAATTGAACACCCGCTGGGCGCGGATCAGGCGCTGTTGCTGGATCGCCTCGATGATCAGCAGCACCAGCGGCAGCACCTCGATAAACGAGAACATGCTGCCGAGCGGCACCCACAGGCTGGGTCCGCCGGCCCAATACAGGTGGTGGCCGGTGCCGAGCACACCGCCGAGGAAAATCAGGATCAGCTCGAAATACACCGCGCGCTCGGCGAGCCGGCGCGAGACCAGCCCGACCGCCATCAGTAGATACGCGCTGACGCTGATGGCAAAGAACTCGAACGACTGCTCGACCCAGAGATGGACCACCCACCAGCGCCAGAAATCGGTGATGGTGAAGGATTTCTCGATCCCGGTCAGCGGGATCATCCCGAACACGTAAAGGACGGCGATGTTGAGCGTCGCCGCCCAGATCAGGTTTTCCAGGCGGATGCGCCCCGACCAGAACTGGCGTGTCGCCTCCCGCAACGCCGCCCCGGTCGGCCACAAGGCGCGGAAGACCAGCGCGCTCCAGATCAGGAGGCCGGCAAAGAAGCCGATCTGCCAGAAGCGGCCAAGCTGAATGTAGGAAAGGCCCTGGTTGCCGAACCAGAACCAGCTTTGCCCGCCCAAATAGCCCATGATGCCGAGCCAGTCGCCGATCAGCGCACCGGCGACGATGATCAGCGTCACCCAGAACAGCAGGTCCACGAGCACGCCCTGGCCGCGAGCCTCGCGGCCGCCGGCGATCGCCGGGGCGAGAAACAGGCCGGAGCCGATCCAGCCCACCCCGATCCAGATGATCGGCGCCTGAATATGCACGTCGCGAAGAAAATTGAACGGCAGGATGTTGTGCAGGTCGAGGCCGTAAAAGCTGCGGCGGTCGTAATAGGCGTGCGCCATGATCGTGCCGGCGGCGACCTGCACGAGCAGCACCGCGGCGACCACCAGGAAATACTTGGCGGTCTTGCGCTGGCTCGGCGTCAGCGGGCGAAACCCGGCGAGCAGCGGATCCATCGGCGCGGTGTCGCCGCCGCTCAGCCAGTATTCGTAGATGAACAACACCCCGCCGAACGCGAAAAACGTGAAGCAGAAGCTGATCCAGGTCCAGATGAAGGTGTTGGTGGTCGGCGTGTTCCCGACCTCCGGTTCGTAGGGCCAATTTTCGGTCCAGGACCAGGACGTGTCGGGACGGCGCGCGACCGTCGTGAGGGCTGAGTAGATCAGAAAGTCCGCGGTGTGCAGCGCCGCGGTCTCGTCGAGGCTGTAGGCCGGGGTCCAGCCGGTCGTCAGGTCGACGGTGCGAAGGCTCTTGGCCAACTCGCCGCGCAGCGTGGCGACGGCGCCGGCGAGGGCGTCGGGCAGGATCACGTCTCGCCTGGTGAGGTCGACCCCTTGCAGCTGACGGCGCATCGCATCCCGGGTGGAAGCCTGCTGCTCCGCGGTCAGGCCATCGAAGGTTTTGCCGAATTGGGTGTGCGCGAGATTGTCCTTGACCAGGCTTGCCAGCCGAACCAGCGCGAACGCGGTGTAGTCCTGGCCGAAATAGGAGCCCATCCCATAGAGGCTCCCAAAATCCATGAGATCGGCCTTCTGAAACCCGGCCTTGCCCGCGAGGATGGTTTGCGCGGTCATCACGGTTTGGCCGCCGGTGGTGACAAACCGGTCGGGTTGCGGCGCGGCCCGCTCGTAGGTCAGCACCGCCGCCCAGGCGAACAGCGCAAAGCTGCCGATCGCGACCGCGAGCAGTATCCATTTAAGAACGTTGCTTACCGGGTCGCTCGGGACGCCGGCGGCGATGCGCGATTGATCCGCCATCATTCTATCGCTCGTCTTCAATGCATCAGCAGCAGCGGCATCGCCTTCAGGGCCAGTATTTCGCGCGTCGCACCGCCGAATATCGCCTCGCGCCAGGGGTTTCGGCCATAACCTCCCATCACCAGCAGATCGGCGCCGGCGGCTCTGGCCGTATCCAGCAGCGCTTCCCCCATATTTTTTGACGCCGACCAGGCCACCGCGCGCGGCTGAGCGGCCACGCCATGCCAGGAAAGATAGTCCCTTACCGAGGCGACGCTCCGGGCCTCGTCCGCGTCGCCGATCATGATCACGGAGACGAGCTCCGCCTCGGCAAGGAGCGGAAGCGCGGCAGTCACCGCACGGACCGCTTCCGGCGAGCCATTCCAGGCGACCGCCATGACCGTCGCGATGGTGCCGGGCGGTTCGGCTGGAGCAAGCAGGACGGGCCGGCCCGACTGCGCCAGAGTCTCCTCGATCGTCTGCGTGTAGGACTCCCCCACGACACGCTCCGAGCGACCGAGAACGACCAGATCGAAGAACCGCGCCCGGCCCGCGACCAGAGCCGGCGCGAACCCGGTCTCCTCGCGCCAGCTCGCCGAGGGCGAACGGTCTGCCGGCTCGGCGATACGCGTTGCGTGCAGGGGCAGATTGTGCCGCTGCGTGATGGCCGTGAAGGAGGCCCTTGTTTGAGCAGCGTGCGCACCCGCATCCGCGTCCAGTTGCTCCAGCAAGGCCGGCGAGGGAATGGTCATGTCGCCGCCGGCCATCGCCAACGCCAAACGCGCGTCGCTGCGCACATGGAAGCCTTCCAGGCCAGCGCCGAGGCGCACGGACCAGCGGCACGCGAGTTCGATCGCTCCGTCGCTCGCGGAGCCACCGCTTGCCGCTACGAGAATTCTGCGAATAGCCATGACCGTCCTCCTCGCTGGTGCTTACGCGCCGAACCAAAATCCGTGACTTCCGGCCACGGCGCCGAAAATCGTGATCAGGCTGAGGGCCAGCAGAACCCAATGGACCAGCTGCAACCGCCGAAAGAAGCGAGCCGGGTTCGCCGCCGCGAGCCGTTCGAGCCGGCGATGCACGATGAAGGGTTCGACAACGAAAAGACCGATGGCGAACAGGAGCCATATCCCGACCATGGCGTGCATCCACCAGAACGCCGCGCTGCGGAACCGGTCCCAGAGATTGTCGGCACCGACCATGTAGAAGCCGGAGGCGCCCACGACGATGATCGCGGTTCGCGCCTGCCACGCGAAACGCCGCTCGATCGCGTTGAATGCGCGCAGCCAGTCGGCGCCTAAACTGGATTTTCTGATGGCGGGCAGAATCACGGTCGTGACCATGGCCACGCCACCAATCCAGATGACGATCGCCAACACATGCAGGACGCGGGCGATAATGAGACCATCCATGGCGCCTTATCGGTTGGATCGAAAACACCGGGTTCGCAGGATCAGCCTGCCAGGCAGGCACGACCCCGTCTTTGCGCCCGCGCAAATTCCAGGCATGCTTGTCTCCTGCGACTGTGCGGCGGTCATGAGCGATCGAGCCAAGCTGCGGAGCCCCTCGATGCTATCCGGGATGGCTCTCTTTAAGGACCTGTCCGCCGAGGGGCTGGCCGACGCCGCCACTCGCGGCCGGGTTCGCAACGTAGCGCGGGGGGCAGTCATCTTTTCTCAAGGCGACGATGCGTCGGCATGTCACGCATTGCTGGAAGGCCGCGTCCGGATCACCCAATCGAATGAAGACGGCGCCGAACTGCTCGTGCGCTTTATCGGCCCCGGCGAGATGTTCGGCACGGTCGGCCTCTTCACCGACGGCCGCTATCCCGCCGAGGCAGTGGCGGTGCTCGACTCGATCGAAATCTACTGGCCGGAGCCCGTGCTGAGCGATCTGCTGGCGCGACATCCCCCGATCGCGCTGAACATGGTGCGAATTATCGGCGCCCGGCTTCGCGACATGCAGGAGCGGCTTCGCGAGGTCGGGTTGCTGCGGGTGGAGCGTCGCA
>DASUIE010000339.1:0-21947 GCA_036273175.1 Allostellaceae bacterium
AACACGATCTACACGGCGTTCCCGGTGCCGGGCGCCGGAGACAGCCTGACGCCATTCCTTGAAAGCGACCCGGTGCTCGGCGATATCGACGAGCATTTTTCCGGCGATTACCTCGATGAGGTGACAATCCTCAAGGCGGCGCGCGAAAAGGGCTTCAGCACGGCGACGATCGGCAAATTGGGTCCGGCGCTGATCTTCGATCACACCGACCGCTCCGGCGGGCCGACCATCGTGTTCGACGATGCGACCGGCTCCGACAAGGGCATCCCGCTCTCTCCCGAAACGAAGGCGGCGCTGGAGGCTGCGGACCTGCCGCTGGCGGCGCCGTCCCGGGGGGCCAACGGCAATGCGGGCACGTTCGAGAAGCCCGGCGCCACGGTCGCCAACATCATCCAGCAGGATTATTTTGCGGCCGTCGCGACCAAGGCGGTGCTGCCGATGTTCAAGGCGCGCGGCAAGCCATTCGTTCTGGTGTTCTGGTCACGCGACCCCGACGGAACCCAGCATAATCAGGGGGATAGCCTTAATCAGCTGATCCCCGGCATCAATGGACCGACTGCGCTCGCCGGCATCAGGAACGCCGATTCCGATCTTGGCCGCATTCGTGAGGCGCTCGGCGCGCTCGGCCTCGCCGAAACGACCGACGTTATCGTCAGCGCCGATCACGGCTTCTCGACGATCTCCAAGCAGAGCGAGACCAGCCCCGCCGCGAAGGCGCATTACAAGGATGTGCCGCCAGGCCTCCTGCCGCCGGGGTTCCTTGCTTTGGACCTGGCGAAGGCGCTCGACCTGCCGCTTCTCGACCCCGACAACAAGGGCGCGGCCTTCGCTCCCGGCACCCATCCCCTATGGGGGAATGGGTTGCTCGGCCCGGATCCAAGGAAGCCGCAGATCGTCGTCGCGGCCAATGGCGGGTCGGACCTCGTCTACTTTCCCGGCGCCGATAGGGCGCTGGTCGCCCGCGCGGTGGCCGCGCTGCAGGCCCAGGACTATGTCAGCGGCCTCTTCGTCGACGACGAGCTCGGGCATTTTCCGGGCACGCTGCCGCTGACGGCGATCAATCTGCGCGGCGCCGCGGTGACCCCGATCCCGGCGATCGTCGTCAATTTCCGCAGCTGGACCAGCAATTGCGCGAAGCCGGCCACTTGCCAGGTCGAGATCGCCGACACGCGGCTGCAACAGGGCCAGGGCATGCACGGCAGCTTCGGCCGCGGCGACACGATGAATTTGATGGCCGCGATAGGTCCCGACTTCAAGGCGGGCTTCGCCGATCCGGCTCCGACCGGCAACGCCGATATCGGCAAGACGATCGCCCATATTCTCGGCCTCGACATCCCCAACAAGGGCAAGCTCATCGGCCGCGTGCTGAGCGAGGCGATGCCGGGCGGGACGGTTCCGCAATTCCTTGCCCGCTCCGTGCAATCCGATGCCGGCGTCGAAGGGTTCACCACGCAGCTCGATTTCCAGACCGTTGGCGAAACCCGGTATTTCGACGCCGCCGGCACGCCGGGCCGCACCTATGGCCTGAGCGGCAAGGCCGGCGCCGCCGCGGCGCGGTGATGGAGGCGCACCGGACCCGACCTGTCCACATCATCGGCGGCGGGTTGGCCGGCAGCGAGGCGGCGTGGCAGGCCGCCCGCGCCGGCGTTCCGGCGATCCTGCACGAGATGCGCCCGGTCCGCGGCACGGAGGCGCATGCCGGCGCGGGCCTCGCCGAGCTGGTCTGCTCCAATTCGTTTCGCTCGGACGACAGGGAGCGCAACGCGGTCGGGGTGCTGCACGAGGAGATGCGGCGCTGCGGTTCGCTGATCCTTGCCTCGGCGGACCGCTGCAAGCTTCCGGCCGGCGGAGCGCTGGCGGTCGACAGGACCGAGTTTTCGGCCATCGTCGAGGCCGCGCTCGCCGCCGATCCGCTCGTCGAGATCCGCCGCGAGGAGGTGGCCGGGCTGCCGCCCCCCGACTGGGAGGACGTGATCGTCGCCACCGGCCCCTTGACCTCGGCTCCGCTCGCCGAGGCGATCGCCGCGCTCACGGGCGCCGACGCGCTCGCCTTCTTCGACGCGATCGCGCCGATCGTGCACCGCGACACGATCGATTTCTCCATCGCCTGGCTGCAGTCCCGCTACGACAAGGGCGAAGGCGCGGACTACATCAACCTGCCTCTAGACCGCGAGACCTATGGCGAGTTCGTCGCCGCGCTGCTCGACGGCGACAAGGGCGAGTTCCACGAATGGGAGAAGTCGACGCCGTATTTCGAGGGCTGCCTGCCGATCGAGGTCATGGCGGCGCGCGGGCCCGAGACATTGCGCTGGGGGCCGATGAAGCCGGTCGGCTTGCGCGACCCGCGCACCGGGCGGCGGCCGCACGCGGTCGTGCAGCTCCGCCAGGACAATGCGCTCGGCACGCTCTACAACATGGTCGGGTTCCAGACCAAGCTCCGCCACGGCGAGCAGACCCGCATCTTCCGCCGCCTCCCGGGGCTCGAAGGCGCCGAGTTCGCCCGGCTCGGCGGCCTTCACCGCAATACCTTTATCAATAGCCCCCTGCTGCTCGACGGCGAGTTGCGGCTGAAAGCCCAACCGCGGCTGCGCTTCGCCGGCCAGATCACCGGCGTCGAGGGCTATGTCGAGAGCGCGGCGATCGGCCTCCTCGCCGGTCGCTTCGCGGCCGGCATGTCGGCCCCGCCGCCGGCGACAACCGCCCTCGGCGCCCTCCTCGCGCATATCACCGGCGGCGGCGACACCAAGACCTTTCAGCCGATGAACGTCAATTTCGGGCTGTTTCCGCCGCTCTCGCCCGATCCGGGCCGGCATGCCGATCGGAAGCCGCTCTACGCCCGGCGCGCCCTGACCGATCTTGATTCTTGGCGCGGCGCCGACTAGACCCGGCCCATGCCTATCCGCACCGGAAGCCAATTCCTCGAGGCGATGCGCGACGACCGCCAAATCTTCATGGACGGCGAGCGCATCGAGGACGTCACCACCGACCCGCGTTTCGCCGGCGCCGCCCGGACGATGGCCGAGCTGTACGACATGCAGCACGACGCGGCCCTGACCGAGACGATGACCTTCGCCTCGCCATCGAGCGGAGACAGGGTCGGCCTCTCGTTCATCGAGCCGAAAACGGTCGGCGAGCTGCTGCGCCGGCGCGCGATGGTCAAGGTGTGGATGGATTCGACCTGCGGCATGTTCGGCCGCAGCCCCGACTTCCTCAACATCATGCTGACCGGCCTCGCCGCCGCCGCGCCGGTCTTCGGCAAGTTCGAGGGCAACATCCGCGCCTATCACACCCTGGCGCGCGAAGCCGACCTGGCGATGACGCACACGCTGCTCAACCCGCAGGTCGACCGTTCCCGCCCGGTCGAGCGCCAGGAAAAGGACCTCGCCGCCAAGATCGTGAGCGAGACCGATGCCGGGATCGTCGTCAGCGGCGCGCGGATGGTCTCGACCCTTTGCGCCTACAGCGACGACATATTGGTGATGCCGTCGACGTTTCTCGCCAACAACGCCGACGCCGCTCCCTATGCCTTCGGTTTCGGCATCCCGGTGGCGACGCCGGGGCTCAGGTTCATCTGCCGGCCGACCGTCGTTCACCAGAACGCCGCTTCGGTGATGGACTACCCGCTGTCGTCACGGCTCGACGAGCAGGATGCGATGGCGGTGTTCGACGAGGTGCTGGTGCCGTGGGAGCGCGTGTTCATCCACCGCGACCCCGAGCTGTGCAACGGCCTCTTCAACCGCACCGGCGCGATGTCGCAGGTCATGCACCAGACCTCGACCAAGAACCTCGCCAAATCCGAGTTCATGATGGCGCTCGGTTTCGCGATCGCGAAGTCGACCAATATCGACCAGCACTTGCACGTCCAGGGGCTGCTCGCCGAGCTGATCCAGACCGCCGAGTTTGTCCGCTCCTGCATCCGCGCCAGCGAGGCCGACGCGGCGATCGGCCCGTCGGGGCTGATGACGCCGGCGACGATGCCGTTGTGGACGGTGCGGATGATGTTTCCGAAGATGTTCATCCGCGGTTGCGAGATCATCCAGATCCTCGGCGCCGGCGGTCTCGTCTCGGTGCCGTCCTATGCCGAGCTGAGCGGCCCCGCCGCCGCCGATGTCTTGGGGTTCGCCCAGGCCGCCAACGCCGACGCGCCGACACGGGTCAAGCTCTTCCGCCTCGCCTACGACACGGCGGTATCGTCATTCTCGGGACGGCAGCAGCTCTACGAGCGCTACTACTCGGGCGACCCGGTCCGCCTCGCCGGCGCGTGGTACGCGATGTACGACAAGGACCCGCACATCAACCGCATCCATTCGATGCTCGACGACATCGAGAAGCGGTACGGTTCGTAGAGCTCCTATGCCTCGGCCGGGACCGATGCGGCCGCAAAGGCTTCGATGTGATAGTGGAACCGCACGGGGTCGGCTTCAAAACCCATCAGGCTCGCAATGCCCCGGACCTGCTTTTCCTCCAGCGGGAACTCGCCAAGCGCTTCGCGGTCGGCAATTTCAGGGATGCGACCATCCGGGGTCTTCCAACGCGGACGAAGCCCGCCGCTCGGCATCCTCGTTTTGGCCCGCGCGCGGCGACCGCCCGGAAACCCCGAGATCGCGGTCTCCCGATCACCGGAAACTACGCAAATGCCGGCATGACCTCCTTGGCGAAGAGCTCGACCGAGCGCATCGCCTCGTCCTGGGTCATGCGGCCGAAAGCGAAGTCGCACACGTAATAGTTGACGCCGGTCGCCTCGATCTCGCGGGCGATAAAGTCGCGCACCTGGGTGGGGGTGCCGGCGATGGCGTCGCCGCGCTGGCATACGGTGTCGAATTCGGGCGGCAGCGCCGCCTCGAGCGGGAACGGCACTTTGTATTCGTGCCACAACAGGCCCATGTGATGGCGCCAAGCCGGATAGGCGCGGCCGGCGGTCTCCTTCGCGGCCGCCTCGGTCTCGGCGATGACGATGTGGCGGTTGACCCCCATCAGCGGCAGATCGGCCTCCTTGCGCCCGAGCTTTTCCCACTCGGCGCGATAGGCGTCGATCGTCTCGCGGACCTGCGGCACGGGGCGGCGGACGACCCAATTGGCGGCGTGCTCGGCCGCCCACGGGATGCTGCTCGGATTGCCGAGCCCGTACCAGAGCTCGGGAAATGGCTTCTGCACGGGCTTCATCGCCATCGGCACATTGTCGAACTCGTAGAATTTGCCGTGATAGGTGAGCCGGTCCTCGGTAAAGCCAATGCGCATCACGTCAAACGCCTCGCGGAACTGCGCCGGGCCGGTCGCGAAATCGACCCCGTAAAACCCGACCTCGATCGGCGAGATGCCGCGCCCGATCCCGAGCAGGAAGCGGCCGTTGCTCATCTGGTCGAGCATGCAGACCTCGTCGATCAGCCGCAGCGGGTGATAGAGCGGCAGCAGATAGACCATCGGCCCGAATTTGAGGTTGCGGGTACGCTGCGCGACCGCCGACAGGAAGACGCTCGGGCTCGGCGCGTAGCCGAGCGGCGTGTTGTGGTGCTCGGCCAGGTGATAGGCGTAGAAGCCGCCTCGGTCGTAGGCCTCGGCCAGCTTGAGCCGGCTCTCGAAATGCCGGCTGAGTTCCTGCCCGCTATCGTCCAGATGATCGAAAATCCCGAACTTCATGATCGCATCCTTCCTAAGCGGCCAACATCGCGTCGCTGATCTTCTCCGCCGTCATCAGCGTCGGAAAGTTGGTGTTGGCGCAGGGCACGCACGGAAACAGCGACGCGTCGACGACGCGCAGCCCCTGGACGCCGCGCACCCGCGCCTGGTTGTCGGTAACCGCCATCGGGTCGTCGTCGGTCCCCATGCGGCAGGTACAGGAGGCGTGCCACACCCCGATATTCGCGGTGCGGATAAACGATTCGAGCGCGTCGTCGTCGGTCATCAGCTGATCGAAGTGGTAGCCCTCGACGATGAAGCGGTCGATCAGCCAGCGCCGCAGCCAATCGGGGCCGTCGAGCAGCTTGGCGAAGAAATTAGTGATGCGCCGGTTCTTGTCGTTGACGACACCGATCGCGCGCACCTTGTCGCTGTAGCTGGCCGGAAACGGATCGCTGGTCGCCCCGCTCAGCGCCGCGCCGAGCTGCATCATGCCCATGCGGCGGAACCCGTCCATCAGCCGCTCGAGGTCGCGGCGGTCGGAGAGGAGGTTGAACTCGACGGTCGGCTCGGCCCGCCAATCGGGCGATTGCAAGACCACCTGGCCGGTTTCGGAAAAGGTCTTGTAGACGCAGACCAGCATCGAGGCGAGCTGCTCGCCCACCGCGTGCCACGCCGATTTCGACACCGCGGCGACAAACATGTCGCCCGGCGCCACCCCGCCGATCTTCGACGAATAGCGCAGCGCCAGAAGGATATGACGGCGCGTCAGGCCGTTGATCCGCGCCTCCGGCTTCATGAACGAGGTCACCGACACCGACGGGTGGTCCATCAACCGCTGCCCGACCCCGGCAAGGTTGGCGCGCACCTCGATCCCCATATCGCGCAAATGCCCCGCCGGCCCGATCCCGGCGCGCAGCAGATGCGCCGGAGAATGGATCGCGCCGGACGAGACGATGACCTCGCGGGCGCGGAACTCGGTCTCCTTGCCTTTCACATAGGCTTTGACGCCGACGCACTTCGTGCCTTCGAAGAGCAGCGCGGCGACCTGGGTTTCGGCCGAGATCGTCAGGTTTTCGCGGCGGCGCGTGCCGTTGTCGAGATAGCCGATCGCGGCCGAGACGCGGCGGTCGTAGAGGTTGGAGATGGTGATCGGGAAATAGGCGTCGGGCACGAATTCGCCGTTCTGGTCCTCGCAATAGGGGAACCCGGCTTCCTCGAACGCGGCGGCGACCGCCTTGGCGTGGCCGTTCCACAGCTCGCGACCGATGCGGCGCACCGGGATCCGGCCCTCCTTGCCGTGATAGGGGCCGTCGAAATCCATGTCGCGCTCGACCTTCTTGAAATAAGGGAGCACGTCGTTCCAGCCCCAGCCCGCGGCGCCGCGCGACACCCATTCCGCGTAATCGGTCGGCGCGCCGCGATTGGCGAGCTGGCCGTTGATCGAAGAGCCCCCGCCGAGCACGCGCGCCTGCTCGTATTTGCGCAGCGGCGGGCGCTGCTCGGGCCGGTTATGGGAGACGATCTCGGTATGGACCTTGAGGTCCTGCCAATGGAAGCGCGGGTCGACATAGGCGGTGCCGGGATAGGAATCGAGGATCTCGGGCGGCACCTGACCATCGGGCGTATCCTGCCCCGCCTCGCAGACTAGCACCTTGTTCGCGCTTTTCGCGGACAGCCGGTTCGCCATCACCGATCCGGCCGAGCCGCCGCCGACAATGATGTAGTCGTAATCCATCCCCGCCCCCTTATCCGTACCCGACCGGGATGTTATCGGCTTTTTTGGGCGGTTGAGAAGCGCTCAGCCGCCGCCGATCTTGGGGATCAGGAACACCTCGCTGTCCGGTGACAGTTTCTCGAAATACGCGTCCTGGAAGATTTCGCCGTCGATGGCGACGGCCATGCCTTCATCGATCTGGTGGCCGAGCCCGGGATAGCGCCGGTCTAGCTCGCGGATCATGCGGTGGACCGTGTCGGCCTCGATATCGAACTCGGTCTGCCCGCCGGTGAACCGGCGGGCAGCCATTCCCGAGATCACGACATGCGGCAAGCGTTACTCCGCGGCCATCCTCGGCGGGTTCTGCTCGTCGAGGGCCGCGCGCAGCTTTGGCGGCGACATCGGCAGGTCGCGCATGCGCGTGCCGACCGCGTCGGCGATCGCGTTGGCGACCGCGGCCATCGGCGGCACGATCGGCACCTCGCCGACACCGCGCGCGCCGAACGGATGCCGCGGGTTCGGCACCTCGATCATCACCGCCTCGATCATCGGCATGTCCGAGCAGACCGGGATGCGATAGTCGAGGAACCCGGCATTATCGAGCCGGCCGTTCTTGTCGTAGATGTATTCCTCGTTGAGCGCCCAGCCCACGCCTTGCGCGACGCCGCCCTGGATCTGGCCTTCGACGTAGGACGGGTGGATCGCCCGCCCGACATCCTGCACCGCCGTGTAGCGCAGCACCTTGACGTGCCCGGTCTCCGGGTCGACCTCGACGTCGCAGATATGCGTCGCGAAGCCCGGCCCGGCGCCCTGCGCGTTGAGCGACACCTCGGCGCTGATCGGCCCGCCGGTGCGCCCCGATTTGAGCGCGATGTCGGCCAGCGACAGCGGGTCGAAATTACCCGCGTTCTGACCGGCCGGCACGGCCACGCCGTCCTTCCAGTCGACCGCCTCGGGGCTGATGTCCCAGATCATCGCGGCCCGCTTCTTGAGCTCGACCACGACCTTCTCGGCCGCCTGGGTCACCGCCATGCCGGTCGCGAAGGTGACGCGGCTGCCGCCGGTCAGGAAGGTAAAGCCGACCGAGCTGGTGTCGGCGACGACCACCTTGACCCGGTCGTACGGAACGCCGAGCGCCTCGGCCGCCATCATCGCCATCGACGCGCGCGAGCCGCCGATATCGGGGCTGCCCTCGGCGACGATGATCGTGCCGTCCTCGTTGACGTGGACCGACGCGCTCGACTCGCCGCCGATATTGAACCAGAAGCCCGAGGCGATGCCGCGGCCCTGGTTCGGACCCAGCGGGGCCTGCATGTGCGGATGGTTTTTCGCCGCCTCGACCGTCTGCATGTAGCCGATATTGACGAAGGTCGGGCCATGCGCGGTCTTGGTGCCGTCCTTGGCCGCGTTGATCTCGCGCAACCGCAGCGGATCGATCTTGAGCTCGCGGGCCAGCTCGTCGAGGCAGCTCTCGACCCCGAACGACGAGATCGGGGCGCCCGGCGCGCGGTAGGCCGCGACCTTGGGCCGGTTCGACACGACGTCGTAGCCGGTGATGTTGACGTGCGGAATGTCGTACATCGCGAACGCGCACATGCAGCCGGGACCGACCGGCGAGCCGGCGAAGGCGCCGGCCTGGTACTTCAGCACGAGATGCGCGGCGACGATCTCGCCGGTCTTCTTGGCGCCGATCTTGACCTCGATGACGCCGCCCGAGGTCGGGCCGGTGCCGCGGAACACCTCCTCGCGGCTCATCACCATCTTGACGGGACGGCCGCATTTCTTCGACAGCGCGAGCGCCACCGGCTCGAGGTAGACGAGCGTCTTGCCGCCGAACCCGCCGCCGATCTCGGCCGCGATCGCCCGGATATTGGCGATGTCGGTGCCGAGCAGCTTGGCGCAATAGGCGCGGACCATGAACTGGCCCTGGCTCGAGCTCCAGATCGTGCACTGGCCGTCCGGCGCGACCGCGACGACGCAGGCATGCGGCTCGATATAGGCCTGGTGCACCGGCTGGGTCGTATAGCGCCGCTCGATAACAACCTCGGCCGCCTTCCAGCCATCCTCGATATTGCCCTTGTTGAAGCCGATCTTCTTGGCGACGTTCGACGGCTTGGTCGGCTTCGGCTCGACGCCTTGGGTAAACATGTCGTCGTGCAGCACGGGCGCGTTGTCGGCCATCGCGTCCTCGACGTCGATGACGTGCGGGAGGACCTCGTAATCGACCTCGATCAGGTCGAGCGCCTCCTCGGCGATCGCCGCCGAGGTCGCCGCCACCGCCGCCACCGCGTGCCCGTCATAAAGGGCCTTGTCGGCCGCCAGGCAGTTGCGGGAGAGGTCGCGGAAGTTCATCGGGCCTTCGCCCATGAAGGCTTCCTCGTTCGGGATGCTCGGGAAGTCGGCGGCGGTCACCACCGCCTTGACGCCCGGCAACGCGAGCGCCTTCGACGCGTCGATCGACTTGATCCGCGCATGCGCGTGCGGGCTGCGCTTGACCTTGCCCCACAACATGCCGGGCATCGTGCTGTCGGCGCCGAACTGGGCGCGGCCGATGACCTTGTCGACTCCGTCCGGACGGATCGGCCGGGTGCCGACGACTTTCAGACCTTCAGAGGCGCTGCTCATCTATTTTGCTCCCTTCAACAGGTCAACGCCCAGCCTGGCCACGCATCTCTTCGGCGGCGTCGAGCACGGCGCGGATGATCTTGTCGTACCCGGTGCAGCGGCAAAGGTTGCCCGCCAGCCAATACCGGGTCTCTTCCTCGGTCGGATTGAGGTTGGTGTCGAGCAGCGCCTTGGCGGCGACGATAAAGCCCGGGGTGCAGAATCCGCATTGCAGCGCGGCGTGCTCGAGGAATTTCTGCTGGACCGGATGCAGCGAGTCGCCGTTGGCCACGCCCTCGATCGTCGTGACCGCGCGGCCCTCGGCCTCGACCGCGAGCATCAGGCACGAGCAGGTGATGTTGCCGTCGACGATGATCGTGCAGGCGCCGCAATCGCCCGAGCTGCAGCCCTCCTTGCTGCCGGTCAGCCCCAGCTCGTCGCGCAGCACGTCGAGCATCGTCTGCTGCGCTTCGCAGAGATACTCCATCGGCTCGCCGTTGATGGTCGTCGTAACGTGATGCTTGCTCATCGGTGTCTCCCGGAAATCTGGATCAGCGCTTTGCAGCGCGCTCGAAGGCGATCGCGGCGACCCGGCGGGCCAGCACGCCGGCGACCTTGGTGCGGTATTCGATCGTGCCGCGCTTGTCGGAGATCGGCTTGCAGGCGGCCTGCGCCGCGGCATCGACCGCCTTCAGCGTAGCGTCGTCGAGCTTGTGGCCGATCAGCGCCTTGGCGGCGTCCTCGACGATCACCGTGGTCGGCGCCACCGCGCCCAGCACGACGCGCGCGTCGGTGCAGGTACCGCCGGCGTCGAGCGTGACGTTGACCCCGCACCCGACCACCGCGATATCCATCTCGGTGCGGGGAATGAAGCGGAGGTAGGCGTCACACTGATGCGCCTTGGGCTTCGGAATGTGGAACTCGATCAGGAACTCGCCCTTCTGCAGCGAGGTGCGCCCGGGGCCGGTGCAGACCGCCTCGGCGGGGACTTCCCGCCGGGCGCCGTTCGGCCCGGCGATGACGACGGTGGCGCGCGCCGCGATCACCGCCGGCACACTGTCGGCGGCCGGCGAGGCGTTGCACAGATTTCCGGCGAGCGAGGCGCGGCCCTGGATCTGCTGCGACCCGATCAGGTCCATGCCCTCGACGATGCCAGGATAATCGTGCTCGAACTGGTGATGGTCACTGACCATCACGCCCGGCGTGGCGGCGCCGACGATCCATTTGCCGCCTTCTTCGCGGATGCCGATCAGGCCCGGGATCCGCTTGGTGTCGACGATCAGGTCGGGCTTCATCCGCCCCGACCGCAGTTGGACCAACAGATCGGTGCCGCCCGACAGAACCTTGGCCAGACCGGAGGCGCCGGCGAGAGCGGCGGCGGCTTCGTCGATCGTGGTCGGTGCCGCGAAATTAACCCTGGGCATGTTCGCTCCTGAATATTCGCGCTCGCACCGCCGCGCGCCGGGGGGCGGCCCGGCGGTGCACCAATCTGGCTTACACCACTAAGACCGGGGCCGTGAAGTGGTATTCTCGGATATCCGCACCCACGTTACGTCGCAGGCGTAATCCCCTCTGGGAGAGCGGCGGACGATGATAACGATCACCGAAGATTGGGGTCTCGACGAGCGCGAGATTTCCGAGACCTTTATTCACGGCACCGGCCACGGCGGCCAGAATGTCAACAAAGTGTCGACCGCGGCGCAGCTTCGCTTCGACGTGCGCGGGTCGCATTCTCTACCCGATGAGGTGCGCGCGCGGCTAGAGCGCATGATGCGGGCGCGGATCAGCCATGAGGGCGTGCTGGTCATCACCGCGCGGCGCTACCGCTCGCAGGCGATGAACCGCCAGGACGCGCGCGACCGCCTCGTTGCGCTGATCCGCCGCGCGGCGACGCCCCAGCGCCCGCGCCGCCCGACCCGCCCGCCGGCCGCGTCGAAGGAAGAGCGCCTGCACGACAAGGCGCACCGCGCGGAGGTCAAGCGGGAACGGCACCCGCCAGATGACGAATTGTGAAGCCGTGCCGCTCCGCTAGGATCGCCGCGACACGGGAACGGTGGCAGATGCGCCAGTCGGCCTCGTAGCAGATCAGGCAGCTCGGAGCCTCCGCGGCGATCGCGGCGGCCTGTTGCAGCGCGATCTCGGCCTCGGCGGTGGCGAGCTTCTCCTCGACGATCCGCCAGAACCGGTCCCACTGGCGCGTGCGGTTGGCCTCGCGCCCCTCGGGCGGGGTACCGAGCGCCTTGAGCCCGACATAGCGGATGCCCGCCTCCTCGAGTCCGGCGGCGAGCTGGTTTTTCGAAAAGCCCGGCCGCCGCGACAGCGGGCGGTCGCGCACGTCGATCAGAACCTTGACCCCGGCCTCGGCGAGCGCGGCGATCACGTCGGCCTGGCGCGCCTTCTCGTAGCCGATCGTGAAGAGTGTGCCGGTCATCGCACGCGGTCGAACGACATCGTCCCGACGCCGGAATCGGCGGTCCCCATTCCCCAGGTACCCTCTACCGAGTCGCCGCGGAGGGTCGCCGCGCCGCGGCCCTTGTCGGGCGGCAGGGACCACTCGTAGCCAAGGCGCGGACCCAGAACCGAGCCGGTGACGCGCGCGAACCCGGCGCCGAACGAATACGACCCGACGACCCGGTCTCCGGCCTGGGTCAAAACCGCGTCCGCCTCGAAGTCGGTCTTACCGGCGTGCAGCTTGCCGTGAAATACCCCGTCGAACGGCAATCCCGTCGGCGCGGCGGCGCGGCAGGAGCGCGCGAGCTGCTGGCCGCGGTGCCGCGGCGCCAGATCGTCGGCTTCCACCGTGCGGCCGATGCGCGCCTCGATCCCCTGCAACCCCGGATCGGCGAGCAGCAGCGCGACCTGGGAAATCTCGAGCGATACCCCCATCGCCGTGATCCGGCTCTCGCCGTTAAAGCCGCGGCCCGCCGCCGCGATATGGGTCGCGAGGCTCTGGATTCGCGCGGGCGACAGCGGGTGGGTGCGTGCGTTGGCGGCCCGCTGGTATTCCGCTTCGCTCGGAAAGTCGGCGCGGTTTTCCCACAGATTCGCCATCACCATAAACACCATCGCCAGGCCGAGCGGCGCCACATTGGCGCGGCTGAGCACGTCGAGCGCGAAGGCATCGGCGGCCTCCTCGTTCGCCCGCGACCGCTCGGGCGCCACCGCCGCGTTGCCGGGGTGACCCCACCGCACATGCCCCAATTCGTGCAGCAATATGAAGATGACGGCGTCGTCGAAAATCCGGTTCGCGCGTTCCTCGACCCGCGGGTTCGAGAGCGCATCGGCCGGGATGCACAGCGCCTCCAACGGCTTCGGGGGAGCCTCGCCGCGATGCGACCGGCGCCAATAACGCAGCATCAGCGCGTAATCGGTCACGGTCTGGTTAGTGTAGCCGTTGAGGCTCAGCCAGGCGGTGGCGGTGCTGAGGTCGTCGAGAAACTTGAGCGACTGGGCGGAGGCAAAAACCCGATCCCCGATCGAATGAAAGGCGAATGGCTCGTTCGGCGGGTCGATCATCGCGAACTCGAACCGGACCCGGCCGAGCCGCTGCCGCTCTTCGGCGGTGAACGAGGGTACGAAAACACGATCGTAATTGCCGAGCCAGCCCTTCTCGTAGCGCGCCCGCAGCGGCTCGACCTCGGACGCGGTGTAGATGGCCGCGACGGGATTTTCGTCGGCTCGGGCGGTCCCCGCCATCGCGGCGAAGCCGGCCAAGACGAGTCCGCCGAGACGCCTCACCGGAGCTTGGTCCCGAACACCAGGACCGCGCGGGCGGCGCGATCCATCGGCGGGTTGGCGTCGGCGCCGGCATCCACCCATTTGGCGAAGGCATCGCGATCGCCCCAGTCGGGCTTCCACGCGACCGCCATGACCGAAAGCTTGGCGACGCGGATCGCGGAGGCCAGCTCGTCGGCCGCGGGCCGGTCGAGGCGCTGGCGCATATCGTCCAGGTAACCGTTGAGCCGGGCGATCACCGTCTCGGTGTCGAGGCTCGCGAGCCCCGGCGCAACCTCGCCGAACCCGACATATTGAGCCATGGGCCGGGCTGCGGCATCGCCGGTGCGCGCGGCGCCAAGCTCCGCCGGAACCTTGAGATCGACCGGCCGGCTGATCGCGTAGCCGACCAGCGCGCAGCCGAACAGGGCGAAAAAGACGCCCGGCCCGATCCGGGTGAGAAAGATCGAGACGCCGCCGGGAAGGCGGATGCGGCCCTCCGACCGGTCGTGCCCGGGGATCACGACAAACAGGTGATAGCCGAGATAGATCGCCAGCCCGCCGACGAGGACGAGGAGCCCCCGCTCCACCGAGCGCGAGAGGATGACGGCGAGTAGCGCGCTTAGGTAAGGCTGGTCCATCCCGGCCCCCGATACGGCGCATTCTGTCTCGTCGAGACTATCGCCGAGGTGGGATGCCGCGCAAGCTACCCAACCCGATAGCGGTCCACCGCGGCGCGGTCGAGCTCGATGCCGAGGCCGGGCCGCTCCGGCAGCTTGACCGTGCCGTCGCTTTCGAGACGCAGCCCCTCCTTCAAGAGCTCGTCTCGCAACCCGTTGGGGTTCTGGTCCCATTCGAGCGCCAGCGCGTTCGGGATCGCGGCGGCGTAGTGCAGCGAGGCCACCAGCAGCACCGCGCCGGCGAAGGCGTGCGGCGCGACCATGCGGTGATGCGCCTGGGCGAACGCGGCAATGCGCTTCCCCTCGGAGAATCCGCCGCTCCACGCCACGTCGAGCTGGACGATGTCGACCGCGCCGCGCGTGACCAGCTCGCGGAACCCGTAGAGCCCGGTCTCGGTCTCGTAGCCGGCGATCGGGGTCGCCAGCGCGTCGGCGACGCGGGCGCTGCCGTCGATGTCGTCGGTCGCGACCGGCTCCTCGATCCAATAGAGATTGTAGGGTTCGAGCGCGCGCCCCATCGAGATCGCGAAATCCGGGCTCCAGGCGCAATTGACGTCGACCATCAGCTTCGCTTGCGGCCCGAGCGCCTTCCGGACCGCGGCGACGCGGGCGATATCGACCTCGGGCTCGACCTCGCACACCTCGGCCATATTGGCGAGATGGCGCAGATGCGACCCGGTCGACGGGTTGCGGCCAATCTTCATCTTCATGCCGCGAAAGCCTCGGGCGCGGTAGCCCTCGGCCTCGCCGGCGATGCCGTCGACCCCCTTCCCTTCCTGGTAGAAGCCGCCGCTGGCATAGGCCTCGACCCGGTCGCGCACGGCGCCGAGGAGCTTGTAGACCGGCAGCTTGGCGACCTTGCCGGCGATGTCCCAGAGCGCGATGTCGATCCCGCTGATCGCGTTCATCACGACGCCGCGCCGTCCGTATTGCCGGGTGCGGGCGAACATCAGCTGCCACAGCCCCTCGATCATCAGGGGGTCGCGGCCGACGAGCAGCGGCTTCAAATCTTTCTCGATAACCGTCGCGGTGGCGCCGCCGCCAAGCCCGCTCTCGCCGATGCCGACAGTGCCGTCATCGGTCTCGACCTCGACCAGCAACGCGCCGCGCCGGGCCTGCATCCCGCCCGCGCTGCCGTACGGCGGCTCGCATTTGTACGACAGGGCGGTCGCGCGGATATCCTTGATTTTCATGGGCTAATCTCCGATCACCGCGAGCAGGTCGCACTGGATCTGCATCGGCGGGGTGAAATCGCCGCTCGCGACCGTGTGGCGGGCCGGGCGCGAATGCGGGTCGGGAAACATCTCGATCCAGTATTTATTGACGATCGGCCGCAGCGCGCGGTCGGTGATCCACATATTCATCTTGACGATGTCGTCGGGCGTGCCGCCGGCGGTCTCGATGACCCGGCGCACATTGGCGAACATCGCGGCGCATTGCGCATCGAGGTCTTCGGGCACCTTTCCCGTCGCCGGGTCCGCCCCGGAAATCGCGCCCGACACGACAAACGGCCCCTTCCTCGACGCGCTCGGGATCGGGTTGACATGCCGGGCTCCGGCGACATCGATGCTCTGCCGTTTCGCCACGCGTTCCTCCTGCTGTGTTGCCGCCGTCTACGTCTCGGCCTGGGGCTTTTGCGCCTCCGCCAGGTCGAGCAACGCCGCGACGGCCTCAAGGGCCTTTGCGACCGCCCGCGGGTCAGGCGACGGTCCCTCGACGTCGGGATATCGGCTGCCGATATACCACTCGCCGACGTTGTTCAGCGGGAACGGCGAGGCCACGACCGCCGGCCAATGGGCGTGGGCCAACTTGGCCAATTCCTCGATCTCATGCGATTTGACCAGCTCCTGATCGGCGGCGGCCAACAGCCCCTTGAGCAATTTTTCCAATGCCTGCTGCACGTGGAAGGCAGCGCCATCCGTCAAATCCGCCGGCAACGCGAGCCGCGCAAGCGAAAGGTCGTCGTGCGCCCTCCGGAACCAAGTCTGCGCCTCTTCCCAGGGTCCGTACTCACTCACCTCGCCCCCTATCTCCGCTTCGCGCGCATACAGCGTGACCCCTTCGCGCAACACGGTCGCCGGAAGCGAGGCGCGCGCCTGCGCCCGCGTCCTGAAATCGGACGCCCGGCACGGAAGAATATCGGCGGCACCGCGATAACCCGCGCGCGACTTTGCCACCGACCCGCCGGACAAGCGTTCGGCCGGCGTGTCGTCGTCGACGACGACCAGGAGGTCGATGTCGCTGTGCGGACCCGCGTCGCCGCGGGCCTGCGAGCCGAACAGGATCACGCGCTGCGGGTTGAAATGCGCGACGATCGAATCCAGCAATTCTCTCGGGACCGGATGCGCTGACACGGCCTTACCTCCTCGTGCCATGATACATGATGAGCCGAGAAAAGGGGGCAACATGACCGGGTCGGGGACGACGATCGCCATCATCGGGCTGGGCGCGATCGGACGGCCGATGGCCGAGCGCATCGCGGCGGCGGGGCTGCCGCTGGTCGTGTGCGACGTGCGCGAGGCGGCGGTGGCCGGGCTGCCCGACGCGGTGGCGCGCGCCGCTTCGCCGGAAGACGCCACGAACCGCGCCGATATCGTTCTCGCCTGCCTCCCGTCGATCGACTCGCATCGGCGCGCGCTGACCGGCCCCGGCGGCGCGATCCACGGCAATCGGGCGCGCATCTATATCCATACCGGCACCACCGGCTCGGCCCTGGTCGCCGAGTTGGCCGAGGCGTTCGGCGCCCGCGGCGTGGCGACGCTCGACGCGCCGATGACCGGCGGCGTGCCCCGCGCCCGTGCCGGCACGCTGACGGTCATGGCCTCCGGCCCGCGCGCCGCCTTCGCCGCGGCCGAGCCGTTTCTCAAGGCCTATGCCAGCACGATCGTCTATCTCGGCGAGCGGCTCGGCGCCGCGCAGGTGATGAAGCTGATCAACAACATGCTCTCCGCCGCCAACCTCGCGGTCGCGTCGGAGGCCATGGTGCTGGGCGCCAAGGCCGGGCTCGACCCGGAACAGATGATCGCCGTGCTCAACGCCGGCACCGGCCAGAACAGCGCCACGCTGACCAAGATTCCCGACCACGTGCTGACCCGCGGTTTCGACTACGGCGGGGCGATGTACATCACCGACAAGGATCTCGGGGCCTTCGCCGAGGAAGCCGCGAGCCTTGCCGTGCCGACCCCGCTCGGCGACGCGGTGAGACGCGTCTACCACGACGCGGCGGAGGCCAAGACCGACGACATCACGACGGTCGCCCGCTATTTCGAGCGGCTCGCCGGCGTCACCCTGCCAAAAACCCGCTGAGGTCTATTTGACGACGATGTCGCCGGTCATCCCGGCCCAATCGTGGTCCGAGCAGCGCAATTTGTACGTGCCCGCCTTCCGCGCCACGAAAGAGAGGTCTTTTTCGGTTCCCGGCTGGACCACAAGCTCGGTCCGGTCGGCGTTGAGCACCGAGGGGTCGCGGACATCCAGCGTCGCGAAAAATTCGGGCGCGGTGAATTCGTGGGTTTCCTTGCCGCGGTTGACGAGACGAAGGCGGTAGGGAGTGCCGGCCCGGAATTGCAGGTGGGCGGGCGTAAAGGCGTATTCGGTGGCGATGTCGTCGACCTGCTTCGCCTTGCTCCAATCGATATCGGCGGCCAAAACCGGAGCGGCCGCCAGCCCCACCGCCAACCCGATCGCGGCACCCCATATGCTCATTGGCTTTATCCCGTGGCCCGTGGCCGCTATCCTACCCGCGGCGGCAGCCAAAGCCGTCCTTATGACATTAAGTTGATCGGATTAGAGAAAGCCGCCATGTCGGGAGCAAACGCCGTTCTCCACCCCGTGATCCTGTCGGGCGGCTCGGGCACCCGGCTGTGGCCGATGTCGCGCACCCAGCACCCCAAGCAGCTATTGAGCCTGCTCGGCGATGAAAGCCTGCTGCGCCAGACCGTCGAGCGGGTGGCCGGCCGCAAAGGCTTTGCCGCGCCGCTGATCGTCGCCAACGACGACCATCGCTTCCTGGTCGCCGAGCAGCTGCGCGAGGCCGGCGTCGTCCCGGCCAGCTTGTTCCTCGAGCCTGTCGGACGGAACACCGCGCCAGCCGTCGCGGTCGCGGCGCTGTCGCTGTCGCTGTCAGAGCCGGACGGGCTGATGCTGGTGATGCCGTCGGACCACGTCATCGCCGACCCCGACGCCTTCTACGCCGCCATCGAGAAGGCCGCGGCGGCGGCAAGCAAGGGGATGCTCGTCACCTTCGGGATCACCCCGTCGCGCCCCGAGACCGGGTACGGCTACATCGCCGCCGGCAAGGCGATCGCCGGCTGCGAGGGCGCGTTCGCCGTCACCCGCTTTATCGAGAAGCCGCCCGCCGCCGATGCCGAACGCTATTTCCGCGCCGGCACCTACTCCTGGAACAGCGGCATCTTCCTGTTCTCGGCCTCTTCCTATCTCGCCGAGCTCGAACGCCTCCAGCCCGAGATGCTGATCGCGTGCAAGGAGGCCGTTGCCAAGGCCAAGCGCGACGTCGATTTCATCCGGCTTGACGGCGACAGCTTCAAGGCCTGCCCGTCTGAATCGATCGACTACGCGGTCATGGAGCACACCGCCCGCACGGCGGTGGTGCCGGTGGATATGGGCTGGAACGACCTCGGCTCGTGGGACGCGCTGTGGGAAAACAGCGCCCGCGACGCCGCCGGCAACTCGCTGCTCGGCAATGTCGTCGCCGAGGACGCCAGCAATTGTTATCTGCGCTCCGAGGCCGGGCTGCTCGCCGCGATCGGCACCGAGGATCTTGTCGTCGTCGCGACCCGCGATGCGGTCATGGTGTCGCCGCGCACCCGCGCCCAGGAGGTGCGGCGGCTCGTCGCCCGCCTCGTCGAGGAAGGCCGCGACGAGGCCGATGCTCCCCCGACCGTGCACCGCCCGTGGGGCAACTATACCTCGCTGCACAACGGCCATCGCGTCCAGGTCAAGCATATCGTCGTCAAGCCCGGCGGGCGGCTGTCGCTGCAAATGCACCACCACCGGGCCGAGCATTGGGTGATCGTGCGCGGCACCGGCCGCATCACCCGCGGCGACGAGGAGCTGCTGCTCAGCGAGAACCAGTCGACCTACATCCCGATCGGAACCGCGCACCGGCTCGAAAACCCGGGCAAGGTGCCGCTCCACGTCATCGAGGTGCAGTCGGGCGACTATCTCGGCGAGGACGACATCGTCCGCTTCGACGACCATTATGGCCGAGCCTAGCCTGACGGCCTGAAGACCCAGATCGCCGCGGGCTCTCCGCCGCCCGCCCGCACCGCGACGAAGAGCCGGTCCAGCTCGGGCACGAACAGCGAAGTTCGCGCGCCCGGAGCGGTCGAGACTCTCGCGAGCCGCCGGTAGCTCCCCGCCCGCTCTTCGAGCACATCGACGGCGCCGATTCCACAGCTCACGTAGACGCGGCGTCGCTTGGCGTCGACGAACAGATCGTCGGCATCGCCGCAGACCTCCCTATCGGCCAGCGTGGCGCCGTCCTCTGCCGACAGGACCAGCAGCCGGGGCGGGCTGCGGAACACGCTCAGTACGCGACGGGCGGCCGTGTCGATCGCCATCGGAAAATTCGAGCGGTGGCCTTCCGTCGGCAAGGCGCCGACGACGGCGCCCGCCGACAGGTCGAGGACCGCGATCGATCGGCTATCGGGGATATTGACGTAGACCCGGCCCGCGTCGAGCTGGAACCCCTCCGGATGGCCGTCGAGGCGGATGTCGGCGATTTTCGCCAGCACCGCCGGGTCGATGAGGGCCAGGCTGCCTTTGCCGTATCCGACAAGGACGCGATTGCGTGCGGCATCGATGCGCACGTTGTCGGCGTCGTCGCCCAGCTCGATGCGGCCGAGCGCGGCGTAGTCTTTGCCGCGGAGGACGCTGACCGACCCGTCGCCGCCATTGGCAACAAAGACGGTATCGGTCCCCGGCTCGTAGCCGAGCCCTTGCGGTTCGCTGAACCCGATGAGGGTCCGCAACAGCTTGACCCCCGCGAGATCGACCACTCCCACGCTGTTGTTGCCAAGCTCGGCGACCAGAAGCCGCTGGCGGTTCAAGTCGACCGCGAGATGATCGATGCGACCGCCGACCTGTCCGAGCGGGATCTTGGCCTCAAGCGCCAGCGGGGTCTGGGCGACGGCCGGTACTGACCCGGCGATCAGCAGCGCGAGCGCGAAGACGCGCGCGATCATCGGCGGCTATCCCCGCACGAGCCCGCCATCGATCGGTATCACCGCGCCGGTCACGTAATCCGACAAATCGGTGGCGAGGAACTCGACGACCCGCGCGCAATCCTCGACGGTGCCGAGACGCCTGAGCGCCACCAGCTCGGTGCGGTCGCGGTTGCCCTGAACGCTGCCGGGGATGACGGTCGCCATGATCCGGCCGGTCGCGATCACGCCGGGGGCGATGCAGTTGGCGGTGATCCCATGGGGGCCGAGATCCTGCGCCAGATAGCGCGTGTAGTGCGCGATTGCCGCTTTTGCCGCGCCGTAATGGGCATAGCCGCCATCGACCGAAGGCCCGGTGCCGGCCACCGAGCCGACCGTGACGATCTTGCCGGAGCGCTGCTCTTTCATGACCGGGGCGACGGCGTTGACGCAATAAACGGTGCCGAACAGGTTCATCTCGACGACGAGCTTGAGGAGCGCCGGGTCGAGCGCGCTGGCCTTGGTGTCGATCGGCCGGCCCCTGCCGCCGCCGGCATTGGCGACGAGCACATCGACCCGCCCCCAAGCCGCGACCACCCGAGCCACCATCGCGTCGACCGCCTCGCGGTCGGTCACGTCGAGCTCGATGCCGAGCGCCGTGCCGCCCGCCGCCTCGATCTCGGCGACCGTGCTGTCGGCCGTCATATCCTTGGCCTCGGCCTCGAATTCCGCGTAGGAGCGCAGGTTGAGGTCGGCCACCGCGACCCTGGCCCCGAGCCCGGCAAGCCGCCGCGCATAGGCCCGACCGAGCCCGCGCCCGGCTCCGGTAACGATCGCCACTTTTCCATCGAGCTGACCCATCGCGCCGATCATAGATCGCCACAGGCGCCGCCTCCTACCCCATAAAGCGGCGCGCTGTCCTGGGACTTGAGGATGAATGTGCCGGCGGCAAAGCTCGACGGCGCGTCCGGGCCGTCGAGCGAAAACTGCTCGGCCAGGATCAGCGGCTCGCCGAAGCTGGTCTGCGCCCGTCCGGTGATCCCGTGGGAGAAGGTCCCGTCGAGCACCGCTGTCGCGCCCGACGGCAGAACGAGCGTGTCGCGGGCGCCAAACCGGCCGGCGCCATAGGCATCGCGGTAGAGCAGCGTGCCGAAAGCGGTCGCCGTGAGCTTCTCGTCGTCCCACTCGCCGGTCGCGTGGAGGTTCAGCGTCTGGTCGCGCGTGCGGATCAGCGGATAGGCCGCGTGCAGCGCAAAGCGCTGGAAATAGCCGAGCGCGGGCGGCGCGCCCGGCGCCGGGAGCGCCCGGGCGACGGATTCGGTGGATTTGGGGTTCAGCGTGAACCCTTCCGGCCCGATCGGCAGCACGACCCCGCCGCCGCGCACGCGCAGCCGCGGCGTGTCGAAATCGGGGTTCGACGAATACGAGAGTTAGGCCTGATCGCCGATGCCG
>DASUIE010000340.1:0-4868 GCA_036273175.1 Allostellaceae bacterium
GCGGTCCTGCGCCGTGGCGATCGCCAGCGCGGCCGCGTGCAGCCCGGCATAGCGCGGGTCGGCCTCGAGCTCGGCGAGGGTCGCGGCGTTGCGCTCGCGCACCCAGGCGAGCGCGGCGTCGCCGTCGACGTCTTCGAGCCACAGAAACGGGTCGTCTTCGGGCATGATCGGCAAAGCTAACGCGGATTTCCCAACCGAGCGAGATGCCATGCCTGCCGCCTCCAACTATCTCGACCCCAACCGCCCCGGCGCGGCGCGCCTCTCGGTCGCCGAGGCCCGGGCACTCGGCGAGGGGGCGCTCGCCCGCATCGGCTACAACGCCGAAGAAGCCGGCATCGTCACCGACCAGCTGATCGACAACGCGCTGTGCGGCTACCGTTTCGCCGGGCTGCCGCGCATCCTGGCGATCGCCCGCGAGGCGAAGACCCAGAACGTGCGGGGGCCGGTGACGGTCGTCAACGAGACGCCGGTCTCCGCGCTCGTCGACGGCGGCAACAATGTCGGCTATGTCGCGGTCTATCGCGGCGCCGAGATCGCGATCCGCAAGGCGCGCGAGAGCGGCGTCGCCGCGGTCGGCGTCTACAATTCGTATTTCAGCGGCCGCAACGCCTATTACCTCGAACGCATCGTCGAAGCGGGGTTGGTCGGCCTCCACACCGCGAGCGGCTCGCCGCACATCGTGCCGCCCGGCGCGACCCGGCCGGCGCTCGGCACCAATCCGATCGCCTTCGGCTTCCCGTCGGCGGACGGGCCGGTGATCTTCGATATCGGCACCGCCTCCTTGATGTGGGGCGAGGTGCTGCTGGCCGCGGAGACCGGCGAGGAATTGCCCGAGGGCGCCGCCTTCGACGCCGACGGCAATCCGACCCGCGACGGCAGGGCGGCGGCGAAAGGCGGCGTCGCCGCGTTTGGCGGGCACAAGGGCTACGGCCTCGCCTTCGCGATCCAGGCGCTCGGCCTTCTCGCCGGCGCCGCGATCCCGCGCGGACAGGTGCAGGATTACGGCTTCCTGTTCTTCGTCGTCGATCCCGGCGCGCTGCTGCCCGGCAACCCGTTCGCCGCGCAGATGGCGGCGCTGGTCCGCGCGGTCCAGGCGACGCCGCGGCGCGATGGGGTCGAGGAAATCCGCATCCCCTCGCAGCGCGCCTTCCGCGAGCGCGAACGCCGCCGCGCCGAGGGCATCCTTGTCGACCGCGCCGTGATTGACGCGCTCAACGCCCTATAGACACCCGCCCGCGCACGGGTCTAGCGTCGCCAGGTCAAATCGTCTCCCCGGAGGAAACCGATGATCGTCGAATTCCGTACCTACCGACTGAAGCCTGGCACGGTCGCGACCGCCGAGGAGCGGTTTGGCCAGGCCTTGCCGGCGCGCGCGAAAGTGTCTCCGCTCGCCGCCTTTTGGCACACCGAGGTCGGCCCGCTGAACCGCATCATCCATGTCTGGCCCTACGACAATTTCGAGCAGCGCACCCAGGTGCGCTCGCAGAAGATCGAGGGCTGGCCGCCCAATATCCGCGAGTTCGTCGAGGACCAGCAGAGCGAGATATTCATCCCCGCGCCGTTCTCGCCAAAGCTTGAGCCGCGCCGGCTCGGCAATCTCTACGAGATCCGCATCTACACGCTGGCGCCGGGCGCGATCCCCGGCCAGATCGAACGCTGGAGCGGCGCCATCGCCGAGCGCGTCAAGTATTCGCCGCTCGCCTTTGCCGGCCATTCCGAGCTCGGCGGCCTCAACCGCTGGTGCCACATCTGGGCCTACAAGGACGCCGCCGAGCGGTTCGCGGTCCGCGAAAAGGCCCGCGCCGACGGCGTCTGGCCGCCAAAGGGCGGGCAGCCCGGGCAGACCCTGATCCAGGAAAACATGCTGGTCGTGCCGGCCGCCTTCTCGCCGCTGCGCTAAAGCATATTCAAGTCAGGTGGAATCGCCTGACGACTCGGAAAATGCGAAGCGTTACCGTCGCGGCCGCCGCTCCATCCGGGGCGGCGGCCGTTGCGCGCCTGCCGCATCGCGACCGCGGAGCGCTGCTGGAAAAGCTGAAGGCGCTCGCCGATGCACCGTTCGGCTTTCACCCGTCGGCATTGCCGATGCGCGGACAGCCAGGAGCGGTCAGAGTTCGGCAGGGCGATTGGCGCGCCGTTTGTCGTATCGACCGCGAGGGCGACCGGATGACTGTCGAGTTCATCGCGCATCGGCGGGAGGTTTATCGGTGAGTGCTATTGATACGGTCACCTTGGATCGCGCGGAATACGAAGCCTTGCTCGACCGCGTCGAGGATGCCGAGGATCGTGCCCGGCTCGCCGAGATTACCCGCGCCGAGGGAGAAAACGGTCGCGATGCGGCACTGGCGGATTATCTACCCGTCGCGCTGGTCGAATGCCTTTGCGCCGGAGAGCACCCCGGTGCGGGTTTGGCGCCAGCATCGCGGGTTGACCCGAGAAGGTCTCGCCGCCGCGGCCGGGATTGCCCCGAGCTACCTGACCGAGATCGAGACCGGGAAGAAACCCGGCAGCTTCCGGGCCCTGGCAAGGCTTGCGGCGGCGCTGAGAATCTCGCTTGACGACATCGCCGCGTGGACCACGGCGAATAATCAATACCCGACCGCGTAAACATGGCCTTCGAGGTGCATGTCGAGGTCGCGGTCCCGCGAGGACAGCGTTAGCGTTAGCGGCGCATGCGGGTCGAAATCGGCGCGGCGGATTTCGCCGGCCGCCCAGGCGAGGCCGCTCCACACCACCTTGTCGTAGTTGA
This sequence comes from Allostellaceae bacterium, assembly GCA_036273175.1. GTDB lineage: Bacteria > Pseudomonadota > Alphaproteobacteria > ATCC43930 > CGMCC-115725 > DATARH01. The sequence continues at coordinate 2,750 of DASUIE010000340.1, forward strand.
TCTCGACCGGCACCGGCTTCCCACCCTGGCTCGCCCGGATCGTGAAAAACTCGCCCATATTGGCGCGGGTGACGCTGCGCATCACCTGCCCCGCCTCGGTCCTCTGTCGCATGATGATGCGGAGGTCGCCCGCTTCAGGCGGCGTCAGCGTCCCCTCGAAGACCAGCCCCTTCCGCCGCGCGAAATGCACCGGAAGCGGCGTGATCGTGCGCGGGATGCGGATGTCGGTCCCAACGCCGAGATCGTATTGCGCGTCGGCGTAGCGCCCGGTGCCGATCACGGCGAGCTGTCCGGGGCCGAGCCGCACCGCCCTCCCCTCGACGACCGGCATGAACCCGGAATCGCGGTAGAGCACACGGCCGGGATGGGCGGCCTCAGCGCCCGGCAGCCGCGCCTCCTGGACCGCCTGAGCCGGGTTGACGACGACGATGACCGCACCGTCCGCGGTCGCCAGATCGTAGCCGTACGGGTCGCGGTCGCCGGCAAACCCGCCGAACGCCTCCGCCCGCCCATTCTTTTGCAATTCGTCGAACAGCGCCCGCGCCTTGGCGAACCAGCGCAGATCGTCGTCGTCGAGGAATTCGAGGTTGCCGTGGACCGTGTTGACCCACCCGCCGCGCGCCATCGTCAGGATACCCATGCCGCGCCAGCCGGCGGTGCGGCGGCCGTAATTGGTCCCGGTATCGCCGATCATGAACCCGGTCGAGTCGATCCGTTCGAGCGGCACCCCGGCGAGGTCGAGCCGCCGCACCATCCGGTCGCTGTAAATGTCGACGGAGCGCCAGAAATTCATCTCCGGCACATTGGAAGGGCGCGGGTCGCCGGCATAAAGCGTGTCGAAGACGTTAAGCCAGCGCACATCGGAATGCAGCACCGCGCTCCGTGAGGTCTCGACATCGCCGACAAACCCGTTGAAGGCGACCAGCACCGCGTCGGGGTTGCGCTTGCGGAACTTGGCCAGCATCGCGAGCAGCGCGTTCTGGTTGCGCTGCCGCAGGCGCGGCAGGCTCAGGCGCCCCTCGTCGCCTTTCGCCGCGGCGTCGAAATCGGCGAAGTCGAGCTTGAACAGGCGGACGCCGCGATCGTACCAGTGCTGCAGCACGTCGGCGAAATCGTCGAGGAAGCCGCCGCGGTAAAGCGCCATCGAGTCGCCCCTCGCGGTCAGCGAGTCGCGCCACGCCGCGGCCGCGTCGAGGTGCACCAGCGAGTTCGTGCCGAACCACAGCCCCGGCTTGATGCCATTGTCGAGGCAACCTTCGAGCCAGGCGTCGGGTCCGCCCGGCCAGTCCTTGCGCCAGATGCGGTACCCGCCGTCCGGGTCGTACCAGAACGCGTCCATCACATAATAATCGACCCGTGCGCCGGCCCGGCGCAGCCGCAGCAATTCCTTGAGCTCGCGCATCGCGAGGTCCTCGGTCAGCGGGACCTCGTCGGACAGCTCGTCATAGGCCGACCAGTTATTGTAGACCCAGACCGGCGCGGCGAGAAAAGGCTGCTGAGCCAGGGCCGGCACCGACAGGCAAAGGAGCACGAGCGCCATGCGCAGCAGCGTGCGCATCGCGGCTCAGCCTCCCCCGATCGCCCGGTACCGCAGCAAGTGGTCGGCGAGCACGCAGGCCATCATCGCCTCGCCGACCGGCACTGCGCGGATGCCGACGCATGGGTCGTGGCGGCCATGCGTCTCGATCTCGACCTCGTTGCCCTCGGTATCGACCGTGCGCATCGGCTTGAGGATCGAGCTGGTCGGCTTGACGACAAAGCGCGCGACGATGTCCTGCCCGGTCGAGATGCCGCCGAGGATTCCGCCCGCGTTGTTCGAGAGAAAAACGACCTCGCCGTCCTGCATCCGCATCTCGTCGCCGTTGGTCTCGCCCGATAGCGCCGCGGCGGCGAACCCGGCGCCGATCTCGACCCCCTTGACCGCGTTGATCGTCATCAGCGCGCGGGCAAGGTCGCCATCGAGCTTGTCGTAGACCGGCTCGCCGAGCCCGGCCGGCACGCCCCGCGCAACCACCTCGATGACGGCCCCGGCCGACGACCCGGCCTTGCGCACGGTATCGAGATACTCGGCCCATTTCGCCGCCATCGCCCGGTCGGGGCACCAGAACGGGTTGTCCCC
>DASUIE010000341.1:0-3204 GCA_036273175.1 Allostellaceae bacterium
CATGAACCGCTATTTCGTCTTCGACACCGCCGCCGGGTTTTGCGGGATCGCCTGGAACGATGTCGGCATCGCCCGCTTCCAGCTCCCGGCCAAAAGCGCCGAGGCGGCGGCGTGGCTGGTGCAGCGTCGCATCGGGGCCGCCGAGCCGGGCGAGCCGCCGCCGCCGGTCCAAGAGGCGATCGCCGCGGCCCAGCGGTATTTCGCCGGCGAGGAGATCGACTTTTCCGGGTTCAAGCTAGACCTTGGCGATCAGCTCCCGTTCTTCCGCCAGATCTACGCCGCGGCGCGGCGGGTCGGCTGGGGCCGCACGACGACCTACGGCGACCTCGCCAAGTCGCTCGGCGCGGGGCCCGAGGGCGCCCGGGACGTCGGTCAGGCGATGGCGCAAAACCCGGTCGCGCTGATCATCCCGTGCCACCGGATATTGGCGGCCGGCAACAAGGTCGGCGGCTTTTCCGCGCCGGGCGGCGCCAAGACCAAGATGCACATGCTGGAGCTCGAAGGCGTCCGCCTCGGACCGGAGCCGCCGGCCCAAGGATCGCTTGCGTTGTAGTTTCCCGCCGCCCGCGCCTGATCTATCGTGCGCGCCGGATTCAATCAGGAGGACCCCTCATGGCTTCGAACGGCAAGGTTGCTCTCGTCACCGGCGGCGGGTCGGGCATCGGCAAGGCCTCGGCGCTCGCCTTGGCGCGCGAAGGGTTCGCGGTCGTCGTCGCCGGCCGCCGCAAGGAGCCGCTCGACGCCGTCGTCGGCCAGATCGAGGGGCTGCAGGGGCGTGCCCTCGGCGTGCAGACCGATGTCGGCAGCCCGGCCTCGGTCGAGGCGCTGTTCAAGGCCGCCAAGGACAAGTTCGGCCGGCTCGACGTGCTGTTCAACAATGCCGGGTTCGGCGCCGCGGGGCTGCTCGAAGACCTCGAATTCGAGAAGTGGAACGGCGTGATCGGCTCGATCGTCCACGGCACCTTCCTGTGCACCCAGCAGGCGTTCCGGATGATGAAGGAGCAGAACCCGATGGGCGGCCGCATCATCAACAATGGCTCGATCTCGGCGCATGTGCCGCGGCCGAACTCGATCGCCTACACCACCGCCAAGCACGCGGTCACCGGCCTCACCAAGTCGACCTCGCTCGACGGCCGCAAATACGACATCTCGTGCAGCCAGATCGATGTCGGCAACGCGCTGACCGAGATGACCCAGCGCATGACCCGCGGGGTTCAGCAGGCCAATGGCGAAACCGTGATCGAGCCGACGATGGATGTCGAAAACGTCGCCCGCTCGGTCGTGCTCTGCGCCACCGTCACCGCGGAGGCGAACATCCAGTTCCTGACCGTGATGGCGACCAAGATGCCCTTTGTCGGCCGCGGGTAGCCCTACTCGGCTTCCTCGCCCGCCGCGCTCTCGTGCCAGTTCCGCAGAAGCCGGCGCGAGATCGCGTCGAGGATCACGTAGATCACGATCCCGGTCAGCGAGAGCAGCACCAGCGCCGCGAACAGGCGCGGGATCGCGAGGCGGTACCCGGCTTCGAGGATGCGAAAGGCGAGGCCGGTCTCCGCCCCGCCGGTGCCGGCGACGAATTCGGCGACCACCGCGCCGATCAGCGCGAGGCCGCCGCTGATCCGCAGGCCCGCGAGGAAATAGGGCAGCGCCGTCGGCACCCGCAGCCCCCACAGCACCTGCCAGCGCGACGCGCCGTAAAGCCGGAACAGCGCCAAGAGATTGCGGTCGGCGCTGTTGAGACCGACCGTCGTGTTCGAGACGATCGGGAAAAACGCGACGATCCAGGCGCATACCAAGAGCGCCAGAAACGGCTCGTGCACCCAGATGATGATCAGCGGCGCGATCGCGACGATCGGCGTCACCTGCAGGATCACCGCATAGGGGAAAAAGCTCAGCTCGACGACCCGCGACAGCGAGAAGAGCAGCGCCAGCGCCCCGCCGAACAGCGCCGCGGCGGCGAGGGCGGCGAGCGTCACCCGCAGCGTCACCAGCAGCGAACCGAAGAGGCTCGGCCCATCGGTCCACAGGCTCGCGGCGATCGCGGTCGGGGGCGGCAGGATGTAGACCGGGATTTCCCGCCACCACACCACCGCCTGCCACAGCGCCAGGAACACCGCGCCGACCGCGACCGGCGCCAGGATCTTCACCGCCCGGTTCACGCCGCCGCCTCGCCCATCGCCGCCGCGAGCGCGGCCGAGACCCGGTCGCACATCGCCGCGTAATCGGGCGCCGTGCGCACCGCCCGCTCGCGCGGCTGCGGCAGCGTCACCGGCAAATCGGCGGTGACGTGGCCGGGCCGCTTCGCCATCACCGCGATCCGCGTCGACAGATAGACCGACTCGAACACGCTGTGGGTGACGAACAGGATCGTCGGCCGGTGGCGCTCCCACAGCCGCAGCAGATCGTCGTTGAGCGCGAGGCGGGTGATCTCGTCGAGCGCGGCAAACGGCTCGTCGAGCAGCAAAAGGTCGGGATCGGTGACGAGCGCGCGGGCGATCGACACGCGCATCCGCATTCCGCCCGACAATTGGTGCGGATAGGCGCGTTCGAACCCGGCGAGGCCGACCGCGGCGATCGCCGCAGCGACCCGCTCGCGCGCCTCCGTGCCGACCTGGCGGGAGATGCGGAATGGCAGCAGCACATTGCCGGTCACCGTCGCCCACGGCATCAGCGTCGGGTCCTGGAAGACAAAACCGATGCGGTCCGCCGATACGCGGCAGCTTCCCTCGCTCGGCTCGGCCAGGCCGGCGACGATGCGCAACAGCGTGCTCTTGCCGCAGCCGGAGGGGCCGAGCAGGCTGACGAACTCGCCGCGCCCGACGGTCAGCTCGACCCCGCGCAGCGCCTCGACCTCGCCGGCAAAGCGCTTCCCGACCCCGTGCAATTCGACGATCGGCGCTTCGGTCAGGACTTCATCCCGACTTTCTTGTTCACGAACTGCAACGTGAACGCCTTTTTGTAATCGAGGCTCTTGGGGTAGACGCCGGCCTTCGACATCACGCCGAAAAAATCCTTCCAGCGCTCGTCGGTCATCGCACCGATCCCGTTCGTCTTCGAGTCGCCGCTATCGACGATGCCGTGCCGCTTGATCTGCTCGACCCCGTACGCGATCAGAGGGTCGGTCATCTCGGGATTGTCTTTCTTGATAAGGGCGTTTCCGGGGGCTGGGTCGCCGTTGAGGTAGCTGTACCAGCCCTCGATGCTGGC
>DASUIE010000342.1:0-3931 GCA_036273175.1 Allostellaceae bacterium
CGCGTCGCGGACGATCTGGGCCGGGGCGTAGAACCCCATCGGCTGGCGGTTGAGGAGCGCGCAGGCGAACACGTCCGGATAGACGCATTTGATCCACGCCGAGACATAGACGAGGAGCGCGAAGCTGGCGGCGTGGCTTTCCGGAAAGCCGTAGGTGCCGAACCCCACGATCTGGCTGAAGCACCGCGTCGCGAAATCGGCGGTGTAGCCGTTCGCCACCATGCCGGCGACGAATTTCTCGCGGAACAGGTGGATGTCGCCGTTGCGCTTGAACGTCGCCATCGCCCGGCGCAGCCGGTCGGCCTCGGCCGGCGCGAAGCCGGCGCCGACGATGGCGATCTTCATCGCCTGCTCCTGGAACAGCGGCACCCCCATCGTCTTGCCGAGCACCTGGCGCAGCGCCTCGGACGGGTACTCGACCGGCTCCTTGCCGCTGCGCCGGCGTAGATAGGGATGCACCATGTCGCCCTGGATCGGCCCCGGCCGCACGATCGCGACCTCGATGACGAGGTCGTAGAACGCGCGCGGCTTGAGCCGCGGCAGCATCGTCATCTGCGCCCGGCTCTCGACCTGGAAGACGCCGAGCGAATCGGCCCGGCTCAGCATGTCGTAGACCGGCTTCTGCTCGGGCGGGACCGTGGCGAGGTCGTAGCGCTCGCCGTAATGCTTCTCGATCAGCGCGAAGCCCTTGCGGATGCAGGTCAGCATGCCGAGCGCGAGCACGTCGATCTTGAGGATGCCCAGCGCGTCGAGGTCGTCCTTGTCCCATTCGATGATCGTGCGGTCGTCCATCGCCGCGTTCTCGATCGGCACCAGTTCCGACAAGGGGCCGCGGGTGATGACAAAGCCGCCGACATGCTGCGACAGGTGCCGCGGAAACCCGGTGAGCTGGCCGGCGAGGTCGAGCGCCAGCCGCAGGTTGCGGTCGCCGGGGTCGAGCCCGGCCTCGCGCACCCGCTTGTCGGGGATCGCCTCGTTCGACCAGCCCCAGATGCCGCCGGCGAGCGCGGCGACGACATCGCCGGAGAGGCCCATCGCCTTGCCGACCTCGCGGATCGCGCTGCGCGAGCGGTAGCAGATCACCGTCGCGGCGAGCCCGGCGCGGTCGCGGCCGTATTTCTCGTAGATGTACTGGATCACCTCCTCGCGCCGCTCATGCTCGAAATCGACGTCGATATCGGGCGGCTCGTTGCGCGCGGCGCTGATAAAGCGCTCGAACAGCACATCGATCCGCGCCGGGTCGACCGCGGTGATGCCGAGGCAGTAGCACACCGCCGAATTCGCCGCCGAGCCGCGTCCCTGGCACAGGATCCCGCGCCGCCGGGCAAAGGCGACGATGTCGTGCACGGTCAGGAAATAGCGCGCGAAATCGAGCTGCTCGATCAGTTCCAGCTCATGCGCGACGAGCTCGCGGATTTTCGGCGGGGCGTCCGGGCCGAAGCGCTCGCGCGCCCCTGCCCAGGCCAGCGCCGCGAGGTGCTGCGACGGGGTCAACCCCGGCGGCACCGGCTCCTCGGGGTATTCGTAGCGCAGCTCGCCGAGGCTGAAGCGGCAGCGCCCGGCGATCTCGACGGTGCGGGCGAGCGCGTCCTCGTAGCCGCGGAACAGCCGCGCCATCTCCGCCGCCGGCTTCAGGTGGCGCTCGGCATTGGCGGCGAGGCGGAACCCGGCCTCGGCGACCGTGCAATGCTCGCGGATGCAGGTCAGCACGTCCTGCAAGGGGCGCCGCCCCGGCTCGTGGTAGAGCACGTCGTTGGTGGCGACGAGCGGGATGCCGGCGGCGGCCGCGGCCTCGGCCAGCCGCGCCAGCCGCCGCGCATCGTCGCCCCGGTAGAGGTGCTGCGCGGCGAGATAGGCGCGGCCGGGAAAATCGGCGGCGATCCGCACCGCGTCGTCCGCCGACAAAGCGACGACGATCTGCCCCTCGCCATGCGCGGCAAGATCGGCGTAGTCGAGATGGCACTCGCCCTTCGGCGCGCGGCGCTTGCCGAGGGTCAGCAGGCGGGTCAGCCGGGCATAGGCGGCGCGGTCGGTCGGATAGACGAGAAACGCCGCCCCGCCGCGCAGCTCGACCCGGCAGCCGACGACGAGCCGGATCCCCTCGCCCTCGGCGGCTTGATGCGCGCGCACGATGCCGGCGAGCGAGTTGCGGTCGGCGACCGCGATCGCCCGGTGGCCGAGCGCCGCCGCCTGCATGACCAGCTCGTCCGGGTGCGAGGCGCCGCGCAGGAACGAGAAATTGCTGGTCGCCTGGAGCTCGGCGTAGTCAGGCGAAGACGCCATGGACATACCAGCGCGGCGGGGCCTCGTGCCCGGGCAGCCCCGAGCGGAACAGCCAGAAGCGGCGGCCCTCCTCGTCCTCGACGCGGTAATAGTCGCGGATCGCGCCCTCGTGGTGCAAGCCGGCGCGATGCATGTCCTGGCCCGGCTGCCACCATTCCTCGGCGACCCGCTCCGGCCCGTCGGCCTGCGCGACGAGGTGCCGGCGCCGGCGCCAGGCGAAGCGGAACGGCGGGTCGTCGGGCAAGAGCCAGAACGCCTCGATCGGCTCCGGCGGGCGGAACAGCCGCACCGGCCGCGGCGGCTTGGCCGCATTCTCCGCCGCGGCGGACGGCGCGCCCTCGCCGAACGGCGCCGTCGCGGAGGCCCGCTCGGGGAGGTGGCTTTCGCGGGCCCGCAGCACCGCCAGCGCATCGGGTTCGAGCCCGGCGGCGAGGCGGTCGGCCAGCGGCGCGAGGTCGCCGCCCGCCTGCGGCCGAATCTCGACCTGCTCGGGGCCGAGCGGCTCGACCGCGAAGGCGGCGAGGATCATGTCCTCGACCCCGAGGCCGGGATCGACCGTGTCGAGCCGCGCGGTCAGCAATTTGGCGAGATGGGCCGGGTCGCGGCTCGGGCGGGCGGTGCCGAGGCGGATATGCTCGACCCGCCCGTCGACGCGGTGAAAGCCGAGATCGAGCCGGCGCGCGCCGACCCCCTCGCGCGCCAGCCACGGGACGAGGTCGCCGGCGAGCCGCTCGGCCGCGGCGGCGAGGCTGGCGGGATCGGCGATCGGCTCGGCGAAGCTGAGCCGGACCCGCCGGGTCGGCGCCGTGCCCAGCGGCGACAGCGGCTCGGGCTCGGCGCCGTCGAGCTGGTCGAGCCGCCGCGCCACCGTCTCGCCAAACCGCCGCGCCAGCGCGGCGCGCGGCATCGGAAACAGCTCGCCGACCCGTTTGAGCCCGACCCGGCGCAGCCCCGCCGCGGTGGCCGGGTCGAGCCGCAGCGCCTCGACCGGCAGCGGCGCCACCGCCTCGCGTATCTTCGCCGGGAGCGCCGGCGCGCCCTCGGCGGCGGCGAAATGGGCCAGCGCCCAGGCGGCGCCGAGCGTGTCGGCGACGGCGATGCGGTGCGCGATCCCCTGCCGCGCGAGGCGCCGCGACAGATCGGCGGCCAGCGCCGCCTCGCCGCCCCACAGATGCGCGCAGCCGGTGATCTCGAGCTTGACCCCGGCGGCGCCGTCGGGCGCGGTCCACGGGCTGTAGCGCCCGCACCATTCGGCGAGGCGGGCGAGGGCGGCGCGATCGCTTTCGGGCTCGGCCGGGCGGGTCGCGAGGCCGGGGACGAAGGACAGCGCGTCGGCGAGCGGCATCCCCGGCGCGAGGCCCATCGCGGCGGCCGCCGCATCGACCGCGGCAAGCAGCAGCCGCCCGGCCTCGGCGGTCACCGTCGCGAATGGCGCCGCGTCAGCCGGCGCGGCGGAGCGGCCCGGCGGCGGGCCGAGGCGCCGCAGCCGGTCGATCGGCCAGCCCGGCAGGAAGACATACATGACCCGTCGCATCCGCCACCTCCACCTCGCACGCCGCCGGCCTGCCGCCGCGGCAGCGCAGCAATTCGACCCGCCAGCGCGGCCGCCCGATCCCCGGCTCCCCGGCGACCGCCGCCGAGGGCCGCG
>DASUIE010000343.1:0-16548 GCA_036273175.1 Allostellaceae bacterium
CGGTCCCGCGATCTACGGCTATCACGCGCATGTCTACTACGATGCCGACACCCTGCCGGCCGCCGAGCGGCTGCATAAAGGGCTGTCCGCGAAATTCCCGATCGAGATGGGCCAGTTCAGCGGCGCCGAGGTCGGGCCGCACCCGGTCCCGCAATTCCAGATCATCTTCACCAACGCGCAGTTTCAGGACGTCGTGCCCTGGCTGATGGTCAACCGCGAGGGGCTCGACATCCTCGTGCATCCGCTGACCGACGACATGGTCGACGACCATTCGGTCTATGCGCTGTGGCTCGGCGCGCCGATCGCGCTGAAGCTCCACACGATGCAGCGCCGCGGCTATCGCGACGCGCTGCTGCCGAAAGTCGCCTGACTTGGGCATCAACTACGAAAAGCGCGATGGGGTCGCGTACATCACGCTCAACAACCCCGAGAAAGCGAATATTTTCGACAAGCAGACCTCGGACGAGATTTCCGAGGCGTGGATCGATTTGTGGGAAGACCGCAAGATCCGCTGCGCGATCCTGACCGGGGCCGGCGAGCGGCATTTCTGCGGCGGGCACAACCTCGCGCCGCGTCCCGGCGTCACCCAGGAAGAGCGCGAATACCTGCGCACCAACCGCATCTTCTGGCAGCTCGCCGGCACCGTGCATGGGCAGAAGACCGGCGTCGACGGACGGATGGGCGACCATTACCCGCGGGTGTGGAAGCCGGTCATCGCCGCGGTCAACGGCTGGGCCGCCGGGGCGGGGCTTTACGTGCTGCTGGCCTCGACCGATATCCGCATCGCCAGCCGCGAGCACGCGCGCTTCAAGTTTGCGCTGACGACGCAGGGCTGGCTTGGGCACGGGCCCGGCGCGAGCCTTCTGATCAAGCAGCTCCGCTATATCGACGCGATGAAGATGCTGCTGACCGACGACCCGGTCGACGCCGAGGAGGCGCTGCGCATCGGCCTCATAAACGAGGTCGTGCCGCATGCCGAGCTGATGCAGCGGGCCGAGACGATCGCCCGCCACGTCTGTTCCATGCCGCCGGTGGCGCTGCGGATGATGAAGGAGTTTGTCGTGCGCTTCGGCGATTTGCCGACCGACCAGGCCTGGCACGTCCAGAACCTGATCAACAACCTCCTGATCCAGGTCACGACCGACGGCGAGGAGGGCCGCGAGGCCTTCAACGCCAAGCGCAAGCCGAATTTCACCGGCGCGCTGCGCAAGCGCGGCGAAGCGTGGCCGGAGCCGTCCGACGAGGACGCCGATCGCCTCGACGAGATCTACCGGAGCGGGGAGTTTTAGCCGCTATTTGAGCGTCGCCGCGCCGGCCGCGGCGCAGTCTTCGTCTTCCTGCGAGGTGCCGCCGCCGACGCCGACGGCGCCGACCAGCGCGCCATTGCGGAAGAGCGGCACGGCGCCCTGTCCCATGATCATGTGGCCGCCCTCATGCGCCGCGATGCCGCGCGGGGTCGGCTGGTCGGCGCGCGCCGCCATGACGCCGCTCGGCCGGCCGAACGCCGCCGAGGCCACCGCCTTGCCCTGGCTGCCGTAAACGCCGGCCCAGATCGCACCGTCCATGCGCTGAAGCGCGACGAGCCGCCCGCCCTCATCGACGACGGCGGCGGTGACCTTGATGTTGAGCTCGGCCGCCTTGGCAAGGGTGGCGCGCAGGACCCGGTTGGCCAGATTGAGCGTGATCGGCATGGGGGTTTCCTCCGGTTGAATGTACGAAGCTTAACCCAACGCGCCGGATTGGCGCAGCGCGGCGATCCGCGCGGGCGAGAGCGACAGCACCTCGCTCAGCACCGCATCGGTGTCGGCGCCGAGCGCCGGCGCCGGGCCGGCGACACGGCCGAGGCTGGTGCGGAACGGCAGGCCGGGCAGGGCGCCGCCGGCGAACGGGTCCCAGAAGCCGCGGGCGTGCAGGTGCTCGCTGGCGGCCAGATCGGACGAGTTGGCAAGCTCGGCGCAGGGGATGCCGGCGGCTTGCAGCGCTTCGGCCGCCTCCGCGGCGGTCCGGCGCGAGGCCCAGCCGGCGAGAACCCCGTCGATGCCGGCGCGCCGCTCGTTGCGCTGTCGCAGGCCCCATTCGGCGAGATGCGCCATCGCCGGGATCGCCCCGCACAGCGCCCGCCATTGCGTCTCGCCGGTGACGGCGAGCGCCACCCAGTCGTCGTCCCCCGCGCAACGATAGGCGCCATGAGGCGCGTGACGGGCGGAGCGGTTGCCTTGGGGCTGCGGCGGCTCGCCAAGCTGGGCGGCAAGGAGCGGCTCGGCCAGCGTCCACAGCAGCGCCTCGATCATCGAGAAATCGACCCGCGCCACGTCCCCGGTCTGCCGGCGCCGCCACAGCGCGGCCGCGGTGACGAAGGCCAGCATCAGCCCGCACATCGGGTCGAGCCAGGCGAAGCCGACCCGAGGCGGAACTCCCGGATGCCGGTTGAGCCCGGCGAACCCGGCATAGCATTGCAGCAGCGTGCCGTAGGCCACGGCTTGCGCTTCCGGGCCGGTGCGGCCGAGCCCGGAGGCGGAGACATAGACAAGGTCGGGATTGAGCGCGCGGAGCGCGTCGGCGCCGAGACCGAGCCGGTCCATCACGCCGGTCGCGAAATTCTCGATCAGCACGTCGGATTTTGCCGCGAGGGCACGGGCGGTCTCGACCGCTTCCGGGTGCTTGAGATCGAGGACGATCGCCTTCTTGGCCTGGCCGAGCACGGTGTGCAGCTCGGTCGCGCGCCCGGGGTCGCCGCGGCCGGGCGCCTCGATCTTGATCACTTCGGCGCCCATCGCGGCGAGGTAGCGGGTCGTCGTCGGGCCGGCGATGACCCAGCTGAAATCGAGGACGCGGACCCCGGCGAGCGGCAGGGCAGCGGCGGGCCGCGTGTCCTGGCTGCCTCGCGACAGGGTCAGGCCGAACGGCGCACCGGGCGCCTTGACCGATTTACCAGCGATGTCGACCGGGCGGTAAAAATTGCGGTGGGCAAGCTGGGGCGACGCGAGCTGCTCGCCCGGCTCGCGCAGCGGGAAGCTCGGGACATGGGCTTCCTGGGCCTTGTCGGCGATCGACTGTTTGTCGAGGCCGCGGCTCCATTCCGACATCAGCGCGTGCAGCGCGTCGAAATTGGCGACGCGGTCGGGCTTTGCCGCAAAGCGCGGGTCGGCGCCCCAGGCAGGCGAGCCCATGACCTTGAGCCAGGCCGCCCATTGCCGGTCCTCGCGCGGGGAAATCGCCGCATACCCGTCCCGCGCCGGCAGGATCGTGACCGTCGCGCCATTCCCGTCGCCGACCCGCTTGCGCGGCCGGCTGGGCTTGCCGAGACCGGCGCGCGCCAGCTCGGTCATCGCCATCGTCGCCAGCGCCTCCTCGATCGAGACATCGACGACCGCTCCCGGCTTGGCCGACAGCACGGCGTGCATCGCGGCGCAGGCGGCGGCGATCCCGCCGATAAAGGCGGATTGCGTTCCGACCGGGCGGATCGGCGGCTCGGCGAGGTCGTCGACCTGGCCGGTCAGCAAGTGGGCGATGCCGCTCGAATAGAAGAGGGTCAGGTCGGTCGCCGGCTCCTTGGCCTTGGGGCCGGTTTGGCCGAACGGCGAGATCAGCGCCAGAACCGCGCGGGGATTGTCGCGCGCCAGGGTTTTCGGGTCGCGGATTCCCTCGGCGATGACGATATCGGCTCCGGTCAGGCCCTCGGCGGCCGCCTTGCCGTGGTTCAGATACTCGGCGAGCGGGGTCGAACGGTCCTCGCCGATGCAGGCGACACTAGCGCCGAGATCGGCGAAGAGGCGGCCGCAAGCCGCAGCGGCGAGGCCGTCGCCGAGCTGGACGATTTTGAGGCCGGCGAGCAGCGTCATGGCGCGCAGGCGCGGATCACCGCCTCGAACGCGGCCTTGGAGCCGGGCCCGCGGGTATAGGGACTGAGCACCGGTACGTCGATGCCGGAGGCGCGGTATTCCTCGATCCGCGCGCGGCATTGCGCGGCGGTGCCGGCGATGCTGGTGGCGTCGATCAGCGCGTCGCTGGTGGCGCGCTCGGCGGCCTCGCGGTCGCCGCGGGCGAAGGCCTCGGCGATCGCGGCGGCTTCTTCCGGGAAGCCGTGCTCGGCCATCAGCCGGTTGTAGCGCGGGAAAAACCCGGCATAGAAGGCGAGGCCGGGGCGCAGCGCGGCGAGCGCCGCCTTCTTGCTGTCCGCGACGATGGTCGGCAGCAGGGTGGCGACCGCGATCTCGCGGCCCGATGCGGCGAGCCGGCGGCGGATTTCGGAGCCGGTCTTTACCGTGCTGCGGGTCAGGATGATCCCGTCGGCGATCTCGCCGCACAGCGCGATCATCTTCGGGAACACGGCGGAGAGGTAGATCGGGACCGAGGGGCGGCGCGGCTTGAACCACAATTCGAAATTGTCGATCTGGATCGTCTGGCCCGCATAGGACGCTTTGCCGTCGCGGAGCAGGGCGCGGATCAGCTCGACCGTCTCGCGGGTGCGGGTCAGCGGCTTGCCGTAGGGGACGCCGTGCTCGCCCTCGACCTGGACGCGGTGGCTGGAGCCGATGCCGAGGATGTGGCGGCCGCCCGAGATGTCGTCGACCGTCGCGGCCGCCCTCGCGATGGTCGGCGCGGTGCGGACGAAGATACTGGTGATGCCGGTGCCGAGCAGGATGCGCTTCGACTGCATCGCGGCGGCGGCGAGCACGGCGAACTGGTCGCCGCCATGACCCTCCGCGACCCAGGCCGATTCGTAGCCGAGCTCGTCGGCGAGGCCGATCGCCGCCGCGATCTCGGAGGGCGGCGGCCCGCCCGAAAAGGCCATGCCGATGCGGGGCATCACTTCCCTCTCCCGCAATGCGGGCGAGGGTCGAAGGCGGCAATCCTCACTTCGCGGCGTCCAGCGTCGGCGGCTTGAAGCGGTCGGCGGGGTCGTTCCACCCCTTGAAGTTCGGCTTGCGCTTTTCGGCGAAAGCGGCGCGGCTCTCCATCAGGTCGCTCTTGGCGCCGTGCTCGTGCAGGAGGGCGGCGAGACGCTGCTGATCGCCGCTCGGCGCCGGGCGCATCTGGCGCATCATGTGAACGGTGTTGACGCGGGAGGCCGGCGGCAGGGTCAGGAGGTGCTCGGCCATCTTCATCGCCTCGGGGATGAGCTGGTCGGGCTCGACGAGACGGTTGACGAAGCCGATATCGTAGAAGCGCTCGGCGGTGAAGCGGAAGCCGAGCGCCATCTCCATCGCGATCGGGTAGGGGACGTTGGCGAGGTGGCCGTGATTGTAGCCGCCGAGCAGCCAGCGCTTCGCCTCCGACACCTCGAAGATCGCGCCCTTCGCGGCGACGCGCAGATCGGTCCGCTCGACCAGCATGAAGCCGCCGCCCATCGCGAAGCCGTTGACCGCGGCGATAACCGGCTTTTCGAGAGCGCCGGTCATGAACGGGTCCTCGATCGTCGGGCGGCGGCCGCCGGGCGCACCGTCGGCGAGCGACTGCTTCATGTCCTCGCCGGCGCAGAAACCGCGGCCGGCGCCGGTGAAGATCGCGACCTCGAGCGAGTCGCTCTTGCGGAACTCCGTCCAGGCCTCGGCCAAGAGGGTGCGCATCTCGCCGTTGAGCGCGTTGAGGCTCTCCGGCCGGTTCATCCGCACGATCAGGATCTGCCCGTGGGTTTCGGTTTCGACGACTGGCATTGAAGTATCTCCTTAGCGGGCGAGATGGGCCGCGCGGCGGCGGTAGAGGTCGTTATCGGCGTAGCCCATCGTTTCGGGCCGGCCGCGGCCGAGCATGACCTGGAAATAGACGGGTTCCAGGCTTTCGTTCTGATAGCCGTGAATGACGCCGGGCGGGCAGGCGATGCATTCCCAGGGCCCGAGGCGGCGGGTTTCGCGGTGACCGGCCTCATCCTCGACAAAGACGGTCAGATAGCCCTGGAGGACGAAAAACACCTCCTCGACCTCGTGGGTATGCGGGGCATTGCCCTCGCCGGGCGGGACGAACATGACGCTGAGGGTAAAGGCGCGGGCCGGGATGACGGTCGGGTCGTCGTGCTTGCCCGACCCGCCGGCGCCGATGAAGCGATGCTGGGCGCGGCGGTAGCCGTCGATCTTGGCGTCCTCGAAGGCTTCCCAATCCGGGGTCTTGTCGCGAAACCGGCCGATGAACCGCTCGGCGATATCCCGCAGGGTCAATTCGGCGATCTCGGGCGGTACCGGGTGACGGGCGGTGGCCATGGCCGATCCTCTGCTGCTTCCCGCCGATGCAAGCCTCCCGGAGAATGCGTGTCAACCGTGCCGCCAAGCCTGTTATCGTTCTTCGCCTGATTTGGGAGATGCGGGATGGCGCTCGACCTCTTGGTGAAGAACGGAACCGTGATCGACGGATCGGGTGGGGCGCGGTATCGCGCCGATGTCGGCGTCAGCGGCGGCCGGATCGTCGAGATCGGCCGCATCCGCGCGCCGGCCGAGCGGGTCATCGACGCCGAGGGGATGATCGTGGCGCCCGGCTTTATCGACGGGCACACGCATATGGACGCGCAGGTGGCGTGGGACCCGCTCGGCAGCTGCTCGTGCTGGCACGGGGTGACGAGCGTCGTGATGGGGAATTGCGGGTTCGCGCTGGCGCCGTGCAAGCCCGAGGACCGCGAATGGTTCGCGCGCTGCCTGACCGCGGTCGAGGACATCCCGACAGAAGCGATGATGGCCGGGATCGACTGGACCTGGGAGACCTTCCCCGAATACCTCGCCAATGTGGAGCGCCTGCCGAAGGGCCTCAATTATGGCATGTATATCGGCCACTCGGCGCTGCGCATGTATGCGATGGGCGCCAAACGCGGGCTCGGCGAGAAGGCCACCGAGGACGATCTGCGGCGGATGGAGCAGATCGTCGCCGAGGCGGTCCGCGCCGGGGCGATGGGTTTTTCGAGCTCGGTGGCCACAACGCATCTGACGCCGGACGACACGCCGGTCGCCAGCCGCGTCGCCGAGTGGCGCGAGATCGAGCGGCTGGCCGCGGCGATGGGGGCGCTCAATTCCGGGATCTTCCAGATCGGGCCCGACATCTCCGGCGGCGAGGCGCAGAAGGCCTGCCTCGACCGGCTCCGCAAGATCGCGCTCGATACCGGGCGGCCGGTCATGTTCGGGATGCTGTCGACCCGCCAGGGCATCGAGCCGAACAAGTGGGACTTCCAGCTCGGCTACATGGACGAGACCGTCGCGCTCGGCGGGCGGATGTACGGGCAGGCGACGACGCGCTCGATCAACGCGGTGTTTTCGCTGCGCTCGTACCTGCCGTTCGACGTGTTGCCGGCGTGGAAAGAGGTGCGGGCGCTGCCGCTCGACGAGCAGAAGGCGCGTCTGCGCGACCCCGAGGTGCGGGCGCGGCTGATCGCCGACGAAGCCGGGATGAAGCCGCGCGACCGGGTGCTGCAAGGCGGCGGCGCGGCGACGACGGACCCGCGCAAGCCGAACTACGACAACCTTTTCCCGATGCTCGACGTCAACTGGGACGACCCGAGCGTTGGCGACCTCGCGCGGCGGCAGAACAAGCACCCGGTCGAGGTGATCCTCGATCTCGCGCTGGAAAACGACAACCGCATGTTCGTGCAGCCTATCGTCAACGAGGCGCCGGCCGATGTGCTCGGAATCTTGAAGCATCCGAGGACCTTGGCGACGTTTTCCGATTCTGGCGCGCATGTCTGCCAGGAGATGGGGTCGTCGCTGCAGACGCATCTGTTGAGCTATTGGGTGCGGGCGAAGGAGGCGTTCACCCTCGAAGAGGCGGTGCGGATGCTGACCTTCGACAACGCCTCGGCCTGGGAGCTGCCGGATCGCGGGCTGCTGCGCACCGGTTATGCAGCGGACCTCGTCGTGTTCGACGCGGACCGGATCAAGCCGCGGCTCCCGACCGTCGAGCGGGACCTCCCCGGCGGGGCGCGCCGGCTGGTGCAGAAGGCCGACGGCATCGCCGCGACGGTGGTGAATGGCGTCGTGGCGACCGAGAACGGAAAGGCGACCGGCGACAGCGGCGGGGTGGTGCTCAAGGGAAGGCTCGCCGCATGACCGACGGCCGGGTGGTGATGTCGGCGATCGCCTCGCACTCGCCGCGGATCGGGATCGAGGCCTCGGCGCCGGATTTCCTGCGCGGCGTGATCGCCGGGGAATATGCGCTCGGCCGCGCGATCCAGGCGCTGGAGCCGGATATAATCGTATTGCAGTCAGCGCATTGGGTGACGACTTTCACCTGGTATGCGACGTGCCAGCCGCGGCATCGGGGGAACTGCGTCTCGGACGAGCTGCCCGACCTGATCCCCGGTGTGCCTTACGACCGGCCGGGCGACCCGGAATTCGGCGCGGTGCTGGTCGACGCGATCAGGGGGCAGGGGCTGCTCGCCGGGCGCAACGAGACCCCGCACTACAAATGGGATTACGGGACCTTTGTGCCGCTGCAATATCTCGACCCGGCGCAGCGCATCCCGGTCGTGACGATGGGCACCTGCATCCTCGCCGACCTCGACGAATGCTACCGTGTCGGGGTGGCGGTGCGCGAATCGGCGGCGGCGAGCGGCAAGCGCGTCGTGTTTGTCGCCAGCTCGGCCTTGTCGCACAAGCTCGTGCGCAACCCCGCCGCCTGGCCGACAGAAGAGCATCAGGCCCTCGACCGCCGTTTTGTCGCGATGCTCGAAGCCGGGCGGCTCGGCGAGGCGCGGCGGTTTCTCGACGGGTTCGCGCGAGAGGCCGCGGTCGAGATGGGCGGCCGCAACATCGCCTCGATGCTGGGCGCGCTCGACGGCACGCCGGCCGAAGCGCTGCGCGGCGCCGAATATGGCGAGTACGGGCCGTCATCCGGCGCCGGACATACGAATTTCGGGGTTGCGGTTCGATAGCGGGAGAAGCCGATGGCGGCGAATTACAGCCTGTGTCTCGGGACGGCGGGTTGGGGCGTGTGGCACAGCCCGGATGGCGGACAGTCGTGGACACGGCACCGCTCCCCGTTTCCGCTCAACAGCCGGATTCAGGCGCTGGCGGCCCATCCCAAAGAGGCGCAGACCGTTTTCGCGGGCGGCGATACCGGGTTGTTCGTGACGCATGACGGCGGGGGAAGGTGGGAGCGCGTCGGCGACGCCGATGCCCTGCCGACGATCTGGTCGCTGGCCGTCGATCCGGTCGATCCCGATATTCTCTTTGCCGGCACGCGCCCGGCCGGCGTCTTCCGCTCGCGGGATGGCGGACGGCATTGGGAGAAGCTGGCCGTCGACATCGCCCCGGAATGCTCGATCGGCATCCCGTTCGTGACCGGGCTGGTCGTCGATCCCGACGATCACCGCATCGTCTGGGCCGGGGTGGAGATCGACGGCGTTTTCCGCAGCACGGATGGCGGCGACACCTGGACCCACCAGAAGACCGGCCTGTACGATCCCGACATCCACGCGATGGCGGTCGCGCAGACGGAGCCGAAGCGCCTTTATGCGAGCACGGCGCGCGAGGTGTTTATCAGCGACAATCTCGGCGACACCTGGGAATCGCTTGAAATTCGGGAGAAATGGCCGCTGCCCTATGCCCGCGGCATCGCGGTCAAGGCCGACGATCCGCGCGTGCTGTTCGCCGGGTGCGGCGAAACCACGACCGGCGAAAAAGGGCACGTGCTGCGCACCACCGATTTCGGGCAGAGGTGGGAGATCCTGCCGCTCCCGACCCAGCCCAACGCCACGATGTGGGGGCTTGCGACCCACCCGGCCAACGCCGATCGGATCGTCGCCTTCAGCCTGTTCGGCGAGGTCTACGTCACCGAGGATGCCGGCGGCTCCTGGCGCAAGATCGGGCGCGAATTCGGGGAGATCAGGTCCGCGGCCTGGGTCCCGAACTAACCCAGCAGCGGCCGGACTTCCTCCGCCAGAATTTGGAGCTGTTCGAGCGCCAGACTGTTCGGCATCCCCGGCCAGTGGACCGAGGCGACGAGGTGGTTGACGCCGAGCCGCGCGTTCAGGCGGTTGAGCTGGCCGGCGACTTCGACGGGTGAGCCGAGCAGGAAGCGGTCTTCCAGCAGCTCGTTGAATTCGTGGTCGAAATCGTCGCCCTCGGGCATCACCTTGTCCTGCCCCCAGGCGCGGTAGGCGCGGTATTTTTCCTCGAGGTAGGGCTGGGCGAGGCGGATCGCCTCGGCGCGGCTCTTCGCGGCGAAGACCTCGCGGCGCATCGGCACCTCGGCCGGAAACGGCTTTCCGGCCGTGTCGAGGGCGCGCTTGTACAGGTCCATCTGGCGCTCGATCGTCGCCAGCGTGTTGTGCGGGTTGATATACCAGCAATCGCCGATGCGGGCGGCGCGCTCGATCGCGATATCGGCATTGGCGCCGATCCAAATGGGCGGCATCGGCTTCTGTACCGGCTTGACCGGGCAGGTCGCGTGCGCGAGCTCGAAATGCGAGCCCGTCATATCGACGAACTCCTCGGTCCACAGCCGCTTGATCGCCGCGATGCATTCCTCGAACCGCTCGCCCATCCGCCCGCGCGGCACGCCGAACGCCTTGAACTCGACATCGCGGTAGCCGATCCCGGCGCCGAAGACGAGCCGCCCGCCCGACATCAGATCGAGCGTCGCCAGTTGCTCGGCCAATTCCAAAGGCTTGTGCAGCGGTACCAAGACGAGCCCGCAGATGATGCGGAGGCGGGGCGCGATTGCCGCGCAATAGCTGAGGAACGGGATTTGCTGCACCGATTCAAAGGGATGCGCGCTGAAATGCGAACCCTTGACGACGCCGTCGAAGCCGAGCCGGTCGGCGGCGCGGACGAGGTCGAGATCGTCGCGCAAATGCCCGGCGGCGTCACCGGGCGGGTGCTGGCCGCGGACGATCAGGCTCAGCTTCATTCGGCCATGCCCTTATCGGCCAATTCCTTCTTCGCCTTGTCGTTCTTGGGCAGCGAGAGGCCCATGCCTTTGAGCACGTTGGGCGCCTTGGTGAACTGGATGTTGGAATATTCGATGATTTCGAGCCGATTGCCCCAGGGATCGAGGAAATCGAGAAACGGACCCTCGACCATCCGCGCGCCGGCGGTCTTGGCGAGGTCGATGATGGCGCTGCGGTCGTCGACGACGAGGCCGATGTGGCGGCGCTCGCCATCGCCGGCGGCGTCGGGGACGCGGGTCATGTTGATGAACTGGTCGCCCATATCGATAAAGGCATTTCGCTCGCCCTTGCCACGCAGCGTGAAGTCGAAGATGCGGGCGTACCAGGCGAGCGCCTCGTCGATATCGGCGACCTCGATCGCGACGTGATTGATGCCGACCAGCCTTGGTTTCTTTGCGTCGGGCATGGGGGACGCTCCTGTGGTGGGTCGGGCAGCTTAGCGCAAAAATTCGACACGGAGGGCGCCGAGGTGGCGCAGAGATCGCGGAGGCGCCGAATCGTCCGCGACCTCCGCGGTTACTCCGCGTACTCTGCGTCGAGGATTTCTTGGAGCTTCGCTGATGCCGAACTGGACCATCGAAACCGCGGTCGGGACCGGCGAGAAGGGATTTGGCGGCGATGGCGGGCCGGCGCGGGAGGCGCTGCTCAACGGGCCGTTCGACGTGGCCTTCGATGGCGCCGGCAATCTCTATTTCTCGGACACGTTCAACAACCGCGTCCGGCGGGTCGATGCGCGGACTGGCGCGATCGCGACTGTCGCGGGCAGCGGCGAGAAGGGGTTCGGCGGCGACGGCGGCGCGGCGACCGCGGCGGCGCTCAACGAGCCTTACGGGATCGCGATCGACCGCGCCGGCAACCTCTATATCGCCGACCGGCTGAACCGGCGGGTGCGGCGGGTCGAGGCGGCGAGCGGCGTGATCGCGACCGTCGCCGGCACCGGGGAGGCTGCCTATTCCGGCGACCAGGGCGCGGCGGCGCGGGCCGGGCTGGCAGAGCCGAACGGGCTCGCCTTCGATGCGACGCAGGCTAAGCTCTACATCACCGATGTCGCCGACAACCGGGTGCGGGTGATCGATATCGCCAGCGGCACGATCGACACCTTCGCCGGCACCGGCACGGCCGAGCATGGCGGCGATGGCGGCCCGGCGCGGCTCGCCGGCACGTTTGGCCCGCGCGCGGTTCGGGTGGCGACGGACGGGACGGTGTTCATCCTGGAGCGGCAGGGCAGCTCGCTGCGGGCGGTCGACCCGCGCGGGATCATCTCGACCGTCGCCGGGACGACGGCGCGGGGCTATGGCGGGGATGGCGGACCGGCGCTCGCCGCGGTGTTCGACGCGCCGAAGGAGATGGCGCTCGACAGCAACGGCGACCTGCTGATCGTCGATACCGAGAATCACGCGATCCGGCGCTTCGACCGCGGCGCCGGGATCGTCTCGGCGCTGGCCGGCGGGCGGCAGGGCGGCGGCGGCGATGGCGGCCCGGCCGAGGCGGCGGGGCTCGACCGGCCGCATGGCTGCGTCGTCGGCCCGGACGGCGCGATCTATGTCGGCGACACCAACAACCACCGGATCAGGAAGCTGACCCGGGCCTAGCGCCTAGCCGAGAAACTTGCGCAGCTCGGCGACGAGGTCCTTCGGATTGTCGCCTTGCACGGTGTGGCCGGCGCGCGGGACCGTCACGAACTTCCCGTCGGGCAGGCGGGCCGCGAGACGGATGCCGTCTTCCTCGTGGAATACGTCGCTTTCGCCGCCGCGGACGATCAGCGTCGGGCAGGCGATGCGGCCGAGGCCGTCGGCCAGCGCGGCGCGCTCGGCGCGGTGCTTTTCCTGGTCGAGGACCTGGAAGCGGCGGCGGTCGTATTTCCACTGCCAGCTGCCGTCGGGCTGCTGGCGAAGGGCATGCATCAGGCTGCGGCGCAGGATGTTGGGGTCGCGGCGCGGATTGAACGCCAGCGCCTTCTCGATGATGCCCTCGATCGTCACGGTATCGGCGACGCCGTTGACGAAGTCGCGGATGCGGCTGGAACCGGGGCGGCGCATCTCGGGGCCGGCGTCGATGATGACGAGGTTGCTCAGGCGCTCGGGGTGGTTGATCGCGAAAGCGAGCGAGTTGATCGCGCCGAGCGACATCCCGACGAGGATGAACTTGTCGAGCCCCATCTTGTCGACAAAGCCCTCGGTGTCGGCGAGCTGGGCGCCCATCGTGTAATCGGCCTCGGGCGACCAGTCGCTGTCGCCATGGCCGCGCTGGTCGAGCGCCAGGCAACGGTAGTCGTCGCGCAGCGCGAGGCAGACGAGGTCCCAGGTATGGGCGTTGAGGGCGCCGCCGTGCAGGAAAACGATCGGCGGGCCGTCGCCGCCCCAATCGAGATAGTGCAGGCGCATCGAGCCGACGGTCACGTCGCCTTCGCTCGGCAGCACCACGCCGTCGAAGCTGAATCCGGCGCGGACCGCCGTGGTTTCAAGGTGCTCGCGATATTCTTGGGGCGACAGGCTCATGGCGGAAACGGGCTCCCTGGGCGCATTGCGGGGCGCATATTGGCGCGCCAGGGTTGCGGGCTGAAATGTTTTCCGCACCTCTTAACTCCGCTAGCTTTGCATAGCTGATGATAAGCGAGGCTGCGCAATGACCGAGATCAACCTCCGCCACGGCATCTTTCTGCCGCCGTTCCATCCGAACGAGGAGGACCCGACGCAATGCCTCGAACGCGATCTGGAGCTGATGCAGTGGCTCGACAAGCTCGGGTTTCATGAGGCGTGGATCGGCGAGCACCACTCGGCCGGGTTCGAGATCATCTCGTCGCCGGAGGTCTTTATCGCCTTTGCCGCGGAGCGGACGCGGCACATCAGGTTCGGTACCGGCGTCATCTCGCTGCCGTACCACCATCCGATGATGGTCGCGGACCGCATCGTCCAGCTCGACCACATGACTCGGGGGCGGGTGATGTTCGGCGCCGGGCCGGGCCTCCTGGCGTCGGACGCGATCATGATGGGGATCGACCCGGTGACGCAGCGCGACCGGATGGCCGAGTCGCTCGATGCGATCCTGCGCCTGTTCAGGGGCGAGACGATCACCGAGAAGACCGCGTGGTACACGATGGAAGGGTGCCGGCTGCACCTGTTGCCTTACACCAAGCCCTATCCCGAGGTCGCGGTGGTGAGCGCGGTGACCCCGTCGGGCGGGCGTCTCGCCGGCAAGTACGATCTCGGGATGATCTGCGTCGCCGCGACCAACCCGTTCGGGTTCGACGCGCTCGGCTCGAACTGGCAGATCGCGAACGATGTGGCGGCGCAGGACGGGCGCACGATGGACCCGAACCGGCTGCGCCTCGTCGGCCCGATGCACATCGCCGAGACCCGCGAGCAGGCGTTCAAGAACGCCAAATTCGGCTTCGAGCGCTATCTCGGCTACCTCAACAACAACCAGCCGCGCTTTATCGTGCCGCCGGGGCAGGACCCACTCGAATGGTTCGTCGAGAACCGCTTTGGCGTGTGCGGCACCCCGGACGACGCGATCGCGCTGATCGAGCGGCTGCGGGACAAGCAGGGCGAGTTTGGCGCGTTCCTGCAGCAGGCCCATAACTGGGCGGATTTCGAGGCGACCAAGCGCTCCTACGAGCTCTATGCGCGCTACGTGATGCCGCATTTCAGCCGGCTCAACCAGAGCCGGGCGGCGTCGTATCAATGGTGCGGCGACAACCGCGACGAGTTCAGCGCCAAGCGCAATGCGGCCGCGAAGGCGATGTTCGACAAGCACGAGGCCGAGCAGAAGGCGCGGCGCGAGATGGCCGAAACCGCCCGGCCGGCGCGCGGGCGGGAGGCCTGGTAGCGACCCATGCCGGCCGCCGCCGCGAACCCGCGCCGGACCTGGGCGAGGATCATGGCGATCAGCGCGGTCGGGGTGGTGTTCGGCATTCTCAATGTCGCGTTGGAGAGCGAGGCGCCGCGTCAGATCGTGGCGATCATGGACTATGGGTTTCTCGGCGTGTCCGCGGTCGGGCTGGTGATATCGCTAATCGCCTTCGCGACGACCAAGTGAGGCGGCGGCCTTGTCGAGGACGCGCTTGATGCGCTCGGGCGGGAAGCCGAGCTGGACCATGGCGACGCCGCGGTCGAACGCCTCGGCGTAGTGGGCGATGAGGCCATCGCGGAAGAGGAACCGGCTGATCCCCGGGAACGTCACCGGCTTGCCCTCGGATCCGGGGACGCGCGAGACGTAGCTGAAATGGAAGCGGGCGTAGCCGGTCTTCCCGTCGGAGAGCGGCTCCTGCCAGTCCCACCGGTAGTTCCGGCCGGTATCGTGAAAGCGCTGGAGCATCGCGGCGATCGCCTTGCGGCCGGTGAAGGCGCCGAAAAACTCGTCGTGGTAGGTGCCGTCCTCGGTGAAGAGGGCGCCGAGCGCAGCGCCGTCATTGGCGACGACGGCAGCGGCGAAGGTGTCGAGCAGGGCGGGGAAGTCGGTCATTCTGGTTCCAAGCGCGTCATTGCGAGCAGCGGCGCGACGAAGCAATCTCGACGGGGCGGGCGCGCCGGCCCGAGATTGCGTCCGCGTGCCCGCAATGACAACCCGTGGGGGATGGGATGAGGATCACCGCCGCCGTCGTGCCCGCCAGGGGGCAGCCGTTCGAAATCCAGGAGCTCGACCTCGCCGG
The DNA here is from genome assembly GCA_036273175.1 of Allostellaceae bacterium. Taxonomy (GTDB): domain Bacteria; phylum Pseudomonadota; class Alphaproteobacteria; order ATCC43930; family CGMCC-115725; genus DATARH01. Next base: position 15,519 of record DASUIE010000343.1, read on the forward strand.
CCCGGCGGCGGACGAGGTGCTGCTGCGCGTCGTCGCGAGCGGGATGTGCCATACCGATCTGCATGCGCGCGACGGCTACTTCCCCAATCTGCCGTACCCGGTGGTGTGCGGGCATGAGGGCGCCGGGATTGTCGAGGCGGTCGGGAGCGCGGTGACCGGCCTCGCGCCGGGCGACCACGTCGTCGTCTCGTTTCCGTGGTGCGGCGAGTGCGGGCCGTGCCGGTCGGACCACCCGGCCTATTGCGTCAACGCGCGGGCGATGAAGTCGGGCGGGCGGCGGGTCGACGGCTCGACCCCGCTGAGCCGCGGCGGCGCGCCGGTCTATTCGTGCTTTTTCCAGCAATCGTCGTTTTCGACGTTTGCCGTCGCGCCGGCGAAGGATGTCGTCAAAGTCCGGGCCGATGCGCCCATCGAGCTGCTGGGACCGCTCGGATGCGGGTTGCAGACCGGCGCGGGGGCGGTGCTCAACGTGATGGCGCCGCGGACGGGGCAGAGCTTTGCCGTGTTCGGGGTCGGCGGGGTCGGGTTGTCGGGGCTGATGGCGGCGCGGATCGCCGGGTGCGACCCGATCGTCGCGGTCGATGTCCACCCGCACCGGCTGGCGCTGGCGCGCGAGCTCGGCGCGACGCATGCGCTGGAGAGCAAGGGCGCCGAGACGCTCGCCGAAATCCGCAAGATCACCGGCGGCGGGGTCGAGTTCGCGCTCGAAACATCGGCGGTGCCGGCGGTGTTCCGGCTCGCGGTCGATGCGCTGCGGGGGCTGGGGACCTGCGTGCTGGTCGGCAGCGCGCGGGCCGGGACCGAGGTCGGCTTCGAGATGCCGTGGCTGCAGGGCGGGCGGGTCGTCCGCGGCGTGATCCAGGGCGACAGCCGGCCGCGCGAGTTCATACCGCGGCTGGTCGATCTGTTCATGGAAGGGCGGTTCCCGCTCGACCGGCTCGTTACCCTCTACGAGTTCGCCGACATCAATCGCGCCGCCGCCGATGCCGTCCGGGGAGCGACGATCAAGCCGGTGCTGCGGCTGCCGGCC
>DASUIE010000344.1:0-6498 GCA_036273175.1 Allostellaceae bacterium
CGATGCGTATGGGCGGCTCCCGGGAGATGGAAGATGCCCCTGGTCAGCCTCGTCGCGGATGCCGGTTTGGCGCCGCCGCCCGCCACAAACTTCGCCGAACGCCACCGCACCTTGCCATCGGTCGAGCCGGGCCAGCTCTGGCTGGCCGAGATCGAGCCGGGGCGCGGCCTGTCCGCGGCCGAGCGGCACGTGCTCGGCTCGGCGAGCGTCATTGTCTACGACCGCTCGCTCGCCGACGAGGTCGCCACGGTCCTGCCGCTCGGAGGTTATGCCGAGCCGGCGCCGTCTGCCGCGGAATTGCCTGATGCCGCGGCGATCGACCGCTGCGTGCGGTTCGCGCTCGACGGGTGGAGCGTGGTGCGGCTGATCGATGCCGCGGAGGGCCGGTCGATCCGCGCCGCGCGGCTTCAGGCGGTATCGGCCCGGCTGCGGGCGGGCGGCGCGAGCACGCGTCTGCCGGTGCGCGTATTCGCCGATGCGGGGCGGCAGACTTATGCCGAGAGCGAGCTCGGCATGCTCAACGCGCCGTCGGAGGGCGCGCGGCGGCAACGGCTAATCGTCGTGTTCGGCGCGAATGCCGCGCGGAAGCCGGCCCCCGCCTGCGCGGTCGTCGCCGGCTGAGCGTCTAGTGGAGGCGGAACGCGGCGACGCAGCCGAGCACCAGCGCCGCCGCGACGAAGACGACGCTCAAGACAGCCCAGCGCACGATATTGGCGGCCATGCCGGCCATCCTCCGCCAGAAGCGTTAATCGGCCGTTGCGGCGCCGCCCCGCCTTGACACCTGTCTGGCTTCCCGGTGGAGTCGGCCTCTGGAAAAACCGCGCTTATGGGGGAAGCGGGAATGCCGCCGACGAACGGAGTCGACTACCGGGCGCGGGTCCGCGAGCTGAAGCCGCTGATGGAGGGGAGCGCCGGCGACATCGAGCGCGGGCGGGAATTGCCACCGGATCTGGTCGAGGGGCTGATCGAGGCCGGGCTGTTCCGGATGCTGCTGCCGCGCTCGCTCGGCGGCGCCGAGCTTTTGCCGGCCGAATACGTCCCGGTGATCGAGGATATCGCCCGCATCGACGGTAGCGCCGCGTGGTGCGTCAACCAGAATTCGGGCTGCTCGATGACCGCGGCCTATCTCGATCCCGAGGCGGCGAAGGCGATCTTCGCCGACCCGCGCGGCATCCTCGCCTGGGGTCCCGGTCCCGGCGAGGCGCGCGTCGCCAAAGGCGGGTACCGGGTCACCGCGACCTGGGCCTTCGCCAGCGGCAGTCATCATTCGAGCTGGCTTGGCTGTCACGTCCCGGTGGTCGAGGAGGATGGCAAGCCGCGCCTCGACAAGACCGGGGCGCCGGTGGTTAAAACCATGCTGTTCCCGAAGAGCAGCACCAAATTCACCGACATCTGGCACACGCTCGGGCTGCGCGGCACCGGCAGCGACCAGTGGTCGGTGACCGATCTGTTCGTGCCCGAGGCGTTTTCGCTGCACGCCCCCTCGCGCGGCGGCGACGCGGTGCGGCGCGAGGACGGCCTGCTCTACTGCTTCAGCAACCTGTTGCTTTACGCGGCCGGGTTTGGCGGGGTGGCGATGGGGCTCGCCCGCAGCGTGCTCGACTCGTTCATCGAACTGGCGCGCGACAAGATCCCGCGCGGCGCCCGGGTGACGATGCGCGACAACAACGTCACCCAGTTCGAGGTCGCGCATGCCCAGGCACGGCTCGATTCGGCGCGCGCCTATCTGATGAAGGCGCTGGAGGACACGACCGCGGCGGCGGCCGAGCGCGGCCATGTGACGCTCGACGAGCGCATGACGATCCGCCTCGCCTCCAGTTTCGCGATCGAGCAGGCGGTCGGGGTCATCGACATGCTCTACCAGGCGGCCGGCGCGACCGCGATCTTCAACGTCAACCCGTTCGAGCGGCGGTTCCGCGATGTCCACACCGTCGCCCAGCAGCTGCAAGGCCGCCAGGAGCATTTCGAGACGGTCGGCCAGCACCTGATGGGGCTGGAGGCGGATACCAGCTGGCTCTAGCGGCTCGGTCGCTCAGTTCCGGCCGGCCGAGAAATCGGCGCGAAGGCGGGCGCGCATCGTCGCCGCCCCGGCCGCCATATAGCCGCCATCGACGGTGATCTCGGCGCCGCTGATAAAGCTCGCCTCGTCCGACACGAGGAACAGCACCAGCTCGGCGCATTCCTTCGGCAGGCCCTGCCGGTGCATCGGGATCGCGACGCGCGTCGCCTGGGCAAAGGCCTCGCCGCCGCTCTGGAAAAACCCGGTCTCGGCGATCTGCCCCGGATGGATCGAATTGACCCGGATATTCCAGTCGGAGAATTGCAGCACCGCGGTCTTGGTCAGCCCGCGCAGCCCCCATTTGCTCGCGGTATAGGCGGCATCGTCGTTGGCGGTCATCCCGGCGACCGAGGAAATGTTGACGATGGAGCCTCCTCCGCTGTCGCGGATCGCCGGGGCGCAATGCTTCATGCCGAGGAGCGGACCCGTGAGGTTGACCGCGATCGTCCGGTTCCAGGCGGTGAGCGTCGTGGCGGCGATGCCTTGCCGGGCGATCGTGCCGGCGTTGTTGACGAGGATGTGGAGCCCGCCGAACTCGGCCTTGGCGGCGGCCACCACCGCCTCCCACTGCCCCTCGTCGGCGACGTCATGGGTACGGAAGATCGCCCGGCCGCCGGCGCGCGTAAGTTCCCCGGCGAGCGCCTCGCCCGCGGCGGCGTCGATATCGGTCAGCACGACCGCCGCCCCCTCGCGCACGAACAGCCGCGCGTCCTCGACCCCCTGCCCGCCCGCCGCCCCGGTGATCAGCGCGACCTTTCCCGCCAGCTTCGGCATCATTCCCTCTCCTTACCATCCGTCATTGCGAGGAGCCGGAGGCGACGCGGCAATCTCGGCGGGCTAGGTTCCTCCGCCCGAGATTGCTTCGCTGCGCTCGCAATGACACCGGGTTCTCACGGCGAGGCTTTGTCGCCGGCCAAGGTCGGTTCGTAACCCTTGCGCGGGTATTCCTCCCAGTACTGGCGGAAGCCTTTTTCGGTGGCTTCGTGGTGCGGGTGGGCGCGCAGCTTGGCGATGTCGATATCGATGCCGAGACCCGGCGCGGTCGGGAGGTCGATCCAGCCGCCGTCGCGCTTCAAGCCCGACGCGGCGATATCGGCGCAGACGCCCTCGAAATTGACGAAATACTCGGTGATCTTGAAGTTCGGGATCACCGCCGAGACATGCACGGTCGCCGCCATCCCGACCAGCGGCGAGTTATAGTTGTGCGGCGACATCACGACCGCCTGGGGCTGCGCCATTACCGCGATGTCCATCAGCGCCGAAATGCCGCCGATCGCGCAGATATCGGGGTTGAGGATGTCGGCCGCGCGACGGCTCAGGCACTCGAAAAACGATTCCTTGGTGTAGAGCGCTTCGCCGGTGACGATCGGGATCGACACCTTGCCGCGCACCTCGGCGAGCAGCGACAGATTGTCGGCAAGGCACGGCTCCTCGTACCACTCGATGCCGAGCGCCTCGAGGCGGCGTCCGATGCGCACCGCGTGCTGCGGTGAGAAGCGCCGGTGCGCCTCGACCAGGATTTCGAAATCCGGCCCCAGCGCATCCCGCACCGCCGCCACGTAATCGACCGCGAAATCTTCGTCCTTGCGGTCGATATGGGTGCGCCACGGGCCGGGGAACGGGTCGAACTTGGCGGCGGTGAAGCCCATCGCCTTGACCTTTTTCGCCCGCTCGACCCCGTCCTCGATCGTCGTGCGCCCGGCCCAGCCATTGGCGTAGACCCGCACCTTTTCGCGCGAGGCGCCGCCCAGCAGGTTATAGACCGGCAGCCCGGCGATCTTGCCGATAATGTCCCACGAAGCGATCTCGATCGCGCTCCACGCCGATAGGAGCTCCATCGAGCCGCGCTTGATCGCGAAATCGTCGAACATGACCTGGCCGGTATGGCGGATCTGGAACACGGCGCGGCCAATCACCTGCACCGCCATCTTCTCGATCAGCGCGGCGATGACCTCCTCGCGGCCGTGCGTGACATAGGCCTCCCCCCAGCCATGGGTCCCGTCCTCGGCCTCGACCCGGCACAGCAGCAGGTCCTTCGAGCTGCCGGTGCCGAGGATGAAGCTTTCGATGCGGGCGATTTTCATGGGGTTCGACTCCAGTGTCTCGCGCGGCCGCGGGAAGCCGCCGTTCAGGCTTAGGTCATCGGGTATTTGGCGAAGATCTCCTTGGCGCGCTTGAGCGCATTGTCGGCGGCGGCCTCGGCCTTGATCCCGTTCTTGACCATCTCGTACCAGGCGGCCTGGAAGACGTGCTGGGAATCGACCTCGGCGGAGGCCGGGTTGTAGGCCGTGTAGAGCGGGAAGGTCTTCCTGTTCAGAATCTGCTCGATATACGCCGTCCGGTGCGGATCGTCGGACTTCAGCCAGTACGGGTCGCTCTTGGCGATCTCCGGCATCGGGATCGCCCAGCGGCCGAGCCCGCCCTTCAGATATTCGTTCAGCACCTCGGGCTGGATCGCGTATTTGAGGAAATCCTTGGCGACCTCGACGTTTTTGGCGCCCTTCGGGATCACCGCGCCGAAAATCCCGATCTCGGCCGGCAGCGGCTTCCCGTCCGTCCCGTTGGGGATCTGGTGGGTCTGGATATCGTCGTATTCCTCCTTGTTGGCGATACGGGCGAGCTCCATCGACAGCGAGCCGTTGAAATCGGCGATAAGCTGCTTGGCGTGGAAGGCATTGTTGTTGTCCGCGTCGTTCCAGTTGAGGGCGCTCTCGGGCACGTACTTGCCCTTAAAGAGCTCGTACATCCGGTCCATCGTGCGGACCACCGATTCCCTGATCTTCGGGTCGTCGGCGTGCAGCACGCCGTCCGAGGTGACCAGGTCCTCGCCGCCGTACGCGGTCCGGTAAACCGAGAAGGTCCGCACCGAATCGACCCCGACAGTGCTGACCTCCAAGCCCCAACTATAGGTGTGGCGCATCCCCTGGTCGCGCAGTACCTTCTGCATGGGCTTGAAGAAGTCGATGAATTTGTCGAAGTCCGTTGGGATGTCCGACATTTTGTGGCCGGCCTTTTCGACCAGAGACTTCCAGATATGGAACGTCGCAGCCGACGCCTTCATCGGGACGCCGTAATAGCTGCGCCCTTTTTTGACGCTATTGTAGTTGTACATGGTCTTGGTGGCGACATCCATGAACTTGGATTTCTGGGTCTCCACAACATCCGTTACATCCAGAAGAGCATCCTTCCACGCATTCAGCGCGGCAAAGAAGTAGTCGGCGACCTCCATGACGTCGGGGACGTCGCCGCTCGTTACCGCCGACACTTCCTTTTGGCGGAGCGGGGCAAAGGGAATGATGCTGTAGTCCAGCTTGTTGCCGCTGGCCTTCTCATAGCCTTCGGCGAGCTTCTTGAACGAGGTATCCTCGCTTTGAATAAAGCCCTGGGTCCACCACACGGTCGCGGTTTTCGCGGCGGCATTGGCGATATGAGGCCGCGCCAGCGCTCCGGCCGCGGCCAGTGCCGCCGAATTGCGAAGTATCGACCTTCTGGTGATGGTTTCCATTTCTCTTCCTCCATGTCCCTGGGCAAGGCTTCGAATCCTTTGCCCCGCGGGCAGAATGCTTTGTCGCTTCGCTTCTCGCAATGACGTCGATCCGGCGCTAGGCTTCCCCGGTCATTCGAGATAGGGGAGCCCGACGATGCTGGTCATGGACGCGATCACCGAGATTCTGAAGCGCGAAGGCATCTCGACGATGTTCTGCTTTCCGACGACGCCGATCATCGAGGCGGCCGCGGCCGCCGGCATCCGCCCGGTAATCTGCCGGCAGGAGCGGGTCGGCGTGCACATGGCCGATGGCTGCGCCCGGGTGCAGAACGGCAAGCCGCCCGGCGTCTTCGCGATGCAGTACGGGCCCGGCGCCGAGAACGCCTTTGCCGGCATCGCCTCGGCCTATTCGGACTCGACCCCGATCCTGCTGCTTCCGCTCGGCCACCCGCGTGACAGCGCGCAGATGTTTCCGCTGTTCAACTCGACCCGCAGCTATGCCTCGGTGACCAAACAGGTCGAGCCGGTGAACATGCCCGAACACACCGTGCCCGCGGTGCGCCGCGCCTTCAACGCGCTGAAGAACGGGCGCGTCGGGCCGGTCATGGTCGAGGTGCCGGCCGATGTGATGATCGCCGAATTCCCCGGCAACGACGTGCATTACGAGACCGTGCGCCGGACCCGCTCGGCCGCCGACCCGACCGATATCGACGAGGCGGCGAAGATGCTGATCGGCGCCAAGTGCCCGATGATCATCGCCGGACAGGGCGTGCTCTACGCCGAGGCCTGCGAGGAGCTCCTGAGCCTTGCGAAGCTCCTCGACACGCCGGTGATGACGACGACCGACGGCAAGAGCTGCTTCCCCGAGGACCATGCGCTGGCGCTCGGCTCGGGCGGCACCGTCTATACCGGCCACGGCCGCCACTTCCTGCACGAATCGGACCTGGTGTTC
>DASUIE010000345.1:0-5643 GCA_036273175.1 Allostellaceae bacterium
GCGCGCCCTCGTAGACGTCAGGGGTCCACATGTGGAACGGCACCGCCGAGACCTTGAAGGCAAGCCCGACCGTGACGAACACGAGCCCGATGATCATCCCCGGCGACGGCTTCCCGGCCCCGGTCAGGGCGGTGGCCAGCGCGGCGAAATTGGTCGTGCCGCTGAACCCGTAAACCAATGAGGCGCCGTAAAGCAGCATCCCCGAGGCCAGCGCGCCCAGCACGAAATACTTGAGCCCCGCCTCGCTCGACCGGCGCGAGTCGCGGTCGAAGCTGGCGACGACGTAAAGCGCCAGGCTCTGCAATTCGAGGCCGAGATAAAGGGTGATCAGGTCGTTGGCCGAGACCATGATCATCATCCCGGCGCTGGCCAGAAGGACCAGCACCGGGAATTCGAAACGGGCGATCTTGTGTTCCTCGAAAAACCGCACGCCCATGACGATCGTCACCGCCGAACCGAGCAGAACGAGGGCCTTCATGAAAGCGGCGAACGGGTCGGTGATGAACATGCCGTAGAAGCTGACGTGGCGGTCAAGCCCGGCGCGCGCGGCCAGCACCAGCGTTACGATCAGCACCAATACCGACAGCCACGAGACGAGGCGGCTCGACCCCTCGCCCCGGAAGACGCCGATCAGCAAGAGGGCCATCGCCGAGCAGACCAGCACCAGCTCGGGCAGGGCCGAGGCGAGATCGGGCGGAACGAACGGGGTCATCGCGGTATTTCCAGATCGGCGCGCTGGGTAGCGCTCTGAGCGGCGGTCACCTGCGCGACGAGATGGTCAACCGAGGCGCGGATCGGCAGCAGGAACGAATTGGGATAGACCCCCATCCACAGCACCAGGAGGATCAGCGGGGCGAAGACCATCTTCTCGCGCAGCGAGAGGTCGAGCATGCCGCGCAGGTCGTCGCGGGTGATCGTCCCGAAGATCACACGGCGATAGAGGTAGAGCATATATGCGGCGCTGAGGAACATCGCCGTCGCCGCCAGGAAACACTCGGTCGTCGAGACGCGGAACGTGCCCAGAAGGATCAAGAACTCGCCGACGAACCCACTTGTCCCCGGCAACCCGACCGAGGCCAGCGTAAAGGCCATGAAGACAAAGGCATAGGCCGGCATCCGCGTGACCAGCCCGCCATAGCGGTCGATGTCGCGCGTGTGCAGCCGGTCGTAGACGACGCCGACGCAGAGGAAGAGAGCCGACGAGACCAGCCCATGGCTCAACATCTGCACAACCGCGCCCTGCACCGCCTCGCTGGTCGCGGCGAAGATACCCATTGTCACAAAGCCCATATGGGCGACCGACGAATACGCAATCAGCTTTTTCATGTCGGTCTGGGCGAGCGCGACAAACGAGGTGTAGATCACCGCGATCGCGCTGAGGGCGAAGATCAGCGGCGTGAAATAGGCCGAGGCAAGCGGGAACATCGGCAGCGAGAAGCGCACGAAGCCATACCCGCCCATCTTCAGCAGCACGCCGGCGAGAATCACCGAACCCGCGGTCGGCGCCTCGACATGCGCGTCGGGGAGCCAGGTATGGACCGGCCACATCGGCACCTTGACCGCGAACGACGCCATAAACGCCAGCCACAGCCATTTCTGCAAATCGGCCGGGAAATGCGAATTGAGCGCGACCTCGATATCGGTCGAATGGATCTGCCAATAGACCGCGAGGATCGCCAGCAGCATCAAGACCGAGCCGAGCAGCGTGTAGAGGAAAAACTTGAACGCGGCATAGACCCGCCGCGGCCCGCCCCATACCCCGATGATCAGGAACATCGGGATGAGGACGCCCTCGAAGAACGTGTAGAACAGCACGAAATCGAGCGCGCAGAACATACCGACCATCAGCGTCTCGAGGACGAGGAAGGCGATCATGTATTCGCGGATCTGGCTGTGCACCGATTGCCAGCTCGCGAGCACGCACAGCACCGTTAGCAGCGTCGACAGCAGCACGAAGAACAGCGAGATCCCGTCGATCCCCATGTGATAGTTGATCGTGAAGCCGCCGATGCGGATCCAGGTTGCCTTCTCGACGAACTGGAACGCGGCGCTCGACGGATCGAAATCGATCCACAGCAGCGTCGACAGAATGAAGACGATCAGCGAGGTCGACAGCGCAATCGACTTGGCGTTGCGCGCCACCGTGTCGGCGTCGCCTCGCGCGGTCATGATAAAGAACACGCCGACCAGCGGCAGGAAGGTGACGAGGGTCAGGAGCGGCCAGTGGATCATCGCGCCCTTACCTCGGCAACAGGTACCAGGTGACCAGCGCGACCACGCCGATCAGCATCGCGAACGCATAGTGATAGACGTACCCGGTCTGCAGCCGGCTCACCTCGCGGGCCAGCTCGCGGGTCGCCGCGGAAATGCCGTCGGGGCCGAGGCCGTCGATGATCGCGCCGTCGCCGGTCTTCCATAGCCCGTCGCCGAGCACAAACGCCGTATTGACGAAGAGCCGGTCGTAAAGCTCGTCGAAGTACCATTTGTTGTAGAGGAACAAATAGAGGGCGCGGAACCGCATCGCCAGCGTCGCCGGGATCGCCGGCCGCCACAGATAGCAGACATAGGCGAGGGCGATCCCGATCAGCGCTCCGATCAGCGGCAGATAGGCAATCAGCTGGGGGATCGTTTCGGCCTTGGCGATGGAGTCGTGCTCGGGCAGGACCAGGATCGCGCCCTTCCAGAACTCGACCCGTTCGGGCCCGACGAACCAGCCCTCCGTGAAATAGCCGACGAACGCGGCGCCGGCCGCCAGCACGAAAAGCGGGATCAGCATCACCCACGGGCTTTCATGGGCGTGATGCATCGTCTCGTGGTCGGCGCGCTGCGGCCCGTGGAATGTCATGATGATGAGGCGCCACGAATAAAACGCTGTCAGGAAGGCGGTGAACGTGCCCAGGCAGAACGAATACCGCCCAACCGCCGTCCCCGACGCCCAGGACGCCGCTAGGATCGTGTCCTTCGAGAAATAGCCCGAGAAGAACGGGATGCCGGCGAGCGACAGGCTGCCGATCCACATCAGCACATAGGTGTAGGGGATCGTCTTCCAGAGGCCGCCCATCCGCCGCATGTCCTGTTCGCCGGACATCGCGTGGATCACCGAGCCCGCGCAGAGAAACAAGAGCGCCTTGAAGAAGGCGTGGGTGAAGAGGTGGAACATCGCCGCGCCATAGGCCGAGACGCCGGCGGCGAAGAACATGTAGCCGAGCTGCGAGCAGGTCGAATAGGCGATGACCCGCTTGATGTCGTTCTGCGCCATGCCGACGCTAGCGGCGAAGATCGCCGTGGTGCCGCCGATCACCCCGACCACCGCGAGCGCCGTCGGCGCGTACTCGAACATCGGCGACAGCCGCGCGACCATGTAGACGCCGGCGGTCACCATCGTCGCGGCATGGATCAGCGCGGAGACCGGGGTCGGTCCCTCCATCGCGTCCGGCAGCCAGGTATGGAGGCCGATCTGCGCCGATTTTCCCATCGCCCCGATGAAGAGGAGGACGCAGGCCAGCGTCAGCGACGGCACCTGCCAGTGCAGGAAATTCATCGACGTCCCGACCGCGCCGGGCGCCTTGTCGAAGACGGTGGTGAAATCGAGCGAGCCGAAGATCACAAAGGTCGCGAAGATGCCGAGGGCAAAGCCGAAATCGCCAATCCGGTTGACGACAAATGCCTTGATCGCCGCGGCATTGGCGGCCGGCCGGTCGGACCAGAACCCGATCAGGAGGTAGGAGGCGAGCCCCACCCCTTCCCAGCCGAAGAACATCTGCACAAAGTCCTGCGCCGTCACCAGCATCAGCATGAAAAAGGTGAACAGGCTCAGATATGCCATGAAGCGCGGCACATGCTCGTCATGCGCCATGTAGCCGACCGAGTAGATGTGGACCATCGCCGACACGCTGGTGACGACGACGATCATCACCCCCGACAGCGTGTCGAGCCGGAGCGACCACCCAATATCGATGCCGCCGGAGACGATCCAGCTCGCGATGTGAATGACTTGCGCGTCGTGCTGGCCGAGGATCGTGCGGAACAGCAAGAGGCCGAGGATGGCCGAGACCAGCAGCGCCCCGCAGGTCACGATCTGCGCGCCGCGGTCGCCCAGGGCCTTGCCGAAGAAGCCGGCGATTGCGGCGGCGAGCAGCGGCAGAAAGACGATTACGACAGCCACCGCCTCAGCCCTTCATCATATTGATGTCTTCGACCTGGATCGTCCCGCGGTTGCGGAAATAAACGACGAGGATCGCCAGCCCGATCGCCGCCTCGGCCGCCGCCACGGTCAGCACGAACATCGCGAAGACCTGGCCGGCAAGGTCTTGCAAAGCCACGGAAAAGGCGACGAAGTTAATGTTGACCGCGAGCAGCATCAGCTCGATCGACATCAGGATGATGATGACGTTCTTGCGGTTCAGGAAGATGCCGAAGATCCCGAGCGTGAAGAGGATCGCCGCGACGGTCAGGTAATGGCCGAGCCCGATCATCAATCGGCCTCCACCTTGCCGCCGAGGGGCACCTTGACCACCTCGACCGACTGCGCGCGGGTGCGGGCGAGCTGAGCGGCGATCGACTGCCGCCGCTGCCCGACGCGCTGGCGCAGGGTCAGCACGATGGCACCGATCATCGCGACCAGCAGGATCACCCCGGCGGTCTGGAACGCGAAAATGTAGCGCGTATAGATCAGGTCGCCGAGCGCGCGGGTATTGGTCACCGCCGCCATCGGCGCCGCCTTGAGCGCGGCGAGGTTCGGAGCGATCGCCCAGCTGCCGAAGATCAGCACCAGCTCGGCGAACAGCGCCGCGCCGATCAGGAAGCCGATCGGCAGATAGCGGATGAACCCGCTGCGCAGCCGCGCGAAATCGATGTCGAGCATCATCACGACAAAGAGGAACAACACGGCGACCGCGCCGACATAGACGACGACCAGGATCATCGCCAGGAACTCGGCCCCCATCAGCACGAAAAGTCCGGCGGCGTTGAAAAAGGCGAGGATCAGGAACAACACGGAATGCACGGGGTTGCGCGCCGACACCACCATCACCCCGGAGGCGACCGCGATCGCCGAGAAGGCGTAGAACATGATGCCTTGGAGGATCATCTGTAGGGAGCCGCCTGAGCCAGGGAAGCGGCGATCTCGGCCTCCCAGCGGTCGCCATTCGCGAGCAGCTTGTCCTTGTCGTAGAACAGCTCCTCGCGCGTCTCGGTGGCGAACTCGAAATTCGGTCCCTCGACGATCGCGTCGACCGGGCAGGCCTCCTGGCAATAGCCGCAATAGATGCACTTGGTCATGTCGATGTCGTAGCGCGTCGTCCGGCGGCTGCCATCCTCGCGCGGCTCGGCCTCGATCGTGATCGCGAGGGCCGGGCAGATCGCCTCGCAGAGCTTACAGGCGATGCAGCGCTCCTCGCCGTTGGGATAGCGGCGCAGCGCATGCTCGCCGCGAAAGCGCGGGCTCAGCGGCCCCTTTTCGTAGGGGTAGTTGACGGTCACCGCCGGCTTGAACATGTAGCGCAAGGTCAGCGCCAGCCCCGACAGCAGCTCGGTCAGCAACAGGCCGCGCGCGCCGCGCGCAATAAAGCTCATCGATCGGTCCTCGTCCCCACCATAGGCTCCCCGCCTACCCTGTCAACGCACCGGGGCCCAGCCCATCGC
>DASUIE010000346.1:0-3361 GCA_036273175.1 Allostellaceae bacterium
CTTGATGTCGCGGATGACGCGCTCGTGTTCAATACGCCCGCTGTTCTTTCAGGGCACCAGGCATAGACGCGAACCGGCCTCGCGATGTTCTTGACGCTCTGCTCGCCCAGATCCTCAAAGCCGAAATCGACTTTGTCACGCACCTGGTCCCGCACGACGCGGCTGACGCAGATCCCGCCGGGTTCGGCGAGCGCTTCCAGGCGCGCCGCGACATTGACACCGTCGCCGAAGATGTCGTCGTCCTCGACGATGACATCGCCGAGATTGATCCCGACCCGGAACCTGATCCGGCGGTCTTCGGGAATACTGGCTTCGCGGTCGATCATCGTCCGCTGGACCTCCGCGGCACAGCGGACCCCGTCAACGACGCTCGGGAACTCGATTAGCATCCCGTCGCCGGTCGTCTTGACGATACGGTCGTGATGCTCGCCGATCTTCTGGTCGACGAGCTCGCGGCGATGCGCCCGGAGGCGCTCGTGCGTGCCTTCCTCGTCCGCCCCCATCAGACGCGAGTAGCCCGCTACGTCGGCGGCAAGGATCGCGGCGAGACGGCGGGTCGAGGCCATGGCTGCGGCAGCCCACCCCTGCTCCGGGGCATCGTTAAGCACATTATACCGTACAATTCGCGCGGCGCGATAATCGATCGAGCGCCTCTATGGAATTAAGCGGATTGAGCGCGTCGACAACGGGCGGTGGAGCGGCGCAGGTCGAACGTCGGATCAGATGCTGTTGGTGATATTATTGCCGATAAAACAATATTTTATTGCGTTGCTCGACATGGTGTGGTATCATGCGTCGTTAAAATCGGTGGTTGATTTAATGATTACGACGCAATTGCTTTCAAGTCGAACTCGCGGGGGTCATCCACCGACCCGCGAAACGGCCGCCTCTGTACTCATGAGCAGCCGCCCGTCGCAGCTTGGCTGTAGATTCGCTGCAAAAAACAGCGAGAACAGCAAAAAAAGTACAGACAGTGCTGTAGTGCACCCCAGAAGTGAGACACGGAAAATAGGGGACAGTTTCTCGAGGAGAGGAACTGATGAAGCACCGGGAGTATCCGCTAGCGCTGAAGCAGGCCGCGGTGGCGCGTGTGGCGGCCGGGGAAAGCATCGCTGAGGTCGCGCGCGATCTGCAGCTGCGGGGCCGGCTTTTGTATGCATGGCGGGACAAGGTTCGTACCGGCGGGCCGGCGGCGTTGCGCGAGCGGGGACGACCGCGCAAGGGAGGAATGGCGGTGGCAGCCCCGGCGGTCGCGGCGGCGGGCGAGGGCGATCTGGCGCGGGCGCAGCGGCGGGTCGCCGAGCTGGAGCGCAAGATCGGCCAGCAGCAGGTCGACCTCGATTTTTTTCGGCGAGCCTTGCGGCATGTGAGGGAGCGGGGGTGACCGAGCGCCGCGCCTGGCGTCACGCGGTCTACGAAGTCATCCAGACGATGACGAGCTCCTTGCCGCAAGGCCGAGTCACGATCGAGCACCTGTGCCGCTTGGCGCGCGTCAGCCGCGCCGGCTATTACCGCCTGTGGCAGGCCAGCGCGCCGCGCCAACACGATACCGCGGTGCGCGATGCTATCCACCGGGTGGTGCTGGCCAATGGCCGCTATCGTCGCGGCTACCGGTACATCACCCGGCAGCTGCGCCACGATGGTCTGATCGTCAAACACAAGCGGGTGCTGCGGCTGATGCGCGAGGACAACCTGCTGGGCCTGCGCCGGCGGCCGTTTGTGCCGGCGACGACCGACGCGCGGCACCCCTGGCCGGTGGTGCCGAACCTGGCGCGCGACATGCAGCTCAACGCTGTGGACCAACTGTGGGTCGCCGACATCACCTATATCCGGCTCACCGAGGAATTCGCCTATCTGGCGATCGTCCTCGACGCTTTCAGCCGCCGTGTCGTCGGTTGGGCGATGGCCGATCATCTCGGCGCCAGCCTGGCGGTGGCGGCGCTGAGTATGGCGCTGGCGGCACGCCGCCCACCTTGGGGCAGCCTGGTCCACCATTCCGACCGCGGCGTGCAGTACGCCTGTGCCGACTACACCGGCCTCTTGCAGAGCCAGGGCATCGCCGCCAGCATGAGCCGGGTCGGCAATCCCTACGACAACGCCAAGGCCGAGCGCTTCATCAGAACCCTCAAGAGCGAAGAGATCGACGGCACCCGCTATCGCGATCACCGCGACGCGGCGGGCCACATCGGCGGCTTCATCGACCAGGTCTACAATCGCCAGCGCCTGCACTCCGCGCTCGGCTATCAAACGCCTGTCGCGTTCGAGGCCGAGCACCGGGCGCTGACCCCCGTCACCGCGCCGCTCGCAGAGGGGGGTTTTCAAGGGATGCGGAAATCTACGGTGATGCCCGATGCCCAACCCACCTGAACAGCGACGCCGGCGAGCATCGCCCGTCGGCGCCGGCCGCATCACCGTGAGTTTCCGGCCGGCTATTCCTCGGCGGGTTGCTCCCCAGCAGAGCCCGCTTCCGCTTCGCCGGCCGCGCCAGTGTACGTCCGCCGCCCAGTCCGGCACAATCAGCACCGGGTCAACCTGTCCTCATTTTTTGTCTCACCTATGGGGTGCAGTGCAGTGCACCCACTTCGCGGCGCTGCGGCGCGACCACAACGCAGTTGTCGATCAGCTGGAGGGCGCGCGCTTACTCCGCCGCTTGGGCGCTCGCGGCGCCGTCCGGCAACATTCCGAGCGCGCGCTTGTAGAGGTCGAGGAGGCTCTCCTGCTCGTCGTGCTCATCCTTGTCCATTTTGCGGATTTTGATGAGCTGGCGCATGATTTTCGGCTCGAAGCCGGTGCCTTTGGCCTCGGCATAGACTTCCTTGATGTCCTCGCCGAGGGTGCGCTTTTCCTCCTCGAGCCGCTCGATCCGCTCGATCAATGATTTGAGCTGGTCACCAGCAATTCCCCCGAAATCGGCCATATTCCCCTCACCCCCGATTGCACCGCCGCCCCCCGGCGGCGGCGCCGACGATAGCGGCGCCCCAATCGGGGATCAATGCTTCTGCGCGGCGGCGAAGGCGGCCTTTTGCTCGGCGCTGGCTTCCTGCTGGTATTTCTTGCGCCACTCGTCATAGGGCATGCCATAGACGATCTCGCGCGATTCGGGATCGGACAGCGCGAGGCCGCGCTCCTCGGCTTCGGCGCGGTACCATTTCGACAGGCAGTTGCGGCAGAAGCCGGCGAGGTTCATCAGGTCGATGTTCTGTACGTCGGTGCGCTCGCGCAGATGCTGCACGAGACGGCGGAAAGCCGCGGCTTCCAGCTCGGTTCTGGTCTTCGACTCCATGGCTCCTGGTGCTCCTCTCGCGGGCCGGTTTCCCCTTATGTTGGCGGCCCCTGGAGGGTGCGCCAGACGCGCCGGTTT
>DASUIE010000347.1:0-5133 GCA_036273175.1 Allostellaceae bacterium
CCAACCGGGAGCGGGAGCGCGAGCGGCCCAATGAGGCGCATCCGGCCCCGGGCACGGCGGCCCCGAACACTACGACCCCCAATCGGGAGCATGAACGCGAGCGCTCCAACGAGCCGCATCCGGCCCCGGGCACGGCGGCCCCAAACGCCACGGCCCCCAATCGGGAGCGCGAGCGGCCCAATGAGACGCATCCGGCGCCGGGCACCGCGGCCCCGAACGCCGCCGCTCCCAACCGGGAGCGGGAGCGCGAGCGGCCCAATGAGGCGCATCCGGCCCCGGGGACGGCGGCCCCGAACACTACGGCCCCCAACCGGGAGCATGAACGCGAGCGGTCCAACGAGCCGCATCCGGCGCCGGGCATCGCGGCCCCGAACGCGCGGAACCCCATCGAGCCGGCCAAACCGGCCACGCCGCCTGCGGCCTCCGTGCGCCCCGAAGCCGTGCACCCGGCAGAGCCGCCGAAGCCCGCGACCCCGCCGGCGGCGAGCGCGCGGCCCGAGGCCGCCCATCCCGCCCATCCGGTCGAGGCCCCGCACCCGGCACCCGCCGCGCGTCCGCCCGAGCCGCCCAAGCCCGCAGCCATCGCCCATCCGCCGGAGCCGCCCCACCCGGCCCCGGCCGCGCATCCGCCCGAGCCGCCCAAGCCCGCGGCCATCGCGCATCCGCCAGAGCCGCCCCATCCGGCGCCGCAGCAGGCCAAGCCGGCGGGCCCCGCGAAGCCCGAGGAAAAGAAGGACGAGCCGCCCAAATAGCCGGCCGTGCGTCGCGCGCGGGTGGGCCTTGCGCGCGACGCCCGCCCTTTTTCGTAGGCATCCGGGGCAAAGCCCGTTATAGCCGACAGGCAGGGCCTAGCAGCAAATCCCGGATCGAATCATGGACCTACCCGACCCCATCACGGCCATCGGCACCCAGGTCGAGGCCGGCGGCGACATCGCGCCCGAGCAGGAATTCTTCGACGCCTACGATGTGTTCAGCGCCGAGTTGGCCAACATCTTCGTGCGGCCATGGCTGGCGGTCGACCATGCCAGCCGGATCGCCGAGGACAATTCGTATTTCCGCTTCGACATCGGCAGCCGCTCGGTCGTCGTCGCGCGCGAGACCAAGGACTGCATCCACGCGCTGCGCAACGCCTGCCTCCATGCCGGGTACCGCATCTGCGAGGAGGAGGACGGCAAGGGCGACCATTTGTTCTGCAACTATCACGGCTGGGACTATGCGCTCGACGGGCGGCTGACCGAGCCGGTGCTGCGCCCCGAGGTCGAGGACCGCTCGCGCTTCCGCTTGCCGCGCTATGCGATGGAGATCCAGCGTGGGCTGATCTTTGTCGATCTGTCGAAGGCCGGGCCCAACCCGCCTGAATCAAGGGCGCTCGACCTCGGCCAGGTGCCCGATGGGCTCGACAGACTGGCGGTGATCGGGCGGCGGCGCTACCCGACGACGTGGAACTGGAAGCATCTACGCCAGATGCTGTGGGACGCGAAGGAGCTGGTCTTCGCCAAGGGCGACTGCGACTCGGTCGCCGAATTCGGCGCGCTGAGCTTTCTCGCGACCCAGAACGGCGAGACCGTGCTGGCCCGGATCGTGCCGCGCTTTCCGGGACATACCGATGTCGAGCTGGTGTGCATGGGCGCGCCCGGATCGAGCGCCGGCGAGGACCGGATCGGCGATGGCGTGCGCGAGGCGTCGCAGGCGATCCTCGAAGACCCGCTGACGGTGCTGCGGCGCCCGTTTTACGAATGGTACTGGTCCGGCCTGTCGGCCGCCGCGACCGCCTGATCCATGGAGCTCCGCGCCCTCGCCGAGGGGCTGCTGTTCCCCGAGGGACCGGTGGCGATGGCCGACGGCTCGGTGATCCTCGTCGAGATCGAACGCGGGACCCTCACCCGAGTTGCCGCCGACGGGACCAAGACGATCGTCGCCCATACCGGCGGCGGACCGAACGGCGCCGCGGTCGGACCCGACGGCAAGTGCTACATCGCCAATAATGGCGGGTTCGAGTGGGCCATGGTCGGCGGGCTCCGCCGGCCGACCGTGCAGGCGCGCGATTATGTCAGCGGCCGGCTCGAACGGGTCGATATCGCCACCGGCGCCACTGAATGGCTCTACCGCGCGTGCGGCGCCAATCCGCTCAAGGGGCCGAACGACCTCGTGCTCGACGCGCATGGCGGCGTGTATTTCACCGATCTCGGCAAGCGCCGGCCGCGCGAGATGGATCTAGGCGCGCTTTATTACGCGAAGCTCGACGGGTCGTTCATCGCCGAGATCGCGCAGCCGCTGGTGACGCCGAACGGCATCGGCCTGTCGCCCGATGGCGACACCCTTTATGTCGCCGAGACCGAGGCGGCGCGGCTGTGGTCGTTCAAGATCGAGGCGCCGGGCGTCTTAAACAAGGAGGGCTCGCCGGCCCCGCATGGCGGCCATCTCGTCGCCGGGATGGGCGGGTACCAGCGGTTCGACTCGCTGGCGGTGCAGGAAGACGGGCGGATTTGCGTCGCCACGCTGGTCAATGGCGGGATCACGGTCATCTCGCCCGACGGCCGCCACATCGAGCACCACCCGATGCCCGACCCGATGACCACCAACATCTGCTTTGGCGGGCCGGATATGCGCACGGCCTACATCACCCTCTCCGGCACCGGCAAGCTCGTCGCCGCCGAGTGGCCGAGCGCGGGCCTGAGGCTCAATCAGGCGGGATAGCGGCTCAGGCAGCTGAGGAGCTTACGAGCGCGCATCCTTGTCGGGCGATTTCTGGCGCTCATAGGCATCGACGAGGGTCATCAGCACCCCGAGGCGATCGTCCTCCGGCGTACCTGGGGCGGCGCCCAAAGCCGCTCGATCTCGGCCAGAGCGGCGCGGTGGGCGGAATCGTCTCGAATGGGGGCCATTTCGGTCATCGCAGTAATCCTTAATCAGGCGCGATAGCGGCTCGCTCGCGCCGCGACCGGGGATGCGGCACCCACGGGCGGTCGCCGCGGGTCTGGTTGGCGCTTTCCATCGTGACCCCGTCCGGCCCGAGCCACAGCGCGATCGCGCCGTAGCGCCAGGTGTCTATGCGGTCGGCGACCGGGATGCGGCGGCGGCACGCGAAGCCCGCCGGCACTTGCGTGACGACCGCATCGAACTCGGCGCAATCGGCCGGCAGCCCGTCCGCGGCGGTGACGAGGGCGATCTTCTTTCCGTTGGCCTCGTAGAGGCAGCGGCCCCCGGCGCAATCGATCCCGCCCGGCCATCGCACCAGATCGGCGCCGGTTTCCGAGGCGAAGAACGAGCGGTCGATATCTTCCGCGGCGGCGACCGCGTAGGTGCCGTCCGCCTGGCGGGCGGCGAGGAAGCGGCCGAGATCGGCCAGCACGATATCGGGCGGGCGGCTCATCAGGATCGTCGCCATCCCGGCGACGATCGCGGCGAGGCCCCAGTAGCGCCAGCGCTGCCGCCACAGGCACAGCCACAGCCCCCCGAGCGAGACCAGCACCAGCCCGGCCATCGGCAGGTGCGGCATGACCCAGATATTGCCGGGCAGGCTCGACACGTGTTCGGCGACCCAGATCGTCGCGTCGATTCCCCACCCCATCGGCACCAGCGCCAACCGCTCGAGCCCGAACGGCATCAGCAGGCAGGCGAAGACCCCGCAGGGCAGGGTCCACAGCGCCGAGATCGGCACCGCGATCACATTCGCCAGCGGCGAGTAGAGGACCAGGTGGTGGAAATGGTAGATCGAGAACGGCTCGGTGCCGAGCGTCGCGACCAGCGTCGTGACCGCGACGGCGCCGCAATAGCCGAGCGCCTTCTGCGCGACCGAGCCGCGGTGGAAGACATGGGCGAGCCGCGCGCCCCAGCTCTCATAGACCGCGATCAGCGCCACTACCGCGCCGAACGACATCTGGAAGCTGACGCCGGCGAGGCTCGGCGGGTCGATTAGCAGGACCACCATCGCCGCGAGCGCGCAGATCCGCATCGACAGGCGCAGCCGCCGCAAGAAGATCGCGGCGAAGATGATCCCGTTCATGACGAAGGCGCGCTCGGTCGGGATTGCCGCGCCGGACAGCATCAGGTAGCAGAACAACACCGCGAGCGTGACCAGCGCCGCGATGTGCTTGATCGGCCAGCGGAGCGCGATGCGCGGGATCAGCGCCAGAAACCCACGCACGGTGATAAACACAAACCCGCCGACGAGGCCCAGGTGCAGCCCGGCGATCGCCAGCAGATGCGAGAGCCCGCTTTCGCGAAACGCCTCCTTGACCTCCTCGGCGATCGTGCCGCGCTTGCCGGTGATCAGCGCCGAGGCGACGCCGCCGGTCGAGCTCGGCAGCACGGCGGCGATCCGGCGGGTCATCTCGGTGCGCAGCCGCAGCAGCCATTCGCGCCAGCCGGATGTCGCCGCCGGGCCGGGGACACGCTGCGCGGCGCCAAGGCTGTACCCGACCCCGCCGATCCCCGCGAAATACAGCTCGCGCTGCATGTCGCGCCCGCCGGGCAGGATCGGCGCCGGCACCGGGTAGAGCATCGCCTTCATCGCGATGCGGTCGCCCGGCTCGACGGGGTCGCTGCGGGCGTTGATATGGATGCGCAGCCGCCGCGGTTGGTCGCCGGCCTGAAGGCCAGGCAGCGGATCGGCGTCGATGACGACACGCCAGCCGCGATCGAGCGTGTCGATATCGACGACCCGCCCCGTGACCGCGACCGAGCGCATCCGGTGGTCGAGCATCGGCGCGCCGCGCTGCCAGCGGGCGGTCTCGACCGCGGCAAAGCCGGCCGCGGCGAAGGCCAGCGCCAGCATCGCCGCGCCCGCCGCGGGCCACCGCCGGAGCAGAAGCGCCGCCGCACCGGTGGCCAGGGCGACCCCCGTTCCGATCCAGCCCGGCGGCTCGACCGTCAGCGCGAAATAGAGGGCAATGCCGAGGCCGAAACAGACCGGGAGCCACAACACGCGGCGCTCGCCCTCGGCCGCGATCCATGCCGCGACGCGCCACTCCTTCCGGTCCTCTCTGTCGTAAATGGCGAGTTCTGCCATGCCTCCCGCTCCTTGCGCGCGAGACTAATGGATCGGCGGCGGGCGCGGTAGTATGGGCGGATGACCGAAGCCGCAAAATCGCCACCCACCGTTTTCGCGTTGTTTCTGGCCATGCTGCGGCT
>DASUIE010000348.1:0-3902 GCA_036273175.1 Allostellaceae bacterium
GTTAAGCGGCACCTGGTTCACTTTGATCAGACCCTTACGAACGCATCGCCGCAGGTAAGCATTGGCCATGCCGAGCGCGATCCTGAGCTCGCCGGCAACTCGACGCTGCGTAACGCGGCTGTCGCGCTCGATCAAAGCGAGAAGGCACCGCACAATTTCAGGGTTGTCTTCGCCCCTCGACTCGCTCACGTCCTAGAACTTCCTATTCATGCCTAGCGATACCCCGTTCATCGGGTGAACGTCAAGGGACGTTTAGTCAGAGCCCGGCCAAGCGTCGCCTTCGATGTGCTCGGCAACGGCATAGATCGGTTCGGCGGTGATCAGCCTACGCGAGCCAATCTTCCGTGCATCAAGCCGCTGAGGAGGCTATAGAACAGCCGTCGCCCCTCGATCTGGATCGATGTGCCGCCGCCCCGGTGAAACGCCCGGATATCGGCGGCGAAATAGCTGCGGGCGCCGAGAGAAGCGGCGCGAAACGAGAAGTCCACGTCCTCCAGGTACATGAAAAAATCCGTATCGAACCCGCCCAGGCTTTCGAAAAGGGTGCGGCGAAGGAGCAGGAACGCCGCCGTCACATGTTCGACTTCGTGGCTATCCCGGTGGTCCCATTCGCGCATGACTGCCCGAGGCGCGGCAGCACCCGATCCAGCCCGACGATGCGGCACCACTCGTAACGCGGCCGCGGGAACCACCCTTATTGAAGTCAAGGCCGAAGCCGTCGTTGCTGCGGTTCACGATCGCCTGGAGGGGCAGGTCGACCGGCATGGCGCGTTCCAACGAGCCGTCGGCGGAGGCGTTGTCGACGACGGTCACCTGCGACAGCACGAATTGCCGCCGCCGGCCTGCGGCCAGGGAACGGAGGCAGTCGCCAAGCTGGTCGGACGAGTTCCAATTGACGATGACCACATCGAGGGACACTTGGCGCGCCGTGGCGGATCGTTCCAGGAAAGCCCCCTTGTCGGTGTCGCGTGCATAATAGTGCACCTCGGGGCAGCCGTTAGGCCGCCGTTAACCTAGATTGCGCAAAGTCGACGCTACGAAACCAATAATGGGCGGCGGCGATGTGGAGCCTCTCTCTGGAGGAAATCCAGCAGGTCAAGGAAGAGCTCAAGGGGCGGCGCGATGCGCTTCGCGTCAAGTATGACGAGGAGGTCCAGGCGCTTGAGGCTGACATAGCCAATATCGAGACCCTGGAGCTGGCGGCGTCGCTGTTCGTCGCCAGGTACCGGCCCGAGGACACGGTAGAGGGCATGATCGCGGAGCTGGAGCCGGGGGCGCCGGAGCCGGTTTCCGATGGCCATCCGCCGCGCAACTGGCGCGCCCTGCTCGATCGTCCGGTCCAGCCCGCGCCGGCGATGGACGACCCGCGCTAAACGCGGCATCGTGGCGGGGTCCCGGCAACGAGGCCCGCCATGCTCCCGACCCCCAGCTTCCACCACATCCACCTCAACGCGGTCGATCCCGACGCGTCGATCGCCTTCTATACGCGCCAGTTCCCGAGCACGTCCGCGACCGTATGGGGCGGCCACAAGGCGCTCGCCTCGCCCAACAATTGCCTCGTCCTGTTCAACAAGGTCGACACCCCGCCGCCGACCCAGCCGCAAAGCGCGATCTGGCATTTCGGCTGGCACGTCGCCGACACCCGCAAGACTCTCGGCGACTACATTGCCAGCCCCGAGGTCAACGTCCTGCCGCTCTACACCAGCGAGGCGGGCGGCTCGGTGTTTGTCAGCAGCGATACCTGGCCCAGCATCGGCAACACGCTCGGGCTCAACCGCCGCCAGATCGCCGAGGCCCAGGCCGCGGGCACCAAGCCAAAGGGCGGTGGCGGCTTCTCCTATTTCGAGGGGCCGGAGAAAATGCTGGTCGAGATCGCCGGCGACTACCCGGCCGAGCGGTTCAACCATGTCCATATGTGGCAGGAAGACCCGTTCTGCGCGCTGCTCTGGTACCAGAAGCACCTCAACGCCCCGGTCCGCGCCGGCTTTGCCCCGACGACGCTCAGCGAGGCGGATTGCCAGGTGCCGCGCGGCGACGACCGGAGCTGGCCGGCGCTCAACCGCGAAGGCATGTTCCGCGATCCGCGCGCCGGGGTCGAGTTCGGCGACGTCGTGCTGACCTGGTACGCCAACCAGGGCGACAAGCCGCTGGTCAGCCCGCTCGGCCAGCAGCATGACCACATCGGCCTCGGGGTCGCGGACCTCGACGCTTGGGTCGCCAAGCTCAAGGGCGAGGGGGTTCGGCTGCTCGACGGTCCCTACACGCTCGGCGACACGCGCGCCGCGATGATCGAGGGGCCGAGCAAGGAGGCGATCGAGCTCGTCGCGGTCTAGCCGCGCTTGCGCGCCAGCTCGTAGAGCGCGACCGCCGCCGCGTTGGACACGTTGAGGCTCGGCAGCGCCGGAAGGGTCGGCAGGCGCGCGAGCCGGTCGCAATGCTCGCGCACCAGCCGGCGCAGCCCGCCGCCTTCGGCGCCCAGCACCAGCGCCGCGCGCGGCCCGAGATCGAGAGCGGCGAAATCGTCTTCGCCCGCCTCGTCGAGACCGCAGCACCAGAACCCTGCCTCCTTCAGCCGGTCGAGCGCCCGCGCCAAATTGACCGCGCGCACCAGCGGCACCAGTTCGAGCGCTCCCGAGGCGGCCTTGGCGAGCGCGGCCGTGACCGGCGGCGCGTTATGCGCGGCGACGACGACCCCCGCGGCGCCGAACGCCGCGGCCGAGCGCAGGATCGCCCCGACATTGTGCGGATCGGTGACCTGGTCGAGCAGCAGCAGGGTCGCCGGTCGCTCGCGGCCGATCTCGTCGATCAGCGCGTCGAGATCGAGCTGTTCGAGCGGCTCGGCGTCGAGCGCCCAGCCCTGATGTACGGCCTCGCGCGGGAGCAGCGCCGCCAGCGCCGCGCGGTCGAGCGACGACACCGCCTCGCCCTCGCCGCGCCGCGGCGCCTTGGCGCCGGCGACGAGTGCCGCGGCCTCCTCCTCCTGCCCCGCGAGCACGGCGAGCCGGCGCCAGCGCCGGGCCGGGTTGGCGAGCGCGGCGGCGACCGCGTGCCGGCCATAGAGCCAGCGGTCGGGATGGTTGCGCGGCCCCGTCGCGGCGGGGTCCGGCGCGGGCCGGCCGGGGCGGCGGTGCGGGTGGCGGCGGGAGCTGGACAAAGGCGGGATTCCTGTTCGCGGGGACCGGGCTGGAACGGATTGACAACAGAGGGGGAAAACCTTATCACCCGCTCTCCGCGGCCCCGGGCGATCCGGCCAAGGTTATATGTTGCAGGTTTTCCCAGCCCTGCCCAAATTGGGCAAGACGGACAGGGCTTGGAAAGCCTGCTTGGCGATCACATGGAGGGGTGGCCGAGTGGTTAAAGGCGGCAGACTGTAAATCTGTTGACGTATGTCTACGTAGGTTCGAATCCTACCCCCTCCACCAGTACCGGGCGGGACGCGTTTCCGAACCGACGGTAGGCAGAAACCAGGCGGGTGTAGCTCAATGGTAGAGCTCCAGCCTTCCAAGCTGGCTACGTGGGTTCGATTCCCATCACCCGCTCCAGCTCTTCGTTTTCCTCTGTCATAGGATATCGCGACGATGGGTAAGGCGAGGTTTGAGCGGAATAAGCCGCATTGCAACATCGGGACGATCGGTCACGTGGACCATGGGAAGACGACGCTGACGGCGGCGATTACGAAGGTGCTGGCGGAGAGCGGGGGTGCGACGTTTACGGCGTACGACCAGATTGACAAGGCGCCGGAGGAGAAGGCGCGGGGGATCACGATTGCGACGGCGCATGTCGAGTATCAGACGACGAACCGGCATTACGCGCATGTCGATTGCCCGGGCCACGCGGATTACGTGAAGAACATGATCACGGGCGCGGCGCAGATGGATGGGGCGATCCTGGTGGTATCGGCG
>DASUIE010000349.1:0-6408 GCA_036273175.1 Allostellaceae bacterium
ATCGTCTACACCCACCACCAGCTCGAATACCTCGTCGACCAATACGGCGCCGACCACGTGCTGATGGGCACCGACTACCCGGCCGACATGGGCGAAGTCGACCCGATCGGGTTTGTCGAGGGCGCGAAGAGCCTCGACGACGCGCAGCGCCGCGCCATTCTCGGACGCAACGCCGCGCGGCTCCTCGACATCGCGATCCCCTCCGGCCGCTAAGGAAACAGCCATGCTCTTCATCTGCCTGCCGGAAGGGGCGCGCATCCCCGGCCGCTTCCCCGGCCCGGCGCATAAGCGCGGCAAATGGTTCACCCTCGACATCCACTGTCACGTCCGCTGCGACGCCGCGACCAAGATGGTCGAGGGCCACGAGGAAGTGTCCAAGTGGTTTCTCGAAACCCAGGCGAGCCCGAAGAGCCAGGCGCAGAACCGCGCCAACGGGGTGCGCACCGCCGAGCAGGGCTATTCCCCGGAAAAGCGCATCGAGGACATGGATTTGATGGGGATCGACATCCAGGCGATCTCCCCGGCGCCGCGACAGACCTATTACGGCGCCGACGCCGATCTCGGCCGCGACGTGTCGCGCACGATCAACGACTTTATCGCCGGCATCTGCGGCAAATACCCGGACCGCTTCACCGGGCTCGGCACGGTGCCGTTCCAGGCGCCCGAGCTGGCGGTGAAGGAGCTGGAGCGGTGCCGCAACGAGCTCGGCTTCCGCGGCATCGAGATCATGACGCATGTCGCCGGGCAGGACCTGTCCGACCCGAAATTCCGCCCGATCTTCGCCCGCGCCGAGGAGCTCGGCATGCTGCTGTTCATGCACTCGGACGGGTTCACCGAGGCGGGCCGGTTCCGCGAGCACTACCTCGCCAACGTCATCGGCAACCCGCTCGACACGACGATCGCGACCCACCACCTGATCTTTGGCGGCGTCCTGCGCGACCACCCGAACCTCAAACTGTGCCTGTCGCATGGCGGCGGCTACCTGCCCGCCTATTCCGGCCGCATCGACCACGGCGCCTCGGCGCGGCCGGATTGCTGCGAGCACCTGCGCGAGATGCCGACCGCCTATCTGAAACGGCTTTACTTCGACGCGCTGGTCTACACCACGCACCAGCTCGAGTACCTGGTGAAGGTGTTTGGTGTCGATCACATCCTTATGGGTACCGATTATCCGGCCGATATGGGCGAGATCGACCCGATCGGTCATATTGAAAGCGCCAAGTCGCTCAACGACACTGAACGGGCCGCGATTTTGGGCCGCAACGCGGCGCGGCTCCTTAACATTCCCGTTCCCACAAATCGGAGGCGTTCGCATGGCTGAGATTCTGGGTATCGGTTGCACCCACCGGCCGGTCATGCTGCGCCGGAACGAGGACTGGACCGGGATGATGAAGGCCTCGCTCGCGGACCCCGACATGCCCGAGGCGATGAAGCTGGCCTCCTCCTGGCCGGAGAAGCTGCGCGCCGAGCTCGGGAACGATTGGGGCGCCGCGACCGCCGCCCGCTACCGCGAAATCTACCGGCGCCATTTCGCCGAGGCGCGCAAGGCGCTCGACGAGTTCAACCCAGACCTGATCGTCATGTGGGGCGACGACCAGTACGAAAACTTCAAGGAAGATATCGTCCCGCCCTTTGCCGTTCTCGCCTACGAGGACCAGGACATTCAGCCTTGGGCGCGCCGCCGCTCGCCGGAGAACCCCTGGAACGAGCCGGCCGACAAGAAATTCCGGGTGCGCGGTCACAAGGAGGCGGGAAAATACCTCGCCAGCAAGCTGATCGAGAGCGGGGTCGACGTCGCCTATTCGTACAAGCCGCTGCATCACGAGATGGGCCACGCCTTCGAGAACACGGTGCTGCTGCTCGACGACGACCGCCGCGGCTTCGATTTTCCGCTGGTCCAGTTTTCGGTGAATTGCTACGGGCGGAGGGTCAATGCGGCCCGCGGGCTGCGCCTGCCGCTGGCGATGAAGGACGACATCCGCACCCTCGACCCGCCGTCGCCGAACCCGCATCGCTGCATGGAGGTCGGCGCGGCGACCGCGAAGATCATGGCAGAAAGCCCATGGCGCGTCGCGCTGATGGCGTCGTCGAGCTGGTCGCACTCGTTTCTTACCGAAAAGCACTGGCAGCTTTGGCCCGATGTCGCGGCCGACCGCGCGCTTTACGAGGCGCTGGAAACGGGCGACTACGCCAAATGGCACGGTTACACCACGGACCAGATCGAGGATTCCGGCCAGCACGAGGTGCTGAACTGGTTCTGCCTCCTCGGCGCGATGGAAGCACTCGGCCGCAAGCCGGACAAGGCCGAGTTCCTCGAATGCTGGGCCTTTGTGTCACCGGTCGTCTTCGCGCATTACCACGCCTGAGGAGGTGACGATGACCGCGCTTTCCGACCTCTTCGAAACTACCGAGGCGACACGGCTCGCCACCGGCTTCACCTTTACCGAGGGGCCGCTCTACCACCCCGACCAGGGGTTCTATTACTTCGTCGATGTGCGCGAGTCGAAATTCTACCGTATCCGGCCCGGCAGCCCGGCCGAATTGCTGCGCGAAAACACCGGCGACGGCAACGGCACCACCTTCGACCGACAGGGCCGGCTAGTGCTGTGCGAGGGCGCCAACCGCCGCGTTACCCGCTGGCCGGCGGACGGCAAGTTCGCCTCGCACGAGGTGCTGATCGACCGCTTCGACGGCAAGCGCCTTTCGCGGCCCAACGACGTCGTGTGCAAGTCCGACGGCAGCTTCTACTTCACCAATCCAGGCCTGCGCATCCCGCTCGCCGAGCGCGAGCTCGACCCGTCGGCGGTGTACCGCGTGATGCCTGACGGCAAGCCCAGTCACGTCGCCGATTTCGAGTACCCGAACGGCCTCGCCTTCTCGCCCGACGAGCGGGTGCTCTACGTCGCCAATACCCGCCACGCCGCCTATATCCACCGCCTGGAGATGGACGGCGCGGGCAACATGGTGCGGCGGAGCATCTTTGCGGACATGTCGTCGGACGAGAAGATCGGCGTGCCGGACGGGATGAAGGTCGATGCCGCCGGCCGGGTCTATTGCACCGGCCCCGGCGGCACCTGGATCTATGAGCCCGACGGCACCCGCATCGGCATCCTCAAGACCCCCGAGGTGCCGGCCAATCTGTGCTTTGGCGGGCCCGACCTGAAGACGCTGTTCTTCACCGCCCACACCTCGGTCTACACCCTGCCGATGAAGGTGCCGGGATTGCCGGGGCATTGGTTCAGGCGAAAGTGAAGCTCGCCCTCCCCGACCTGATCTCGAACTCGTACTTCCCGGCGCTCGCCGCGGCGGAGCTGGGGTTTTTCGCGGCCGAGGGGCTCGACGTCACCGCCGAGCTGATCTTTCCGGTCGACCGCTGCTATCAGGCGCTCCGCGACGGCGAGGTCGATTTCGTCGCCGGCGCCGCGCACGGAGCGCTCGCCGGCTTTTCCGAGTGGCAAGGGGTCAAGCTGCTCGGCGCGCTGGCGCAGGGCATGTACTGGTTTCTCGTCATGCACAGCGACTTCAAGATCGCGCGCGGCGACCTCTCGGCGCTCAAGGGAAAACGCATCGGCGCGGCGCCCTGGGTCGAGATGGGCCTTCGTCACCTGCTCGCCGGCGCCGGGCTCGACATTCGCCGCGACGAAATCCGCATCGCGCCGGTGCCGGGCGCCGTCGGGGCCGGCACCAATTTCGGCCTGACCGCGGCTAAGGCGCTGGAGAACCGGCAGATCGACGGGTTCTGGGCGAACGGCATGGCGACCGAGATCGCGGTGACCGGCGGTTTCGGCGACATCGTGCTCGACGTGCGGCGCGGCGACGGCCTGCCCGGCTGCTTCGACTACACCTTCGGTGTGCTGGCGACGACCGCGCGCCTCGCCGAGCGCTCGCCCGAGACCGCCGACGCCGCCCGGCGCGCCCTCGTCGCCGCGCAGAACGCGCTGAAGGCGGACGTGTCGCGCGCCACCGAGGCCGCCGCCAGGCGCTTTCCGCCGCGCGAGACGGGGCTCATCGCCAACATAATCGCGCGCGACCTGCCCTATTACGATGCGGCGATCGCCCCGGCGCAGCTTGCCGCGGTCAATGCGTTCGCCGAGGCGATGAGCCTCGTCGACGGCGAGGCATCCTATCCCGACATCGTCTGGCGCGGGGGTGCGTGATGCGGACCGGCGCCGAATACCGCAAGGCGATGCGCGACGGCCGCCGCGTCTTTGTCATGGGCGAGGGCCGCATCGACGACGTGACCGCCCACCCGGCGACCAAGGCGATGATCGACGAATATGTCGCGTGGTACGACCGCCACTTCGACCCGGCCTGGAAGGACATCGTGATGGCCGGCGACGCGCCGGTCAGCTACACGCTGCCGCGGTCGAGCGACGACCTCGTGCGGATGGGCCGGGCCTATTCGGCGACGACCTTTCCGACCGCCGGCAACGTCACCCACACCCCGGCCTATGGACATCTGATTTCGATGGGGGTGCTGGTCGCGGCGCACGAACACGGCCACGCGGAATCGGCCCACCGCGCCAAGGCCTATCGCGAGACGATCGCGACGACGGGCCGCTTCCTGACTTTCTGCGGCGGGGCGGCGCCGCTCGGCATCCGCCTGCGCGAAGACCCAGCCCAGCGCGCCGCGCTGCGCATCGTGCGCGAGACCGATTCCGGGGTGATCCTCAGCGGCAAGGTCGGGATGCACACGAGCCCGGCCTATGCCGAGGACGTTTATATCGGCGCGCTCAACGGCGTCATGATCGACGGTCACCCGGCGAGCTTCATCGTGCCGGTCGGCGGCAAGGGCGTGACGACGCTGTGCCGCCGCCTCGCCGTGCGCGACCCCAACAGGTTCAACTCGCCGCTGTCGAGCCGCTTCGACGAGCTCGACGGCCAGATGTGGCTCGACGAGGTGTTCATACCCTGGGAACACGTGTTCCTCGTCGACGCCTCGCCCGAGCCGATCGCGCGCTGGCTCCTCTGGCACCACCTTTACGGCTGGCTGTCGAAGGCCGAGTTCACCCTCGGCATCGCCTTCGCGCTGACCGACGCGATGGGGCTCAAGGAGCATGACCCGACCGTCGAGTACCTGGTCGATCTGATCGCCGAGGTGCAGACCGTGCGGAGCTGCCTGACCGCCGCCGAGCGCGACCCCGACTTCACCCCGGAAGGGTACTGCGTCGCCAACTACAAGCACCTGATGCCGGGCGGCATCGCGATCTTCCGCGCGCATCAGCGGCTCAGCGAAATATTGCGCGCGCTGCCCGGCTCGTCGCTGGTGGTGGCGCCGTCCGACCGCGACCTCGCCAACCCAGAGCTCGCCGCCGGGCTCGAGGAATGCTTCGGCGGCGCCGGCTACACGGCGCTGCAGCGGTCGGCGCTGCTGCAGCTCGCCTGGGACCATGTTGCCTCGGCGCTCGACGGGCGCGAGTCGTCGTTCGAACTGCACGCCAGCGGCGGGATGCAGGCCTGGCGCGGGCGGCTCCGGCGCGGCTTCGACCGCTACAACGAGCTCGCCAACGGCGTGCTGAAGGCGCTCGACATCCAGATGCCCGAGATCGACCTGAACTCGATCCGCGACAGGCCGCTCGCGCCGCGCCGGGTCAACACCGCCGCCCCGCCAAAAGCCTGAGGGAGGAAGCGATGCCCGAGACCACCGTCGCGATCGTCGGCGCCGGGATTGGCGGGGTTTACCTCGCCGCCGATCTGGGCCTGCGCGGCTGCAAAATCCGCCTCCACGACCGCGACGACAGCCGCCTCGCCGAAATCCGCGGGCGCGGCGGGCTCGACGTCGAAGGCGACAGATCGGGCTTCGCCGCGGTCGAGACGCCGACCGATCTGTCACAGGCCGTGACCGGCGCCGACGTGATCGCGGTGTGCACCGGCGGCACCTATCAGGAGGGCGTCGCCACAGGGATCGCGGCCTCGTTGACCGACGGCCAGACCATCCTGCTGATCCAGGGCAATACCGGCGGCTCGCTGGTCTTCCGGCGCGCGCTCGACCGGGCCGGCTGCCGCGCCCGAATCGACATCGCCGAGATGGACAACTACCCGTTCTCGTGCTGGCGCCTCGCGCCGACCCGGATCAAGCCGATCGTCACCAAGAAAAACCTGCAGATCGCCAGCTTTCCGGGCAACCGCGTCGACGCGGTCTTTGCCCGGCTCGGCCCGCTCTTCCCGACCGCTGTCGCCGCGCCGAGCATCGTCTCGACCGGCTTTATGAACGCCAACGCAATGCTGCACGTCGCCAATTGCGTCGGCAATGCCGGTAAGATCGATCGCGGCGAAGCGTACAAATTCTACGCCGAGGGCGTGACCCCGGCGGTCGGGCGGCTCTACAGCGCGATCAACGCCGAAAGGGTCGCGATCGCCGCCGCGCTCGGCGCCGAGGTGCCGACCCTGGAGGACTGGTTCGCCCGC
>DASUIE010000350.1:0-20991 GCA_036273175.1 Allostellaceae bacterium
AGGAGGATGCCATGCGCGCCGCGGCCGAGAATCTGGCGGAACTGCCAGGCGTTGAAGCGCACATGGTCCTCGTCGATCCCGTTGACCGGCGCCTCGACGATGACGGCCGGCGCGCGGTGACCGGAGCGGGTCGGGCCGTCCCCGACGAGCCCTTGCATATAGGCGTAGAGCCCGGTCATGTCGAAAGCGCCATGCTCCATCCCGACATTGATATAGTCGGCCCAGGTGCCGGCATCCTGGCGACCCTGCGCCCGCGTCAGCACATGCCCGGTATGCGCGCCGACATAGTAGATCGCCTGATCGGCGGCCAGCAGCTCGATCGCGCGGTTGATGCGGTGAGGCATGGGAGTCTCCTTACCCTTGTGATAGGTTTTAGCCGTCACGACCGCGCGGAGGCCAGGGCCTGATGAGCGACGACCACATCACCCACGACCCCGCCTATCAGACTGTCGCGGCCGACGATTTCACGGCGATGGTCGCGGTTGAGCGGTACGGGCGGCGAAGCGAGGCGTTCGACGGGATTATCGGGGCGACCCACGACCATTTCTGGGACCCCTACAATCCGGCCTATCTCGATTTCGACCAGCCCTTCGATCTCGACCGCGAGCCGCTCTTGCCGATCGAGCGCTTCCCCGAGCTGAACTGCGCCGCGACCGAGCATCTCGACGAGGGGCAGAAGATACGGCTCGCCAACCAGATCCAGCGCTGGACGATGTCGAACATCCTGCATGGCGAGCAGGGGGCGCTGTCGCTCTCGGCGTCGCTTTGCGACATCCTGCTCGATCCCGGCGCGCAGGAATACGCCGCCAACCAGGCCCGCGAGGAGGCGCGGCACGTCGCCGCCTTCGGCCGTTACATCGCGGCACGCTGGGGCGAGCCCTATCCGGTCGGGCCGGTGCTCGGCGAGTTTCTGCGCGACATCGTGCTGTCGCCGGTCGTCTACAAAAAGCTGATCGGGATGCAGATGCTGCTGGAGGGGCTGGCGATGGGCGCCTTCGCCAATCTGCACGCCCATGCCCGCGACCCGCTGTTGAAGCGGCTGGTGCAGCTGGTGATGACCGACGAGGCGTTCCATCACCGGTTCGGCAAGATTTGGGCCGACCGCACGATCCCGCGCCTCACCCGCGAGGAGCACGAGCGGGTCGAGGACTGGACCGCGCAGGTCTTCGAGGTGCTGCTGTTCAACCTGTCGAGCCTTGCCCAGCGCGCGTACATCTACGAGGGCTTCGGGCTCGATGTCGGCGTGTTGCGCGAGTCGGTGCGCGAGCGCTTTGTCGGCGGGCGCAAGAATTCGCTCAAGGAAGGCACCAACGTCTTCCGCGTGCTGGTCAAGACGCTGCTCAAGGCCGGGATCGTCACCGAGCGCACGCTCCACATCTATTCCGTCTGGGTCGATACCGACGAGCTCGAAGCCGAGGGCGACACGATGGTCGGCGACGCAATCGCCGCCGACGGCATCGAGTACCTGCGGGCGATCAACGCCAAGCGCCGCGTCATCGGGCAGAAGCTGGCCGTCTAGCGCGGATCGTTACCGCCTCCCTGCCGTTCGCCGCTTAGTGGAACGGAGGGAAGCGATGGACGAACATATCTACCGCGTCATCCAGATCGTCGGCTCGTCGGAAAAGAGCATCGACGACGCGATCCACATGGCGATCGCGCGCGCCTCGAAGACTTTGCGCGAGTTGCGCTGGTTCGAGGTCACCGAGACCCGCGGCCACATCGCCAAGGGCAAGGTCGACCATTTCCAGGTGACGCTGAAGGTCGGATTTACCCTCGACGGCGATTGACCCGCCGCAGGAAGTCGATAAAGGTCGCCGCGAGCCGGCCCTCCTGCGCGTCCCAGTCGGCGAAGGCTTCGTCGAGCGTGGCGGCCTCTCGGGTCACGACCTCGGTGTATTCGGCGTTGGGTATCAGCCGGTGCGCGGCCTGGCCCGCCGGAAGCGGGTGGACCGGGTCCTTTCCGGGGACGATGGCGGCCGGCATCGCCAGCCCGCGCAGTTCCGCCGGGCTCAGGCCGATCACCGGATGCTCGGCGCCGGCGTCGAAGCTGTCGCGCCAGCGGGTCATCCGGGCGATGAAATCCCGCGGGTCCATCGCCATCAGCACGGCCCGCGCGGCCGGGTTGACGCCGATGACCTCTTTCCAGTGGTCGAGGGTGCAGACCGCCGCCATGCCGCCCGTCCGCGCCGCCTCGATCTGCGAGCCGTAATACTGGTTCGACAGATGGACGGCCGCGTGCGCGCCGCCGGTGACGCGCCACAGCAGCAGGCCGCGCACGTCGTCGGGATGGCGCAAGGCCAGGATCAGCGCCAGCCGGCAGCCCGACGAGCTGCCCCCGACAAAGGCCGGCAGGGCGTCGAGCTGCATCAACAGCTCGTGCAGATCCTCGGCCCATTCCTCGTTCTCCGAGGCGCCGTCGATGGCGATGCTGGAGGCGCCGCAATTGCGCCGGTCGTAGATCAGCACCCGATGCCCGGCCTCGGCGATCTTGGCAGCGAGCGGGCGCAGCGACGCGCCGGCGCGTCGCCCGCCGGGCTGCAGCGCCACCCACGGCCCCTTGTCGCCGAGCACCTCGTAATGCAGGTCGATGCCGCGAATTTTGGCGATTGGCATGGTGTGTCCTCTCCTGGCAGGCGGCGCTATGTTAAAGCGGAACCGCGGGGACGGGAATGGAAGTCGGCTTCTTCTTCTGGCCGTTCGACCCGGCGCTGGTGCGGCGCATGGCCGAGGCGGCCGAGCGCTGGGGCTTCGACCTGATCGGCGTCGCCGACACGCCCGGCAACGCCATGGACCCGTGGGTGGCGGCTACGATGGTCGCCGAGCGGACCGGGCGGGCGCGGATCGCGCTATGCGTGACCAATCTCGAGTCGCGGCACCCGGCGGCGACGGCCGCGGCGGCGGCCTCGCTCGACCTCCTCGCGCCGGGCCGGATCATCCTCGGGCTTGGCACCGGGCATAGCGGCACGCGCAATATTGGGCTCGGCCGCACCGGGATGCACGACCTCGCTTCCGGCGCCGGGTTCATCCGCGCCCTGCTGCGCGGGGAAAAGGCGAGCTGGCGGGGCGGTGAGGCGCATCTGCCTTGGGTCGCGCGGCCGAGCCCGGTTTTCCTCTCGGCCTCGGGGCCACGCGCGCTCGCGATCGCCGCCTCGCATGCCGATGGCGCCTTTGTCAATTACGGGCTCCGCGCCGAGAATTTGGCGCAGACCGGCGCGGCGCTGCCGGAGACGGTCGAGACCTGGCAGATCGCCGCCCTCGATTGCCACGCCGATGCCGCCGCGGCGCGGGCGCGGGTCGGCGCGATCCTCGCCTTTATGGCGGCCGGGTACATCCTCCGCGGCGACCTCGCCGGGCGCGGCGTTCCGGCGGAGCTGCACGGCGCCGTCGCCGAGCTGCGGCGCCGCTACAGCACCCGGCCCGGCGCGGCGGACGCGGCGCTGGTCGACGAGCTCGGCCTGTTCGACTACCTCGCGGCGCGCTTCGCGATCTTCGGCACGCCGGCGCGGTGCCTGGCGCAAATGGAGGCGGCGCGCGCGGCGGGGCTGCGCCGGGTCATGTTTACGGTCAGCCTCGCCGCCGATCCGGCCGGCACGGTCGAGCTGTTCGGCCGCGAGGTGCTGCCGGCGCTGCGCGGCTAGCGGCAAGCGCGGGAAGCGGTATAGTCTGGGCTATCGAATACGGGCGAGGGGAGTTCGATATGAAATTATGCTACTTCGACGATTATAAGCTCGGCGTGGTCAAGGGCAGCGACGTGGTCGACGTGTCCGCGGCGGTCAAGGACATCCCCCATACCGGCCCTGGCGACCTGATGAACGGGCTGATCGAGCAATTCGACGTCTACCGCCCGAAAATCGAGGCGGCGGCTGCGAGCGGCAAGGGCGTGCCACTGAAGAGCGTCAAGATCCGGCCGCCGCTGCCGAAGCCGGCGACGATCGACTGCATGGCCGTCAACTACATGGAGGACGGCACCCGCAGCGCCCCGGCGCCGATCAACGCCTTCCACAAGAGCCCCAGCGCGATCGTCGGCGACGGCGACACGATGGTGCTGCCCGACGTGCCGGCGCCGATCTTCGAGGGCGAGGCCGAGATGGCCGTCGTCATCGGCAAGAAGTCGACCAACCTCACCGAAGACCAGGTGATGGATCACATCTTCGGCTACATGAACTTCATCGACGGCTCGGCCCGCGGCCTGCCGCCGCCGGGCAACGTGTTCTTCCAGATGAAGAGCCGCGACACCTTTGCGCCGATCGGGCCGTTTCTCGTCACCAAGGACGAGATCAAGGACCCGCAAAAGCTGCAAATCCGGCTGTGGAACAACGGCACGCTGATGCAGAACTTCAACACCGACGACATGGGTCACAGCATCAAGAAGTCGGTGGCGTGGCTGACCTCGATCCACACGCTGGTGCCCGGCGACATCGTCGCCACCGGCACCAACCATCGCGGGCTCAACCCGTTTATGGACGGCGACAAGATCGAGCTCGAAACCGAAGGGCTCGGCCGGCTAACCTTCTCTGTCCGCGACGACCTCAAGCGCACCTGGGCCCGCAAGACCCGGCTCCAGATGCACGAGGAAGCGAACGAAAAGACACCGGGCGCCTATCCGGACTTCACCAAGCAGCTCACCGGCAAATACGCGAAGTGACGGTTGCCGGTTGGCCGGGCGCGCGCGGATGCGGCGCTCCCGGCGGCGGCCCTGACAAGGAGAGAACCGATGTTCAGCCATATCATGGTCGGGAGCAACGACATCGCCCGATCGAAGAAATTCTACGACGCCGTGTTCACCGCGATGGGCGCCAGCGCCGGCACCGAGGATGCCAGGGGCCGGCTCATCTACGCGCATAACGGCGGGCGCTTCATGGTGTCGAAGCCGATCGACGGTCAGCCGGCAAGCCGCGCGAATGGCGGCACGATCGGGTTTCAGATGAGCAGCGCCGAGCAGGCCGCGGCCTGGCACAAGGCCGGTGTCGCCAATGGCGGCACGTCGGTCGAGGACCCGCCGGGCTTCCGCCCGGGGAACCAGATCTATCTCGCCTATCTGCGCGATCCCGACGGCAACAAGATCGTCGGCGTCTATCGTCCGCCCGCGTAGGCGGCTGCCGGTCAACCGTTCCGCAGGCGGTAGCGGAGCCACACCGCGCCGCCTTCCAGGACCTCGCTGCTTTCGAGGGTCATCGAGCGGATCGGGGCTCGCGCGGCGCTTTCCTCGTCGCGCGAGTCGAAGACATGCGCCACCCCGCGCGCGCCATCGACGGCGGGGCAGATCGCCAGGCTGATCTCGTCGATGAGGCCGGCGCGCAGGAACGACCCGTTCGACCGGCCGCCGCCCTCGATCAGCAGGCGCTCGATCCCCAGCTCGCGGTTCAGCACCTCCAGCGCCAATCCGAGGTCGAGCTCCCGCTTGCCGGCGAAGATGTAGGAGACGCCGTCCCGGCGAAGGCCGGCGAGGTGCGCGTCGGAAACCTGCTCGGTCAGCACGGCGACGATCGGGTCGCCGCCAATGTCGGACCGGCCCCAGGCGATCTTGCCCTCGGCATCGAGCGCGATCCCATAGGCGGCGGCGTCGCGCCGCGCGACCCACGGCTCGCGCGGAAAGCGCTCGTGGGTCTGCGCCGGATAGGACTTGGCCTTCGCGTATTCGCTGCCGGTCACCCGGCCGATCAGCCAGGAACCGTTGCCGAGCCTCTCATGAAGCCGCTCGAACAGCCCGGACATGCGGTTTTCCTCCGGCCGCCACCGGCTGGCCCAGACCCGGCCGTCGATGCTCGTCACCATGTGGCAGATGACGTAAGGCTTCACGGGAGGGGCCAGCCCACCCAGTTGCAGATGGCCTCGCCCATGACGAGGTCGAGGTCGCGGCCCTTGAGCCAAGGCAGCTCCTCGGTGAACACGGTCACGCATTGCCGCCACGAGCACGGCATCCGCGTGATGTCGGTTCCCCAGAACGTCCGGTTCGGGCCGAACGCGTCGAAGCAGCGGTGCAGGTGCTCGTGGAAGCTGCGGAACGGATAGGCATCCTCGGCATAGCCGATCTGGCCGGTCGCCTTGACCGCGACGTTCGGGTATTTGGCAAGCGCCAGCAGCTCGGGCTGGAAGCGGTACGCCGGCTCGCCGCTGCTTCCCGGCGGCACGGCCATGTGATCGACGATCAGCTTGAGCCCCGGGTGGCGCTCGGCGATCTCCCCGACCTTCGGCAGGAACAAGGCGGAGGCGAGCGCCAAGGGCACGCCGGCTTTTTCGCAGGCCGGCCACAACCAGTCGAGCGTCCCGTCGGTCACCCATTCGCGCTTGTGCCGGTCGTTGAAATAGAAGCGCAGGCCGAGCATCCCCGGCCG
This sequence comes from Allostellaceae bacterium, assembly GCA_036273175.1. GTDB lineage: Bacteria > Pseudomonadota > Alphaproteobacteria > ATCC43930 > CGMCC-115725 > DATARH01. Next base: position 6,336 of record DASUIE010000350.1, read on the forward strand.
CTCCTTCCAATGCGCGACGAGGTCCGGCCCCTTCGGGTCGTCGAGATAAAACCAGCCCATGATCCGGAAGCGGTCGGGGTATTTCCGCACCGCCGCCTGGGCCAGCTCGTTCGAGTCGGGGTCCCACAGCACCGGATGGACGAGGGCGCGGGCGACGCCGGCGTCGTCCATCGCCGCGATCGCCTGCTCGGCCGAAAACGGCTGCTGCTGGTGCTGCGGAGATGGCGTGCCCTTTTCCCACAGATGGATCTGGCCATCGACGATCAGCATGGGGCGCATCCTTTGGCTTGACGGTATCGAGCTGGCCTAGAATAGGCCGATCTCGAAGGGAAGGCGCGCGCCGATGAGGAAACTCCGCTCCGACATCACCAAGCATGGGCTGACCCGCACGCCGCACCGCGCGTTTATGCGGGCGATGGGGCTCGGGGACGAGGACATCGCCCGGCCGATGATCGGCATCGTCTCGATGAAGGGCGAGCAGACGCCATGCAACATGACGCATGGCTTCCAGGTCGATGCGGCGAAGGAGGGGATCGCCGCGGCCGGCGGCACCCCGCGCGAGTTCACGACGATCTCGATGTCCGACGGGATCGGCATGAACCACGAGGGGATGAAGTTTTCGCTGGTGTCGCGCGAGCTGATCGCCGACTCGATCGAGGCGGTCGTGCACGGCCTCGCCTATGACGGGCTCGTCGGCTTTGGCGGCTGCGACAAGACGCTGCCCGGCGTGATGATGGGGATGGTCCGTTGCAACGTCCCCTCGGCCTTTATCTATGGCGGCGCCGCGCTCCCCGGCCGCTTCAACAACAAGCCCGTGACGATCCTCGATTCCTACGAGGCGGTCGGCGCGGTGCTGACCGGCGATATGGACGAGGCGACGCTGGCGCGGCTCGAGCGCGCCTGCCTGCCGTCGGTCGGCGCCTGCGCCGGGCAGTTCACCGCCAACACGATGGCGATGGTGTCGGAGGCGCTGGGGCTCAGCGTCGCCAATGTGTCGATGATCCCCGGAGTCTATGCCGAGCGCGCGGCCTATGCCCGCCGCGCCGGCGCGATCGTGATGAAGGCGGTGACGGATGGCGGCCCGTTGCCGCGCGATATCGTCACCCGCGCCGCGCTCGAAAACGCCTGCGCGATCGTCGCCGCCACCGGCGGCTCGACCAACGCCGCGCTGCATATTCCGGCGATCGCGCACGAGGCCGGGATCGCCTTTACCGTCGACGATGTCGGCCGGGTCTTCGCGCGCACCCCGCTGATCGGCGATCTCTGCCCCGGCGGCCGGTTCACCGCCAAGGACGTACACGAGATCGGCGGCACCGCGGTGATCCTGCGCGCGCTGATCGACGGCGGGTATATCGACGGCTCGTGCCTGACGATCACCGGCGAGACGCTGGCGCGGGTCTACGGCGAGGCGCCGCCGCCGGATGGCGAGGTCGTGCGCCCCATCGCGACGCCGATCGCAGCGGATGGCGGGGTCGCGGTGCTCAAGGGCAACCTCGCGCCCAACGGCGCGCTGCTCAAGGTCGCGGGGCTAAAGACGCTCGCCTTCGAGGGACCGGCGCGCGTGTTCGAGGGCGAAGACGATTGCGCCCGCGCGGTCGAGACGCGCGCCTACCAGGCCGGCGAAGTGCTGATCGTCCGCAACGAGGGCCCGGTCGGCGGACCGGGGATGCGCGAGATGCTCGGCGTCACCGCGCTCATCTACGGCCAGCAGATGGGCGAGAGGGTCGCGCTCGTCACCGACGGGCGCTTTTCGGGGGCGACGCGCGGCATCTGCGTCGGGTATGTCGCGCCCGAGGCGGCGATCGGCGGCCCGTTGGCGCTGGTGCGCGATGGCGACCGGGTGCGGATCGATGCCGTTTCGCGCCGCATGGACCTCTTGATCGACGACGCCGAGCTCGCCGCGCGCCGCGCCGCCTGGCACCCGTCGCCACCGCGCCACAAGGCCGGTCTCCTCGCCAAATATGCCCGCCAGGTCGGCCAGGCCGATACGGGGGCGGTGACGCATGACGGCGGCGCGGAGTGGCCCTGGTTCGATCCTTCCTGACGTCAGCCCGGCGAAAGCCGGGATGACGTGGCGATTATTGGCGGCACTCCGGGAGCGCCAGCAAACCTTCCGGCTGCAGCCGGTCGAGCGTCGTCATCAGGTATTTGCTGCCGTATTTGCTGGTCGCGACGATGACGTCGAACTGGCGGCCCTGATGGGTGACGAAAAAGCTCCAGCGCTTGCCTTCGATGCCGGCGATCGCGGCGGCCTCGGTGATCGTCCACCACGCGCCGTCCGGATTGACCCCGCCGACAAGGCGGAGGCGCTGGTGATGGTTGAGGAAGGCGCTTTTGCCGACGCGGCAGATCTGGTGACGCCGTGGCATGCTCATTCGCGGCGGAAGGTGACGACCAGCACGTCGCGATGCCCCGGCCGCGCCGGGTCGAGCGGCGAGACCGGGGTGACGCCGTGATAGACCCGGTTGTCGTCGGTAAAGGCGGCGTCGAGCGGGTCGGTCAGCGTGAAGCTGCCGAGCTCCTTCTTGGCGAGGTCGTGGATCGAGGTCTCGCCGCTGGCGATGTTGATGCGGCTGACCAGCAGCACCAGCACCCAATCGACGCCGTCGCGGTGCATCCCCTCGGGTGTCGGCTTGCCGGCGGCCCCGGTCCGCGCCTCGATGCGGAACTGGTGGATTTCGACATGCCACGAGCCCGGCCGGGTATCGGCGGGTGTCGCCCGGTCGAAGAGATCGCGGCAGGTGGCGAGGATCGCGCGCAGCGCCGGGTGGTTCGCGGCGTCGTCGGTCACCGGCTCGAACCAGCGCTCGATCCCGCCGTTGAGCGGGTTGTAGTCGCGGCTCTGGTAGTGCGGCTGGTGCGGCTTGCGGGTGACCGCCTCGGGTGTCGCGCGAAACGCGGCGAAACGGCGGCGGCGATAGCGTCCGCCATCGGCCATGAAGGTGTCGACGCCGAGATCGCCCCAGCTCTCGGCAAAGCTCGGCCAATCGTACAGCCCGGCTGCTTCCAAAAGCTTCTGCATGGCCGGCGCGCGCAAAAAGGCGAACCCGTCTCGGTCGATCGCCCGGGTCAGGCTGTCCAGCTTGTCGCTCATCCCGCCATTCTAACGCATATCGCCCGCTTGAGTGGCCGCCGCTCTTGCCGCACGATGCGAAACCCCTCGCGGGCGGGAGGATGCGGCGATGAGCGACGACCTCGATTTCGATGCGGCCCTGCGGCGCGCCGGGCTGACGATCCCGCCGGAGCGCGACGCGATCATGCGCGACGCCTACCGCCAGATGATGGCGCTGCTCGCGGTGCTCGAAGACCCGCTCGCCTACGAGGACGAGCCGGCGCAGCTCCCGCGCTACGACCGCGGGGTGAAGCGATGACGCCGACCCTCGCAGAGGCCGGCCGGCAGCTCGCCGCCGGCGAGGTGTCGCCGGTCGAGCTGACCGAGACCGCGCTCGCCCGCGCCGCGGCCCTCAACCCCAGGCTCGACGCGTTTATCGAGATTACCGCCGACCGCGCCCGCGCCGCCGCCAGGCGGGCCGAGCGCGAGATTTCCGGCGGGCGCCGGCGCGGCCCGCTGCACGGCATTCCCTACGGCCTCAAGGACATCTACGACGCCGCCGGGCTGCGCACGACCGCGCATTCGCGGCTCCTCCTCGATAATATCGCCGCGACGGACGCCGAGACGACGGCGCGGCTCGAGGCGGCCGGGATGATCCTCGTCGGCAAGCTCGCGACGCACGAGTTCGCGACCGGCGGGCCGGCGTGGGATCTGCCATTCCCGCCGGCGAAGAACCCGTGGAACACCGCGCATTTCACCGGCGGGTCGTCGAGCGGGTCGGGCGCCGCGGTGGCGGCGGGCATCGTCGCGCTGGCGATGGGTTCCGACACGGGAGGCTCGATCCGCCTGCCCGCGGCCTATTGCGGCACGGTCGGGCTCAAGCCGACCTATGGCCGGGTCAGCCGGCGCGGGGTGGCGCCGCTGTGCTATAGCCTCGACACCGCCGGACCCCTGACCTGGACCGTCGAGGACGCGGCGCTGGCGCTGCAGGTGCTGGCCGGATACGACCCGCGCGATCCCGGATCGGCCGATGTGGCGGTGCCGGATTACACCGCCGGTCTCCGCCGCGGCGTGACCGGGCTGCGAATCGGCTATGCCCGCGCGTTCAGTGAGGACGGCAAGGTCGGGGCCGAGCAATCCGCCGCGCTCGACAAGACGGCCGAGGTGCTGAAGGCGCTCGGCGCCGAGGTCATCGAGGTGACGCTCCCGCCCAACGACCATTTCCAGGCCTGCGCCCGGACGATCTCGCACAGCGAGTCGTTTGCGATCCACGCCGAGGATTTGCGCAAGCGGCCGGAAATGTATGCCCGCGTCACCCGCGAGCGGCTGAGCCTCGGCGCCTTCGTCACCGCGCGGCAATACGTTCAGGCGCAGCGGCTGCGCCGCATCCTGACCAACCGGGTCGACGCGCTGTTCGAGCGGTGCGACGTGCTGCTCGCCGCGATCATCCCGGGTCCGGCGCCGGTACTCGAGGAAACCGACACCAACCCGTGGCGCAACCCGCAGCCGCTCGCCTCGGTGTTCAACGTCACCGGCCATCCCTGCATCGCCCAGCTGTGCGGCTTCGCGGCGAACGGGCTGCCGCTGTCGGCGCAGTTCATCGGCCGCGCCTTCGACGAGGCGACGGTGCTGCGCGCCGGTCACGCCTACGAACAAGCCGCCGGGTGGATCGCCAGGCGACCGGCGCTGTGACACGCTTTTTGTGATTGTAGCGAGGACATCATGCACCAGATGTATTTCACCGAGCAGCCGATGTCGGCCTATCCCGCGCAGGAGGGCCTCGATTTTGGCGCGACCGCGCTGATGTTCTCGAACAAGTATTTCGACCCGGTCGCGGGCAGCCGGCTCTACAACGAATACCTCGACCACTATCTCTACGCCGAGGAAATGGGCATCGAGGGGATCATGCTGAACGAGCACCACAACGCGCCGTTCTGCATGCAGGCCAAATGCAACGTCTTCGCCTCGATCCTCGCCGCCGCGACCAAGAAGGTGAAGATCGTGCTGCTCGGCAACCCGCTGCCGCTCGCCGAGAACCCGGTGCGGCTCGCCGAGGAGCTGTCGATGATCGACATGATCTCGAAGGGCCGCCTGGTGTCGGGTTTTGTCCGCGGCGGCGGGCAGGAGCAGCTCGCGACCGGCGTCAACCCGGCCTTCAACCGCGAGCGCTTCGAGGAGGCGCACGATCTGGTCGTCAAGGCGTGGACGGTGCCCGGCCCGTTCCGCTACGAGGCGACGCACTACCAGCATCGCGTCGTCAACCCGTGGGCGGTGCCGCTTCAGAAGCCCCATCCGCGCGTGTGGATTCCGGGCGTCATCTCCAAGGAGACGATCATCTGGGCGGCGCAGCACGGCTACCCGTATATCGCCCTCAATACGCCGGTCGACCGAACCAACCAGATCTGGAAGCTGTACGACGACGCGGCCGAGGAGGCGGGCTTCACCCCCGGCCCCGATTATCACGGCCTGTTGAAGCAAATCCACGTCGCCGAAACCGAGGAGAAGGCGGTCGAGAACGCGCGTCAGTTCATGTGGATGCAGGGCGAGTTCACCGGCCTCGCGCACCCGGTGTGGTCGACCCCGTCGGGCTATGGCAGCCCGGAAAACCGCCGCGCGTTTGTCGAGTTCGCCTCCGGCGTCTCGAAAAACCCGCGCTATCGCCCGCCGCTCGAAAAGCAGATGGAAGAGCTGATGATCATCGCGGGCACGCCGAAGACGGTGATCGCCCGGCTGCGCGAGCTGCTGGAGCGGACGCGGCCCGGCATTCTCGGCTTCTGGGGCAATGACGGGTCGGTGACTAGCGCCGACGCCAAGAGCTGCATCCGTCTCTTGGGCCAGGAGGTCATGCCGGCGGTGCGCGAGATCGCCAAGGAGCTCGGCCTCCAAAGCCCGTTCGAGACCAACCAGCCGGTCAGCATCGACTATCTGCCCGGCCGCCGGCAGGCGGCGCGCGCGGCGGCGGAGTAGGGCGATGCCCGCCTCGCCTGTCTCCCTTGTGGGCACCTGGAAGCTGGTGCGCGCCGCCGCCAGGGACGGGAGCGGCGCGGCGCTCCCCGAACCCTATGGCGGCAAGGGGATCGGCCGCGTCACTTTCACCGCGGACGGGCGCATGCAGTCGGTGGTGTGCGACGGCCGCAAGGAGCTGCCGCCCGGTGTCGGCCGCGATTACAACTCCTATTGCGGCAATTACACCTTCGACGGCACGCGGCTGGTGACGCGCGTCGACGCCGCCTCCGACCCCGCCCGTATCGGCAGCGATCAGGTCCGCGGCGTCCGCTTCGAGGGCGAGCTCGTCGTGCTCACCCCGCCGCCCCGCGCGGCCGGCGGCAAGCAGGAGCACCGCGAGTTGACCTGGCAGAAGATTTCGGACGAATAAGAAATTTCACCGCGGAGGACGCAGAGGGACGCGGAGAACCCGGGGATGCATGAGAACGACATCGGTGACGCGATTATCGGCGCGGCGTTGCGCGTTCATTCGCAACTAGGGTCGGGGCTGCTCGAGAGCGCGTATGAAGTCTGCCTTCGCCATGAATTGGCAAAGCGGGAGCTGCGCGCCCGCAGTCAAGTCCTGTGCCCGTAAAATACGACGGACTCGATTGGGCGGGTACAAACTTGGGTATCTTTTGAACTTTCACGTGGCGCATATGCGTGAGGGCGTCACGAGGATGGTAAACGGGCTCTGACCCTCCGCGTTCCTCCGCGTCCTTCGCGGTAAGGAGTTCTTACTGATGACCGACCCCATCGCCCATAATATCCGCCGCATCGCGCATCTCGACCTGATGGGGGCGGGGCAGGTGACGGTCGATGGCAACTACGCCTATATCGGCCATATCACCAACAAGGAGGGGCTGGGCACGACGATCCTCGATGTGTCGGACCCGGCGAACCCGCGGGTCGTCTCGACGATCATGCTCGACGACCCGGACTCGCATAGTCACAAGGCGCGGGTCGCGGGCGACATCCTGGTCGTCAACGCCGAGCGCAACAATTCCGGCATCGGGCGCAAGGCGGAGCAGCTTCCCGGCATGCGCGAGCGGCTGCGTGGGTTGCTCGGGCGCGAACCGACACACCGGGAGCTGGCGGACCGGCTCGGGGTCGAGGCGGTCGATATCCCGCTTCTCGAGGAAGCCGAGAAGAACCCCTACGACAAAGGCGGGTTCAAAATCTACGACATCTCGAACAAGGCGCGGCCCGAGCTGATCGCGTACCAGAAGACCGGCGGGATCGGGGTCCACCGCTTCGACATGGACGCGGACTACGCGTACATCTCGACCGAGATGGCGGGGTTTGTCGGCAACATCCTCGTCATCTACGACATCCGCGATCCGGCGCATCCGGCGGAGGTGTCGCGCTGGTGGATGCCGGGGCAGCACATCGCCGGCGGCGAGACGCCGGACTGGCCGGGGCGGCAGAACCGGCTCCACCACGCGCTGCGCTTCGGTGACGAGATGTGGGCCGGATGCTGGCATGGCGGGCTGCGCGTCATCGATGTGCGCGACATCGCCAAGCCGAAGACCCTCGCCGAGTACAACTACCACCCGCCGTTCCCCGAACCGACGCATACGGTGATGCCTCTGCCATTCCGGCCCGGCGGGCGCCGCGTCTGCCTGGCGATCGACGAGGAGGACCAGTTTTACGGCGCCGCCGAGGCGGAAGCGCGGCGCGGCCGTCCGCACGCGGCGCTGTGGACCTTCGACGTCACCGACTGGAATGCGGTCAAGCCGCTGGCGATGTTCGAGGTCAGCGAGCTCGATTCCCCCTATTCGCGCACGCCGGGCGGCCGCTTCGGCGCGCACCAGTTCGCCGAGCGGATGACCGACAGCCTCGTCTATTGCGCCTGGTTCAGCGGGGGCTTGCGCGTCGTCGATGTCGGCGACCCGCGCAGTCCGCGCGAGATCGCGTGGTTCATCCCGGAGCCGCGCGGCGGCCGGCCGAGCCCGCAATCTAACGATGTCGAGATCGATGGGCGCGGCCTGATTTACCTGGCCGACCGTAATATCGGCCTCGATATTCTCGAACTGCGGCGGTAGCGCCAAACATTGTCATAGATGAAAGACGCGGTTTCCCGGTCGGGATAAAGCCCATAGTGGCAACGTTTCGGACGATCGGGTCGCTAGAACCCGGCCGGAACGGGCCAGCGAGGCTTCACGTCGCTAATGGCCGGCCGGAGCCGCCTTTCGGGGCGGCTCCGGAGCCGATCCGCCTCACATGCATGCCTCGCCGGCCCCGCCATTGGCCCGGACGGGAGGCAACCGATGCTCGACATCCTGGAGCGCCAGACCAGGCTCACGATCAACCAGTGGAAGATCATGGCCGCCGCGACCGCGCGCCCGACGGCGCTGCCGGGCTGAAGCGGGGCCGCGCGCGATGCAGCGCCATCGGCAACGCCGCCGCATCCGGCTCGTCGCGCTGGCGAGTCGGGTGGACGAGGCGGCCGGGCGGATCAACCCGTTTCTGGTGGCGATCGCGGTCGGGCTGGTCGTGCTCGACCTGTTGAGCCTCGCGCTGCTGGCGCCGCATCTCGGGATCGTGCGCCGCGTTCCCCAGGCGATGGCGGGGCAGCCATCTGCGCCGCCGCCGCGCCTCGGCGGGCTGCAGTAGCGGCCAGCAAGCCGGCTTCGGCGATCAGCAGGGCCAGCACGACATACGAACCGCAGGCGACGATGGCGTCGCGGAGCGGGTCCCGCCCCGGGTAGACCTGCCGGAACGCCAGCGTGAAGGCGTAGAACATCCCAAAGGTGAAGTTCCGCGCCCATTGCGAAACGTCGTAGACGAGGATCGCGCGGCGCCAGCCCTGCTCCCTGACCCGCGCCGCGAGCCGCGCGATCTCGATCGCCTCGACGGCGGCGAAGACCGCGATCACAGCCTCCCAGTAGACAAGGATCGCCGCCTCGCCGAAACGGCCGCTCGCGACCATCGTCAGCCCGGTGATCGACAGCGCGCCGTGCAGGATGCAATTGCCGTTGGCCCAATCGCTCGCGAGCCTCCAGCCGCCGGCGATATGTCCACGCACGACCAGAAACGCCGCCCACGCATAAAACCCGGCCCCCAGCCCCATCAGCGCGGCAACTGCCCCGCTCACCGCCGGACTGGCGGGGAACAGCCGCAGCGCGATCAGGGCGATTGCCTGCGTCGCCACGGTCGAGAGCAGAACGATGCCGTTCGGCCGCCGCCGGGAGCGCGCCAGCCGGACGAGATTGGCCACAGCGCGCGGCACGAACCACAGCCACAGGCCGATGCTGAGCAGGAAGGCGATCCGCGCCGGCCACGGATCCTTCGGCGCCGCCAGCATCAGGATGCGGGCCAGCACCGCGGTGCCCGCTACCCAGGTGCCAATCCCGAAACTCTCGATCACCGACTCGGTGCGGTTCGCGATCCCGCCGCGGCGCCATGCCGAGCCGGCAAGCGCGGCGGCCGTTGCCAGCCAGATCAGCCCCACCGCGATGTCGGCCGGTAACGCCAAGGTGGCGCCCAGGGGCAGGCGCGGCAACGCGCCGATCGAGAAAATGCCGGCAGCCATGACGATCGCGCCGGACGATGTCGGCGGGTCGAGGCAAAGCGATTCGGCGAATCGGCTGAATCGAGAGGGCCGAAAAAAAAGCATGTACGCCGCTTGCGACAACCGCTCCGAGAGTCGAACCGGCCGCCGCTTTCCCTTGGATTGCCGCGCACTTTAGGACAAGTCCCGGTACTCTAACAGGGCCGCCGGCAAATCCCCTGACGAAAATATCTGCGGGTGTGAGAAAATTCCGCAAGTCAGTCGGGGGACGACATGAGGTTTGGCGGGATTGCCGCGGCCGCGCTTCTCGGCGCATTGCTGACCGCTGCCCCGGCCGGCGCGCAAAACACGTACACCGTCACCACCAGCGGCGATGACGCGTCGCCGGCGGCGTGCACTCCCACCGGCGGCGCCTCGTTCTCCTGCGGCACGCTGCGGGACGCGATCAGCGCCTCGAATACGGCCGGCGGCAACAACACGATCGACTTCGCCCCCGGCGTCACGACGGTGACCCTGGCGACAAACCTGACGACGCTGAACACGCAGAAGAGCGACCTCGCGCCGGGCGGCGGGATCACCCTCAATCTCAACGGCAATTTGTTCGCCGTCGATCAGGTTGGCGCCTCGAACTTCCCCAGCATCATCGCCGGCGGCACGACCAGCACCCTGGCGCTGGACGGACCCGGGAGGCTGACTCTGACCGGCGTCAATAGCTATGTCGGACCGACGATCGTCGGCGGCGGAACATTGGCGATCGGGGCCGGCGGAGCGATCAGGTCGAGCAGCGGCCTCGACCTCTTGAATTCCGGCACGGCCTTCGACATCTCGGGCGGCGGCAACCAGACGATCCAGGACCTGACCGGCGTCGCCGGCAGCACGATATCGCTCGGCGCCAACACGCTGACGCTCGGCACGGCGAACTCGACGACCTTTGCCGGCACCATCTCCGGCACGGGCGGAGTCGCGAAACAGGGCGCCGGCACGCTGACCCTGACCGGCGCCAACAGCTATACCGGCGGCACGACGGTTTCCGCCGGCACGCTGTCGGGCAACACCACCAGCCTGCAGGGCAATATCGCCGACAACGCCAACGTCGTGTTCGACCAGACCGGCGACGGTACCTATTCCGGCGTGCTGTCGGGCAGCGGCACGCTGAGCCTGATGGGCTCGGCCGACCTCGTGCTGACCGCCGACAGCAGCGGCTTTACCGGCACGACCCAGGTAACCGGCGGCGACCTCGTCGTCGGTCCGGACTCATCGCCGAATGCCCGGCTCGGCGGCTCGGTCACGGTGCAGAACGGGGCGCTGGTCAGCGGCCTCGGCACGATCGGCGGGTCGCTCGGCAATATCGGCGGCACCGTCAAGCCAGGCGGGTCGATCGGCACGCTGACCGTCGCCGGCAACTACGTGCAATCGAGCGCCGGCACGCTGGCGATCGAGTTCAACCCCAGCGCCGCCTCCCGGCTCGCGGTCGGCGGAAGCGCGACCCTCGCCGGAACGCTCCAGCTTTCGGCGGCGGCGGGGCGAAACTACGTGCCGTTCACCCGCTTCGCGATCCTGACCGCGAATAACGGGGTGACCGGCACCTTCGACCAGGTCACCGGCACGCTCCCCATCCTCCCGCTGACGGTGCAATACGGGTCGAACGAGGTCGATCTGGTGCTCGGCGGGTTTGTCGGCGCGACGATCAACCAGATCGCCGTCGCCAACGTGCTCAACGCCGCCTTTCCGACCGCGACCGGAGATTTCGCCACGGTGCTCGATCTCGCGGTCAACCTGCCGACGGCGCAGTTGCAGCAGGCCCTGGCGTCGTTCGGCGGGCAGATTTACGGCAATCTGGCGCAGGTGAGCCTGCAGGACCGCCGTCTCTTCCTCGATGCGATGGGCGACCGCATCCGGCTCGCCGGCGGCCCGAGCTCGCCGATTGCGGCGGGGCTGCCGAGCGGCGGGCTGGCCGGGGCCTGGGGCAGCGGCGCCAACGGCATGCAGCTGGCCGCTATCGCCAACGCCGTCAACGACCCGCTGACCGATGCGGTCAACGCCTCGATCTCCGGGTATGCCGGCGGCGGCGCGGTGGCGCCGGGGGCGAGCGCCGGCAATTTCTGGGCTCGCGGGTTTGGCCAGTTCGGCGACCTCGACACCAATAACGGGGCGCTCGGCTCAAGCTATTCGACGGGCGGCGGCGCGATCGGCGCGGACCTGATCAGCACCCCGCAAAGCCTGCTCGGCGTCGCGGTCAGCGGCGGCGAAAGCAGCGTCTCGCTCAACACGAACCCGGAGAGCGGCACGGTTGCGTTCTACCAGATCGGCGCCTACGGCGCGCAAGTGCTGGGCTGGGGCTTCACCGCGGACGGCGCGGCGCTTTATTCGCACGACCACTACGATGTGAGCCGCGGCATCGTGCTGCCCGGAGCCAGCCGGGTCGCAACGTCGAAGCACAGCGGCGACGATATCGGGCTCGAGGTCGGTATCGGCCATCCCTATACCGCCGGCGGGATGCAGATCGTCCCGCGGCTCGGCGCCTCGTATTTTCACATCGGCCAGGGATCGTTTTCGGAGAGCGGCGCCGGCGCCCTCGATCTCGCGGTCGCGCCGAGCGCGCTCGATGCGCTGTACAGCCGGGTCGGCATCGCGATCTCGCAGCCGATGACGATCGGCGCAACGAGCATCATCCCCGAATTCCGCGCCGCTTGGCTGCACAACTTCATGGACGACCAGAGCCGGTACACCGCCAGCTTTATCGGCGGCAACGCGGCGAGCTTCGGTCAGGCCGGGCCGGCCCTGGGCCGCGACGTGTTCGATCTGGGCATCGGCCTCAGCTTTGCGATCGCCCAGGCGGATTTCCCCGACCGGATGTCGGGCTTCATCCAGTACAACGCCACGCTCAGCTCGCACGAGAGCGCCAACGCCGTCGCCGGCGGCCTGCGCGTCAAGTGGTGACGGCGGATCAGCGAGGCTTCGGCTTCGTGGTGTTGAGGGTGACGGCGGCGCGAACGAGGGCCTTCAACGCCTCTCCGTCGATCGGCTCGCCCTCGCGCAAATCGATGGCGCGCCGCGTGTTCCCTTCGAGGCTGGCGTTGAAGAGGCCAGAAGGATCGGGCAGGGCCGCGCCCTTGGCAAAGGTCATCTTCACGACCGCCTTGTAGGTCTCGCCGGTGCAGATGATGCCGGCATGCGACCACACCGGAACCCCGCGCCACTTCCACTCCTCGACGATCGCGGGGTCGGCCTCCCTCACCAGGGCGCGCAGCCGGGCGAGCATCGCGCCGCGCCAGTCGCCGAGCTCCTCGATCCGCGCGTCGATCAGCTCGGAAGGGGGCTGGCTGTTCCGCGCCGCGCTTTTTGCCATCTACGTTTCCCTCGTTCGTTCTCGGGGTTTGTGGGAAGAGTCGAGTATCCCCATCGGCAGGGTATTTTTATCCCTAACAGGGGTTAATTTCCCTGTTTATCACCGCGTCGACGACTGCTTCGCGCCAATCTTTCTCTCACCCATCTGCTTCCCGTAAATAGTTTGGGAGGCCTGCCGAGCGAATACTGACAGTCTGCGATTCCTTTAAGCGATCCAGAAAGTTGCCCTATTGGGCGCCGAGGATTTCACAAGGTCGTGAGATCGGATTTGGTTGATTGGAAATCCTTCACATACTCGCTTTGGTATAGACTCGAAGATTGAGAACATCTCTTGTCAATCGTTCCAGTATAATGAATCAGCGATTAATCATCTTTTTGCGTGTATTTTATCGGAATTGCGGCCAACGTCATCGGTATGAAAACCGTAACAGTCATCAATTCCTTGCCGCTGGTCAGAAACGGCTTGCGGCAGTTTCTACGTACTGTCGGCTATTCAGTGATCGGCGACGCATCACAGATCGCGGGCGCAATTGCACCCGGCGCAGGACGGGCTGGTTTGGTCATCGTCGACGCGGACCTGTGCGTCGAGGACATCGACGTCTTGGCCTTGCTTCGGGAATGCGTGGGCGACAGGGTCATCGTCTTGGGCAACAATAATCAGCTCCAGGCTCTCCCTCCCGGCCTGATCGTCGCCGCGGACGGTGTCCTTTCGCTCGGCGCGAGCTGCGAGTCGCTGCGCCAATCGCTCGCGCTCGTTGAAGCGGGGGAGCGGGTCACGCCCAGCTGGCTGATGCAGGCGGTCATCGTGCCCGACACGCCGGCCCCCGCCGCAAGTATGGGCGAGGCCGCGCCCTCCCGTCGCGAAACAGAGATGCTGCATCTCCTGGCCGAGGGAATAAGCAACAAGTCGATCGCGCGCGAGCTCGGGATCGCCGAGGCGACGGTCAAGGTCCACCTGAAGCACCTGTTTCAGAAGTTCCGTTTTGTCAACCGCACGCAGGCCGCGCTCTGGGCCCAGCAAAATCTGAAAGGTCAGGAGAGGCCGCGCCCGCAGTCCGCGCCCGAGGGTGGCGCCCGGCCCGTCTCTCCGGTTCAAGCAAAGCGCTATCGCACCCACGACCGCTCCAGCGCGGAAAAGCCGACCACCGACATGGCCATCTTGCCCGTACCCGATTATGGCCGTGAGAGGATGATGGCCGCTCCCCACTGATCAAGAAGCACGGCCGGGCCGATCTCTTTTATCGTGCCGATCAGCGTCGCAAGCAGGCGGGAAAGGAAACGTTCATTCGGAGACTCTCGCCGACCCGTCAGGCGGTTTCGCCGACTATCGGCATCGATCGGTTCGATTGAAAATACCGTCAGGCTCACGACAGCGTCAGAGGCCGACGAAGAATGGCCACTCACCGTCACCACGTGACGGCCCGTTAGTCGCGGCCTTCCGTGGCACCCAGCGGAATGAAATGGTGGATTCTTATCGGCTGAGAACGATGTGGGTGGCGTGCTCGGTCGCCCGATGTTCGATGACGCGGTAGCCAAGCGCCGGCAGGTCGATCCCAGCGAACATCGCTTCGCCTTGCCCGAGCACGACCGGGGAGAACGCGAGATTCAGTTCGTCAATTAGGCCGGCGCGAAGGTATTGGCGCACCGTCTCGACGCCACCGCCGATCTTCACGTCCCGACCGTTAGCGGCAAGCTTCGCCTGTTCCAAGGCCGCCTCGATCCCGTTGGTCACGAAAAAGAACGTGGTGCCGCCTTCC
>DASUIE010000351.1:0-21848 GCA_036273175.1 Allostellaceae bacterium
CGCGCCGCCGCCGAGCGCCGCGCCGCCGGCGACGCGCTCGCCGTCGCCGAGAGCAGGTTTCGCGCCGCCGGGGAGAGCACACGCAAGGCCGAGCTGGACGCCGCCGAAAAGCGCGAGCAGCGCGCCCGCCTCGAAGCGCGGCGCGACGCGGCGGTCGGCGTTCTCGCGCAGCTTCGCACCGAAATCGGCGAGCGGCTCGGCGCGACCCCGGACCGGCTGGCCGAGCTTGCCGAGCGCGAGCCCGGCGCCGAACCCGCCGATGCCGGCAATCTCGCCGCCCGCCTCGACCGCCTGTTGCGCGAGCGCGACGGGATGGGGCCGGTCAACCTCGTCGCCGAGCGCGAAGCCGCCGAGGTCGAGGAGCGGATGACCGGCCTTTCCGCCGAGCGCGCCGATCTGACCGAGGCGATAGCCCGGTTGCGCCGTGGGATCGCCGCGCTCGATACGGAGGGGCGCAAGCGCGTCGCCGCCGCGTTCGAGCGCCTCAACGCGCATTTCGGCGAGTTGTTCAGCCGCCTGTTTGGCGGCGGCAAGGCCAATCTCGCCTTCGACGGCGACGACCCGCTCGAGGCCGGGCTGGAGATCATGGCGAGCCCGCCGGGGAAGCGGACGCAGCACCTCTCGCTGCTGTCGGGCGGCGAGCAGGCGCTGACCGCGCTCGCGCTGATCTTTGCCGTATTCCTCACCAACCCGGCGCCCGTTTGCGTGCTCGACGAGGTCGACGCCGCCCTCGACGACGCCAATGTCGACCGCTTTTGCCGCCTCGTCGCGGAAACCTCCGATGCCACCGGCACGCGGTTTCTGCTGATCACCCATCACCGGGTGACGATGGCGCGGATGGACCGGCTTTACGGGGTGACGATGCCCGAGCGCGGCATCTCGCAGCTCGTCTCGGTCGATCTCGCGCGCGCCGCCGAGTTGCGCCACGCCCCGCCGTCGCGGCTCGATGCCGCGGAGTGACGCGCGGGTTGCATGGCGCCCGTCGTCCAATTATGGTGCGCGGCGCTTCGGCCGGGGGTGGCCGGGGCCGCTGTGGCATAGGTCGCACGACCTCGGATGAGCGAAGGAGGACCGTCGGACCCGCTGAGGCGCCTTGGCGAGAGGCTCGACCAGGCCCAGGCGCATCGCGCCGGGCCGAAACGCACCGGCGACGACGGTGCCGGACAGCAGCAGGCTCTCGCGATCGGCTTCCGCATCGGCATCGAATTCGTCGTCGCGATCGGCGTGGCGACCGGGCTGGGATGGGCCATAGATCGCCTGCTCGGCACCCGGCCTTTCGCGATGATCGTGCTGTTTTTTCTGGGTGTCGCGGCCGGTATGCTGAGCGTGTACCGGGCGATCACCAACCAGGGCGCAACGGTCGGCTTCCGCCGGCCCCAGAAGAGAGATTGACGTGGCCTTAGAGCTTCACCCGCTCGAACAGTTCAAGATCGAGGAGCTGGTCCCGATCCATATCGGCGGCTACGACCTGTCCTTCACCAACGCCTCGCTGTTCATGACGATCGCGGTGGTGCTGATCACCGCGCTGCTGACCGTCCCGACGCGCCGCGCCAAGCTGGTGCCGGGGCGATGGCAGTCGATCGCGGAGATGAGCTACGAGTTCGTCGCCGACATGGTCGAGACCAATGCCGGACATGGCGCGGAGCCCTACTTCCCGTTCGTCTTCACCCTCTTCATGTTCGTGCTGCTGTCGAACTTTCTGGGTCTAATCCCTTACGGCTACACGGTTACCAGCCAGATCATCGTGACCTTCGCGCTGGCCGCGGCGGTGTTTATCGGGGTTACAATCGTCGGCATCGTCAAGCACGGCTTCCGCTTCCTGCGGCTGTTCGTGCCGGAGGGGGTGCCGATCGTCCTGCTGGTGCTGCTGGTGCCGATCGAGCTGCTCTCCTACTGCATCCGGCCGTTCACGCTGTCGATCCGGCTTTTCGCCAACATGCTCGCCGGGCACACGATGCTGGCGATCTTCGGCGGGTTTGCCGCCAACGTCCTCTTCGTGGCGATCTTTCCGGTGGCGCTCGACATCGCGATCTTCGCGCTCGAAATCCTCGTCGCCGCGCTGCAAGCCTACGTCTTCGCGATCCTGACCT
Source organism: Allostellaceae bacterium (assembly GCA_036273175.1). Classification (GTDB taxonomy): domain Bacteria; phylum Pseudomonadota; class Alphaproteobacteria; order ATCC43930; family CGMCC-115725; genus DATARH01. Next base: position 2,091 of record DASUIE010000351.1, read on the forward strand.
GCCTTTACCTGCGCGACGCGCTTCACCTTCACTAGAGCTCAACTGGCATCAGCCACATCAACTGGGGAACATTCAGATGGATCTCGCTTCCGCAAAGATGATCGGCGCCGGCCTCGCCTGCATCGCGCTTGTCGGCGCCGGCGTCGGCATCGGCAATGTCTTCTCGTCGCTGATCAGCGCCGTCGCGCGCAACCCGGCCGCGCAGGGCCAGGTGCAGCCCTTCGCCTTTCTCGGCTTCGCGCTCGCCGAGGCGACCGGGCTGTTCGGGCTGGCGATCGCGTTCCTGATCCTGTTCGTGTTCTGAGGCGATGCCGCAACTCGACATCAGCACCTTTGTCCCGCAGCTCTTCTGGCTCGCGGTCACCTTTATCGTCCTCTACATCCTGATGACGACCCTGGGGTTGCCGCGGGTGCGAAAGGCGATCGAGGGGCGTCGTCACCGGCTCGACAGCGACCTGTCGCGCGCCGCGCAACTCAAGGCCGAGGCCGAGGGCGTGCTTTCCGAGTACCAGCGGACGCTGGCGTCGGCGCGCGCCGACGCCCAGGCGGCGCTGCGCGAGACCGGGGCCAGGCTCGCCGCGGAGGCAGCCGAGCGGCAGCATGCGCTCGCCGCCACGCTGGCCGACGAGATCGCGGCGGCCGAACGGCGCATCGCCGCGACGAAGGACGAGGCGCTGGCCGAGGTGCGCGGCATCGCGGTCGAGGTCGGCGGCGCGGTCGTCGAGAAGCTGACCGGCGCGCCTGCCGACCCTGCCCGCCTATCGGCGGCGGTCGAGACCGTGGCGGCAAGCCGATGATACACCTGATCCGCGACCCGGAATTCTGGGTACTCGTCGCGGCGGTGATCTTTGTCGCCGCCGTCTGGAAAAAGGCCGCGGCAGCGATCGCCTCCGGGCTCGATCGGCGTTCGGCGCGCATTCGCGTCGAGCTCGACGAGGCCGACAAGCTGCGGCAGGAGGCCGAGCGCCTGCTCGCCGAGTACCAGCAGAAGCAGCGCGCCGCGCTCGACGAGGCCAAGGCGATCGTCGAGCACGCCAGGGCCGAGGCCGAGCGCATCTCCGCCCAGGCCGCGCGCGACCTCGATCAGTCGCTCGAGCGCCGGCGCCGGCTCGCCGAGGAGCGCATCGCCCAGGCCGAGGCCAAGGCGGTCGCGGAAATCCGCGCCGCCGCCGTCGATGTCGCAATCGCCGCCGCGCGCGACGTGATCGCCGGCGGTCTCGACGAGAGGGGCCGCGCCGCGCTGATCGACGACGCGATCCGGGCGTTGCCGCAGGGGCTGAATTAGAACAGCGCTCTACCCGCGTTTATTGCGGGTTAAGCGGGCTCGGGTTATCTATCCGCCACCTGTGGATAACCCCGCTAGTCGATTGCCCCCGCCGTGCCCCTCCCCCACCTCCTTCGGCGCTTCCTCGTGGCCGCCGCCTTCGCTGCGCTCGCCTCTGCCGGAGCCGCCGCGAAGACCGCTATCGTGCTGAACTCCGACGACGATTCGCTGAGCGTCGTCGACGGCGACACCTACAAGGAGACCTCCCGCATCCATATCGGCAGGTCGCCGCACCACCTGATGCTGACCCCGGACCGGCGCTTTCTGATCATCGCGATGGCGGAGGGCAACGAGCTCGTCTTCATCGACCGAACGACTGGCGCCATCGCCAAGCGGATCGAGGTCAGCGACCCCTATCAGATCGGGTTCAGCCCCGACGGCAAGTGGTTCGTCTCGAACTCGCTCCGCCTCGACCGCATCGATATCCTCAACGCCGCGACCTTCGAGATCGTGCATCGCCTGCCCGCGGCGACGATGCCGAGTCACATCGCCTTCTCCCCCGACAGCAAGACCGTGTTCGTCAGCCTTCAGGGCACCGACCGGGTTACCGCGATAGACCTCGCGAGCGGCCAGACGCTGTGGAACGTGCCGGTCGGGCGCCAGCCGGCCGGGATGTGGATGGACAAGGCCGGCAACCCGCTGGTCGCCGCGATGGGTTCCAACTACATCGCCGAGCTCGACCCCCGCAGCGGAGGGATCCTGCGCAAGATCGAGACCGGGCGCGGCGCCCACAACTTCCAGGCCTCGCCCGACGGCAAGTCGCTCTACGTGTCGAACCGGGTCGCCGGCACGATCTCGATCCTCGACGCCGACACCCTCGCGGTCACCGGCACGATCCTCTCTCCCGGCGGTCCCGACGACATGATGTTCAGCGCCGACGGCAGCGAATTATGGGTCACCGGGCGGTGGCGCGCCTGGGTCGACGTGATCCAGGCCGCCTCGGGGACGCTGAAGACGACGATCCCGGTCGGCCGCTCGCCGCACGGAATCTTCGTCTACTAGCGAGGCGTCCGGCTGTGTTCGACGCGCTGATGCACGGGATCGGGCAAATCCAGGGCATCGTTTTCGAGAACGCGATCGAGCCGGCCCTCTACCGGCTCGGCCTGATGGATTGGGCCGAGACCGTATTCGACGGGCTCGAAATCCCGCTGCTCGGCGCGCTGACGATCCTCCTCGCCTATCTTCTGTTCCGCCCTCTCGAAATGCTGCGGCCGGTCGAGCGCTGGCGGGAGCGCCGCGCGGTGCGCACCGATATCGTCTATACGGTCGTCCACCGGCTCGGGCTGGTACCCGCGATCCTCTTCCTGCTGCTCGCGCCGATCGGCGGCATGATCGACGGGTATCTGCGCTTCCAGGGCTATATCCCGCCAGCGATCGAACAGATTCTGCCGGCCCTCGGCGCCTGGCCCTTCGCGACCTTCCTCGTCTACATCCTCGTTATCGATTTCGGCGAATACTGGCGCCATCGCTTCCAGCACCGGCTCGGGTGGTGGTGGGCGCTGCACAGCCTGCACCACGACCAGCGTCAGATGACGCTATGGAGCGACGACCGCAACCACGTCGTCGACGACATCCTGGCGGCGGCCTGGGCCGGCACGATCGCGATGCTGATCGGCGTGACCCCCGGCGAATTCCCGCTGGTGATGATCGTCTTCCGGCTGATCGAGAGCCTGTCGCACACCAATTTCCGCGCCGGGTTCGGCCGCGTCGGCGGCATGCTGCTGGTCGGGCCGCAATACCATCGCCTGCATCACGCGATCGAGCATGCGAGGCCGCCCTTCGAGCGGGCACGGGGCTGCAACTTCGCGGTGATCCTGCCGATCTGGGACGTGATCTTCGGCACGCGGCGGACCGACCGCCTCTATCTGCCGACCGGCGTCGCGGCGCTGGACGGGAATATGGTGCGCTGCGGTTACCTCGCGCACCAGGTCGAGGGCTTCAGGCGGCTCGGGGCCACCCTCCTCCGCCTCGTCAGCCGGCGGCGTCCCGGCTTCGCGGCGGCGTTCCCGGCCGAGTAACGAAGTCGCGGAAGGCGGCGACAAATTCGTCGTGCCGCTCGTCGAACGGCGCATGCCCGGCGCCGTCCAGCACGACGAGCCGCGAGCCCGGGATAAGCGCGCGGTAGGCCTGGCCGAATTCCGGCGGGACCAGCCCGTCCCGCGCGCCCCACAGCAAGAGGGTCGGCACGTCGATGCGGTGCAACCACTTGCCGAGCTGCGGGTTGTGGAAGCGCGGGCGATAGGCGAGCCGCACCACCGTCGCGCGGTTGCGGGCGGCGGTCTCCTGGTCCCCCGCGGCGAGATCGGCAAGCCGCCGCCGCGCCATCTCCGGATCGGCGAAATAGCGGCGCAAATTCTCCTCGACCGGCATCCGGAAGATGTCGGGGATCGGCTCGCCCTTGGCGAGGATTCCGACCGCGCAGACGAGGGTCAGGCTGGCGAGGCGGGATGTGTCGCGCACCGCCATCTCGGCCGCGACCCAGCCGCCCAGCGACGTGCCCATCAGATGCGCCTTCTCGAGCCCGAGCGCGCGCAGCAGGTCGAGATGGAAATAGGCGAGGTCGGCGACCGTATCGAGCCAGGGCGGATCGTCGGATTTGCCAAAGCCGGGATGCTCGGGCGCGATCACCTCGAACTCGGCGGACAGCGTCTCCATGAATGGCCGCCAGCCGGTATGTCCGCCGGCGCCGTGCAGGAAGACGAGCGGCGCGCCCCGCCCGCCGCGCCAGAGCCGCACCGTCGCGCCGTCCACCGAAACCGTTTCCTGCGTATGGGACATTGCCTCACTCTACCGAGCCAGACAGGAGAACCCCGATGGCCACACTGAAAATATATGGCACCCCGCGCTCGCGCGCCTTCCGTACCCTGTGGATGGCGAAGGAGCTCGGGCTCGACTACGACAATATCCCGATCGACATGGGGAAAGGCGAGACCCGAACCGCCGACTACCTCAAGATCAACCCCAACGGCCACATCCCGGCGATCGACGACAATGGCTTCATCCTCTGGGAGTCGATGGCCGTCAACCTGTACCTGGCGAAAAAGCACGGGCTCGGCACGCTGTACCCCCGGTCGCTCGAAGACGAGGCGCGGGTCTGGCAGTGGAGCCTCTGGGGCATGACCGAGATCGAGCGCCACGTGCTGAACGCGATGTTCAACCGCGCGCTCTATCCCGAGGACAAGCGCGACGCCGCCTCCGCCGACGAGTCGGAAAAGGCGATGCAGCACCCGCTCGGCGTGCTCGACGCGACGGTCGCGAAGACGCCGTACCTGGTCGGCAGCGACTTCACCGTCGCCGACCTCAACCTCGCCTCGATCCTTTCCTGGGCGCGACCGGCGCGCATCGACTTCGGCAACTTCCCGAAAGCGGCCGACTGGCTGTCGCGCTGCGCGATGCGACCGGCGGCGAAGGCCGCGCGCGATTTACAGCGCTGACGGCCGGCTGATAGGGTTTCGGCGCACTACCCGGGGAGGACGCGATGGTCAGAACGCGGGTAACACGGCGGCGCGTCATGCAGTTCGCGGCGGCGCTTCCCATCATCGGAGGAGGTGTGGCGATGGCGCAAGGCAACGCTCCGCAGACGATGGTTTATGTGTCGAACGCCGGCGACAAGGACATCTATTGCCTGTCGATGAACCGGGAGACCGGCGAGCTGACGATGCGCGAAAAGGTGGCGGTGCCCGGCAGCGAAAAGACGACCCCGACAAGCTTGCCGATGACGACGAGCCGGGACAAAAAGTTCCTCTACGCCCAGCTTCGCAGCGAGCCCTACCCGGTCTCGGCCTTCGCGATCGACCGGGCGACCGGCAAGCTCACCCATGCCGGCCTCACGCCGCTCGTCGACCAGATGGCCTACATCAACACCGACAACAGCGGCAAATACCTGCTGGGGGCGTCCTATGTCGGCGCCAAGCTCGGCATCTATCCGATCGATCCGAAAACCGGCCTGGTCGGCGCCAAGGCAACGCAGATCCTCGACACCAAGCCAAAGGCGCATTGCGTCTATGTCGGCGCCGGCAACCACGTCTACGTGCCGGTGCTCGGCGGCGACGAAATCCTGCAATTCAAGTTCGACGCGGCGAGCGGCAAGCTGACGCCGAACGATCCGCCATCGATCGCCACCAAGGCCGGCGCCGGCCCGCGCCATTTCACGATCCACCCGAACGGGCGCTGGGGCTATCTGATCACCGAGACCACCGCGACGATCGGCGCCTATAACGTCGATCCCTCGACCGGCCAACTCACCGAGATCGGCTTTGTCGACACCAACGACTACAAGGAGCAGCCGGCCGCCTCGGACATCCATGTGACGCCGGACGGCAAGTACCTCTACGGCGCCGAGCGCAAGACCAGCATGCTGTGCGGCTTTAAGATCGACCAGGCCAAGGGCACGTTGAGCCCGATCGGCCGCTTCCCGACCGAAAAGACCCCGCGCGGCTTCAACATCGACCCGCGCGGCAAATTCCTGCTGGCGGTCGGGATGGATTCCGCCTCGATGACCGTCAGCGCGATCGGCGCCGACGGCAAGCTCGACCCGGTCAAGCAGTACCCGATGGGCAAGAACCCCAACTGGGTCGAGATCGTGGATTTGGCGTAGGTCACACCGCGTAGAGCTCGACGGGCTCGGCGATCCCCTTGAGCGGATAAAACTGGCCCTCGGCGTCGGCGAGTATCGACCCGGAACGGTCGCGTACCGCACGCGTCACCAGGACCTGCCCGGCTTGAGCCACCGATTGGGCGCGCGCCGCGGTGTTGACGACGGTACCGATCGCCGTCAGATCCCGATGCGCGCGGCCGAACTCGCCAAAGCTGACGGTGCCGCTGTCGATCCCGATGCCGATGCCGAGCGAGTCGTCATCGCCATCCGGAAAACCGGTGAGAACACGACACCTTGCGTCGCAGCGGCGATGTATTTCGTGCGCCGCCTCGACCGCGCGTGCGGCGTGATCCCGATGACGAATTGGAAAATTGAAAATCGCCATGATCGAGTCGCCAGCCGTCTTGTTTAGCAACCCGTCGTTATCCCAGATAGCAGCGGCGCACTCGTCGTAGAAGACATCGAGGAGCGCAGCAATCTGATCGGCCGAGAGGGATTGAGACAGCGCCGTGTAGCCTCGCAGGTCGGCAAACAAGACGGTGACATCGACGCTGATCTTGGTAGCGCGCATCACTTTGGTGAACATCATTTCGCAAATCGTGCAGGTATTCGGATTCATCCGGCTCGGCCGGATACCGAAAATGCGAAACGGTAGTGCTGCTGGGCCGCGCAGCGGCACCGGAACGTGCAGCTGCTGCCAGCAGCCCATGCAAATCTTCGACTGCCCTGCCATGACGGAGAAATCCTCCTAGATGAACACCCCCTTCATCCCGCCGGCGGGGTAGCGGGTGCCGGCGGCGGCGCCGACCGGGACGACCTTGCCGATCTCGGCGGCTTCCTCGGCGGTCAAGGTCACGCCGAGCGCGCCGAGGTTTTCCTCCAGCCGCCCGACATTCTTGGTGCCGGGAATCGGGATCACGTCGTCGCCCTGCGCCATCAGCCAGGCGAGGCAGAGCTGCGCCACGGTACAGCGCTTGTCGGCGGCGATCGCCTCGACCCGCTCGACCAGGGCGCGGTTCTTCTGGAAGTTCTCGCCCTCGAAGCGCGGGTGCCGGCCGCGCGTGTCGCCGGGCGCGAGATTGTTGAAGTCGGGTACCACCCCCGCCAGGAGGCTGCGGCCCCGCGGCGCATAGGCGACGAACGAGATGCCGAGGTCCCGCGTCGCGGCCCGGGTCTCCTCGCCGACCTCGCGATAGAGCAGCGAGTATTCGCTCTGCACCGCCGCGATCGGGTGGGTCGCATGGGCCTTGCGGATGCGTTCGGGCGCCGCCTCGCAGAGTCCGAGATGCTTGACCTTGCCCTGCTCGATCAGCCGCGCCATGCCGCCGACCGTCTCCTCGACCGGGACGTTGGGGTCGACGCGGTGCTGGAAGTACACGTCGATCACATCGACGCCGAGCCGCTTCAGGCTCGCCTCGCAGGCTTGCTGGATGTATTCGGGGCGCCCGTCGACGCCGTTCGCGCCACCGGGGTTCTGGGTCTGGCCGAACTTGCTCGCGATCACGACCTTGTCCCGCATCCCCTTGAAGGCGCGGCCGAGCAGTTCCTCATTCTGGCCCCAGCCGTACATATCCGAGCTGTCGAAGAAATCGACGCCGAGATCGACCGCCTTGCGCAGGAAATCGACCCCCGCCGCGTCGTCGCTCTTGCCGTAGACGCCCGACAGCGACATGCAGCCGAGCCCGAGCGCCGTCACCGCCGGCCCGTTTCGCCCCAGTTTCCGCTTTTGCATTCGCGCCTCTCCTATTGGCTGGCGCGCACCATAGTGGAAACCGCGCTGGCGCGGGAAGCGGAGCGCGTTATGATCACGCCAGAACGTCGCAAAAGGAGGGAGCGATGGCGGGACAATCGCACGTATATGTCGGCGTCGCGGCCACGGTCGGGATGGAGCACGCGGGAACGCTCGGCGGCATCTTTCGCCAGGAAGCCGGCGGCCAGAAATGGGAGCAGCTGAAGCTGCCCGAGGGCGCGGAGGTGCACGCGATCACCGTGCATCCCGACGACAACGACACGATCTTCGTCGGCAGCACCAAGGGCATCTATCGCAGCCATAACCGCGGCGACAAGTTCGAGAAGCTGAGCGTGCCGGGCGGCGATCCCGACATCTGGTCGGTCCTCGTCCACCCGAAGAACACCAAGCGGCTCTATGCCGGCGCCACCCCGGTCGGCGTCTACCGCAGCGACGACGGCGGCGACAACTGGAAGAAGCTGGCCGATCCCGGTCTGCCCGACCGCGTCATCATGGCGTTCGCCTGCCGGGTGATGCGGCTCGATGTCGACCCGAACTCGCCGGACGACGTGTTCGCGACGCTCGAGGCCAACGGCGCGATGCGCAGCCGCAACGCCGGCGAAAGCTGGGAGGACTGCACCGCCGATTTGATCCGCTTCTGCGAGCAGCCCAAATACAAGAGCCGCATCGGCAGCCAGACCGATATCGAGGGCATGCTCGACGGCCATGCGCTCGCCTGCAGCGCGGCGGCGCCCGGCACCGTCTTCCTCGCCAACCGCATGGGCCTTTTCAAGAGCGCCGACCGCGGCAATAGCTGGGAAGACATGGAGATCGGCCGCTTCTCGCCGCTGACCTACGGCCGCGACATCCGCACCTCGCCGCACGATCCGAAGACGCTCTACGCGGCGCTGAGCCCGGCGGCGCGGTCGACCGACGGCTCGATCTACAAGAGCACCGATGTCGGCAAGACCTGGACGCGGTTCGACCACGGGATCAAGGCCGATGCGACGATGATGGGCGTCATCGTCCATCCCAAGGACCCGAACCAGGTCTACGGCGTCTCGCGCGTCGGCCAGATGTTCGGCACCGCCGACGGCGGCAAGAGCTGGCGTGAAAGCCGCCTGCCGGAAGGCGTTCGCGACTGCTACTGCGTCGCCGCCGGCTGACGGCGGGCGCTCGCGCCTCTCTCTCCCGAACCGGGGAGAGGGGCGCCGCCCGGCGCGATACCGGAGCCGAGCGCGGCGCCGCCAAAACGAGACCAGCGGCATGATCGCCAGCACGACCATAGCAATGCAACCGGCCAGACGCCGGACCTCGGTAAAGATTGAACGCGCAGGCCGATTGACAGCATCGCCGACTGATCCCCCCATCTCGGCGATGATATGAATGCAACGTTGACCGGAGTCCCCTCTTTCCTTAATCCTTTGCTCAACCACCAATAATGTTGCCAGTCAGTTACTGAGCATCAAGGCGGGAGGCAATGAGACGACGCGATTTGCTTTGCGGGTCTGTTGCTGCCGCATTGTGCGCAGCCCCGGCCTTGGCCCAGCAAAAGCCCTTGCCGGTGATCGGCTTTCTCAACGGACAATCGGCCGCTGCGTGGGCGCCGTTGTTGGCGGCATTTCGTGGAGGGCTCGCCGAAACCGGCTACGTCGAGGGCAAGAACGTAAGGATCGAGTACCGCTGGGCCGAAGGAAACTACGAGCGGCTGCCCGTTTTCGCCGCCGAGCTTGTCGGCCGCAATGTGAATGTGATCGTCGCTACAGGCGGTTCGCGGCAAGGGCCGGCGGTGAAGCAGGCGACTTCGACCATCCCGATCGTCTTTACGACAGGCAGCGATCCGGTTGCCGAGGGTCTCGTCGCCAACCTCGCCCATCCCGGCGGAAACGTCACGGGATTTACCGTGCTCAGCGCCGACCTGATGGAGAAGCGGCTTGAAGTACTCGCGGAGGTGGCACCTCAGGCCAAAGTGATCGCCCTGCTCGTCAATCCCGACAACCCGAACACCGAGCGCTATATCAATAATTTACCAAAAGCGGCGCAATCGAAGGGCCTCCGGCTTGAAATCTTGAAGGCGAGCACCGAGACCGAGATCGATGCTGCCTTCGCCGCCTTGCGGCCGTTGCAAGCAGGCGCGCTTCTCGCCGGAACTGACGCGTTTTTCAACGACCGCCGTCAGCAGATTGTCGCACTGGCGGCAAAGCACGCGATCCCGGCGATCTATGATGCTCCGGGGTTCATGACGGTCGGTGGCCTGATGAGCTATGGCCCCAGCTTCGCCGAGATTTATCGCCAGGTGGGCATTTACGCGGGGAAGATCCTGCGGGGCGCAAAGCCGGCCGATCTCCCGGTCCAGGAGCCAACCAAGTTCGAGCTGGTCATCAACCTCGAGACAGCGAAAGTGATCGGCCTCACCGTGCCTCAATCGCTGCTGCGGCGCGCCGACCGGGTCATAGAATAACCCTCCGCGTCGCGCCGCTACGAGCGGGGCAAACCCGCGATTTCGAGACCGTCTCCCAGACGCGACATGAACCCGTGTGTGAACGGCCAGGCCTGCCTCGCCCGGGCGACCGTCAGATTGGGCTCTTTGCGCATCAGCTCCCGCCCCATGCGGCGCGCTTCGGCCTGCGCGCCGGTCAGGGCGACCGCCGCCACCGCGACCCGCTGGGCCCAGTAGGATTCCGGGTAGGCCTCGACGCCGTCCAGGACCCACCGCGCCGCCCGATCGTATCGCTCGGCGGCAAAGTGAGCGCAGCCCATGCCGATGAACGTGATGTGCCGCAGCGGGTCGAACGGCATCAGGTGAAGCGCGGTCCTCAGCTCCCGAATGGCGCCTTCGGGGTCGCCTAAATAGGCTGACATCCACCCGCGCCTTATCCACGCGTACGCCATCCAGGGATCGAGCGCGAGCGCCCGCTCCAGCCGTCGATCCGCCTCGTCAAGCCGGTTCAGCAAGACGAGAGCGCCGCTGCTGAGCGTCAGCGTCAGCGCGTCATCCGGAGAGAGCGTGTACGCCTCTTCCGCAAGCCGGTGCGCATGCCCCCAATCGATATCGGGCGTCGATCCGAAATCGTGTGCGGCCCGTTGCGCCCAGCACCAGCCGGCGACGGCCTTTGGCAACCCATAGCCGGGCGACAGCTCCTGGGGTCGGCCCAGCCGCTCAAGGGCCAGGTCGCATCGCTCGCGCTCGACCGCAAAGGCGAGCGGCAGGGCATTCAATGTCTGGCGGATCGCTTCGTCTTCGTCTTCGTCGAATTTCTGCGCCTGCCAGGGCCTCGCCCGCTGGAACGTCGATGACGGGAGCTCTCCGAACACCTTGCGGTATTCCGCCGCAAATCGACCGAGCTGGTTGAACCCGTTGGCCATCGCGACATCGGTGACCGTAGGGCCCCGACCGGATTGGAGGAGTTGCTGACGTGCCCGCCGGAGCCGCATTTGCCTTACCCAGCCGAGCGGCGTCGTGCGCAGGAACATCTTGAAATGGGTCTCGAGGGTTCGCGGGCGAACGCCGCCGATATCGGCGAGCCGTTCGAGCCGCACCGGCTCGGACAAGTGCCCCCGGAGCCAGCGAAGGGCGCGCACCAGATCGGCGGGCAAGGGCCGCGAGGATTCTTCGCCGTCCGGACGAGCGCGACCGGGGCCGTCCTCGGCAGTCGGATCACCGCTCGACATGATCGCCGGCACCCGCATCAGTGGAGAATTTCTCCTGGATGATAACCCCTTTTCGGCGGATTTTGAATGCTGCGGCGCAACGCGGATAGCGGACACGGCGTGCATCGCCCCACGCTGTCGGCCGTCAGGGCCGGCAAGAGGATGATTGCAAGATGATGCGCGCCGCACTCGCTCACCGATGGTCCCTTGCCCTTTGGGCAATCGCGATGATGGGCTTGCCGCCGATCTCGACGGTGGCTCTGGCTCAAAAATTCGACGTGACGCCATTGGCGGAAAAGAAGGTCGCGCAGCTGCCGCCCGGCCCATGGTATTGGCGCATCGACAATTTCCCGACTCTCGCCCAGGCGCAGGCAGCCGCCGGGCCCACCGCGCTTGCCGCCGAAGCCGGAGGGAAGGCCTGGCTATTCACCCTGGGTCCGGCCGGCGGATCGTCGCCCGGCGGCAGCAAGGTGGCCGAGGTCGGCCCCGTACCTGCGATCACCGCGCCGGAGTACCTCCTTCGCATCAACGGCGCCGGCGGCCCTCCGGGAGTGAAAACGCGGGTGCATACGCATCCCGGCTCCGAGACCTTTTACATCCTCACCGGCGAACTCACCCAACAGACGCCGGAAGGTACGCATTCGGTCTCGGCCGGACACTCGATGCCGGGTCATCCGCCCGGTACGCCGATGCAGGTATCCAGCACCGGCAAGGGGAATCTGAGTGCTTTGGTCATGTTCGTCGCGGATGCCACCAAGCCGTTTTCCTCGCCGGCCACAATGCCCTAGGCACCCGCGATAGCCGCCGCCAGCGCCAGGGTGCGCTCGGCGGCGGCGACGTGCAGGTTCTCGACGAGCCGGCCATCGACCACGACGATCCCCCTTCCCGCCGCCACCGCCTCGCAGTGCGCGTCGATGATCCGCCGCGCCGCCGCGATCTCCTCGGCTGAGGGCGCGAAGGCTTCGTTGGCGGCGGCAATCTGCTTCGGATGGATCAGCGTCTTGCCGTCGAAGCCGAGCGCCCGTCCCTGGCGGCACGAAGCGGCAAAGCCGGCCTCGTCGGCGAGGTCGAGATGCACCCCGTCGAGGATCGCCCTCCGATAAGCGCGCGCCGCCAAGAGCGCGAGGCCGAGCGCGGTCATCAACGGCGCGCGGTCGGGCATCGTCGCCGCGCGGAGGTCGGCGGTCAGGTCCGAAGTGCCCATAACCAGCGCCTCGACGCGCGGGCTGGCGGCGATCTCGCGCGCGTTGAGGATACCGAGCGGCGTCTCCAGCATGCACCACGCCGGCATGCTCTCGGGCAGCCGCGCCGCCGCCGCGCGCACGGTTTCGGCGCTCTCGACCTTGGGCAGCAGCACCGCATCGAGCGGCATCGCCGCCGCCGCCGCGAGATCGTCCCCGCCCCATTCGCTGTCGAGCGCGTTGACCCGCAATACCCGCTCGCGCCGCCCGTAACCGCCCTCGGCCAGCGCGGCGGCGACAGCCTCCCGCGCCCCAGCCTTCGCGTCCGGCGCGACCGCGTCCTCGAGGTCGAAGATCAGCCCGTCCGCCGGCAGCTCGCGCGATTTGGCGAGCGCGCGCGCATTGGCGCCGGGCATGAACAGCAGGCTGCGGCGGGGGCGCGTCATCGGAAGTCCTCGGCATTGCCTCGCCGAGGGTTATAATTTCGATGACCGGCTGAGCGCGAGTGGGTGCGATGGCGGAACCGGACGAGGAACTGGGCATGGGCGAGTGGCTGGGCTTCTGGGTGCAGATGATCGTGCTCGGCGCGCTGGCCGTGCTCGGCGCCTGGTTCGCCAGCGCCGGGGCCGGGCCGGGCGATTACGATAGCGGCCTGACCCTCGCGATCTGCGCCGTCCTGCTGGCCTTTCTGCGGCTCAAGTCGCGGCTCGACGGCGAGCGTGGCGGCTGGCAGGAATCGCTCTTCGTCGACCGGATGGGGCATCTCGCGGTGGTCGTCCCGCTTTTTGCGGCGATCGCGCTCGGCGGGCTGTTTCTCGCCGCGTCCTGGGAGGGCGGCAGCCTGCACGATGCCGGTATCGGCCTGTTCTGCGCGAGCGGGATCGTCGTGTTCCTGACCCTGAAGCGCGTCTTCGACCGGCTCGACAGCCACGGCTGATGCCGACGGTCCTGTCCGTACAGTCCCGCGTTTCCTACGGACATGTCGGCAACGCCGCGGCGACATTTCCGCTGCAGCGGCTCGGCTGCGAGACCTGGGCGCTCGACACGGTCGCCTTCTCGAACCACACCGGCCACGGCAAGTGGCGCGGCGCGATCGTGCCGGCGGAGACCGTCGCCACCTTGTTCGAGGGCATCGCCGATCTCGGAGTGCTCGGCCAATGCGACGCGGTGCTCAGCGGCTATCTCGGCGCGGCCGAGACCGGCGCGGTGCTGCTCGACATCGTACGGCGGGTCAAGGCGGCGAACCCGGCCGCGATCTTCTGCTGCGACCCGGTGATCGGCGACGCCGACACCGGCTCCTATGTGCGGCCCGGGGTCGCCGAGTTTTTCCGCGACGCCGCCCTCCCCCATGCAGACATCGCGACGCCGAACCTGTTCGAGCTCGAATTCCTCACCGGCCGCAAGATCGCGACCATCGCCGAAGCCGCCGAGGCCGCCGCCGCGCTCGCCCCGCCGACGGTCATGGTGACCAGCCTCGAAGCCGCCGAGGACCGCATCGCGATGCTGGGCATCGGCGCGGACGGCGCCTGGCTGGTCGAGACGCCGCGCGTGCCGGTGATGCTCAACGGCTGCGGCGACGTGACCGCGGCGCTGTTCCTCGCCCGCCTGCTGCGCGGCGAGGCCCTGCCCGAGGCGCTGGCCGCGACCGCGGCGGCGATGTTCGCGCTGATCGAGGCGACCGCGCGGTTCGGCCGTTACGAGCTTGCCTTGGTCGAGATGCAGGACGAGCTCGTCGCGCCGAGCCTCAAGCTCACGCCGCGACCTCTGTGATCCGCCCGTCGGCGAGCCGGTAGAAGCGGTCCTGCGGCACCGGCAGGCGAAATGCCTCCGCGCGCGGCAGCCCGGCATAGATGCCCCGCAGCACCCGCGTCACCACCCCGTGCGTCACGACGATCGCATTGCGGCCGGCAAGCGCGGCCAGGCTCTCGCCAATCCGTCCGGCAAACTCCTCATAGGTCTCGCCGTCGGGCGTGCGGAAATATCAGCTCCCGTCATAGCCGTCGAAAATGCCGGGCGCGCGGGCGGCGATCTCGTCGCGGTCGAGCCCGTCCCACGACCCGATCGAGATTTCGCGCAGCCGGTCGTCATAGGCGATGTCCGCGCGGCCCATTTCGGCGGCGATCAGCTCGGCGGTGCGCTTGGCGCGCCCGATCGGGCTGGCGACGATCTCCGCCGTCGCGGCGTCCGGAAGCTGCGCCAGCCGCCGGCCGATCGCGATCGCCTGGGCAACGCCGTTTTCGGTCAGCGGCGAGTCGAGCCAGCCCTGGTAGCGGCGCACCAGGTTGAACTCGGTCTCGCCATGGCGGACAAGGTAGATCATCGCCGGAGGCGATACAGCACGTGCCGCTTGAGCGGATGGCCGTCGGGAACGCGGGGATGGTCGAAATCGCCGGCCATGTCGCGCACCATGCCGAGCCGCTCCATCAGCCGCCACGAGCGGCGGTTCGGCGGGGTCGTCACGGCGACGATCTCCGTGAGGCCGACCCGATAAAACCCGTCGTCCAATGCGGCCCGAGCCGCCTCGAAAGCGTAGCCTCGGCCCCAATAGGGCCGCGCCAGGCGCCAGGCGGCCTCCACCGCCGGCGTGAAATGGGCGTCATAGGTCAGCCGGCTCAAACCGACGACGCCGACGAACGCCGCCTCTCCCGGCGCCTCGACAACCCATTCGCCATAGCCGTGCTCGCGCAGAAAGGCGCGCTTACCGGCGAACCATTCTTCGCTCCGCGCGCGGTCGGAT
Organism: Allostellaceae bacterium; assembly: GCA_036273175.1. Classification (GTDB taxonomy): domain Bacteria; phylum Pseudomonadota; class Alphaproteobacteria; order ATCC43930; family CGMCC-115725; genus DATARH01. Next base: position 17,310 of record DASUIE010000351.1, read on the forward strand.
GGGCCGAGCAGCAGCTCCATCACCTCGGGATCGGCCGACATCGTCACGAACGGCTCGATGTCCTCGTCGCGCCACTGCCGCAGCAGCAGCCGCGGCGTGCGCAGCGCGACGGTCACTTCTTGCCCATCTGGCTGAAGAACATCTCCTGCAGCTTCTGGAAGCCTTCCAGCCCCGCCGGCAGCCAGGTCTTCAGCATCGCTTCGGGGTCGAGCGCGGCGACATTAGCGCGCAGCTTGGCCTCGATCTCCTTCAGCAGAGCCTCCTGCATCGGCTTCACATCGGGGAGGCCGAAGAAGTCGCGCAGCTCTTCCGCGGTGCAGTCGACATCGAACGAAATCTTCATCGCCGCCACCTCTCTGCTACGATGACCCAATCTAGCAAGGATCGCGCATCATGGCCGCAGACATCCCGTTCCGCCGCGACATCAGCTTCGAGTACGGGCAGCTCGAAGAGATCGCGCCCGGTTTGCGCCGCATCGTCGCGCGCAACCCCGGCCCGTTCACGTTCCGCGGCACCGGTACCTATGTCGTCGGCACCGGCAAGGTCGCGGTGATCGATCCCGGCCCGTTGCAGCAGGACCATATCGACGCGCTGACCGCGAGCCTCGCCGGCGAGACCGTCACCCATATCCTGGTCACCCACACCCATAACGACCACTCCCCGGCCGCCGCGCCGTTCAAGGCGGCGGTCACGGCGCCGACCTACGGCTTCGGCCCGCATGCCGGCGGCAAGCGCGGCGAGATCGGCCCCGAGGCGGGCGGCGACTGGGATTTCGCGCCGGATATCGTGGTCAAGGACGGCGACGAGATCGAGGGCGACGACTGGCGCTTCCAGGCGGTCCACACGCCGGGCCACACCTCGAACCATCTGTGCTTCGCGCTCGCCGGCTCGGGCATCCTGTTCAGCGGCGACCATGTGATGGGCTGGTCCACCAGCGTCATCGCGCCGCCCGACGGCAACATGGCCGATTACATGGCCTCGCTCGACAAATTGCTGGCGCGCGAGGACGCCGTGTATTGGCCCACCCACGGCCCGGCGATCACCGAGCCCAAGCGCCATGTGCGAGCCTTTATCGCCCATCGGCGCGAGCGCGAGGCCGGGGTGATCGATTGCCTGAAATCCGGGATCGGCGGCGTCGACGCGATGGTCGGGCGGCTTTATGCCGGGCTCGACCCGTCGCTGCGCCATGCCGCGGGACGCTCCGTCCTCGCTCATCTCGTCGACCTGATCGCCCGCGATATCGTCGCTTGCGATGGTCCCGCGACGGTCGAGGCAACTTATCGGATGAAGCACGTTTAGGCGATTCGTCGCCGGGCGGATCAATAACCGGTTTCGCCGTGTTTAGCGCATACGGCAAGTATCTGTTGAACCTCCAAAACCCGCTTATTTCGTAACTGGCCACTTCTTAGGCTTTGGCGGAAATGCTATGTCCAGAGCCTCTTTCCCGCTCCGGTTTCAGCTCCGAGGAGATTTTTCGGTGAAGATTATCAGCTCCGTCCTAATCGTCGGCGCGGTGGCGGCCTTGGCCGCTTGCTCGCATACGCCGCCGCAGCCGGCGCCTCAGCCGGCGCCGATGATGACCCCCGCACCGCCGCCGGCTCCCGAGCAGCCCTACGTCGTGCCGAGCGCGCCGCCGCCGCCGATCGCGCATCGCGCCCCGCGGCACTACCGGCACCGCCATTATGTGCATCACCGCGTCGTGCACCATAAGGTGGTCCACCACCACCGGCACCGCGTCGTGCATCACCCGGCGCCGGCGTCCAGCACAATGGCGCCGCCGCCGCCGGCCGCCGCGGCTCCCGCTCCGGCGCCCATGCCGGCACCGATGCCCGCGCCGATGCCGCCGTCGAACAACCGGCTGCCCGGCCCGAAAGCCAGCCCGCAATAACGAGCGGACTGCGTAACGCAACGAACAAGGGGGCCTCGGCCCCCTTGTCTCGTTCAGGCGAGATGGGGGGCTTCGGCCCCCTTGTTTCGTTCAGGCGAGATGGGGGGCCTCGGCCGCCTTGTTTCGTTCAGGCGAGATGTTTCAGGTATTGGGCGACAAAGTCGCAGCCGACGCTCTCGGCATAGGCTTTGGTCAGCCGGGCGGTGATCGGTCCGGGGATCGGCGCCGGCACTTGGCGTCCGCCGATGCTGCGCACCGGGCACAGGCAAAGGCTCGTCGAGCTCATGAAGATCTCGTCCGCCGTCGCCGCGTCATAGAGGTCGAGATCGGCTTCGCGGCACGGAATCCCAAGCTGCCCGCACAGCTCGATTACGGTCTCGCGGCTGATCCCCGGCAGTACGGACCGCTCGCGCGGCGTCAGCACCTCGCCGTCGCGGACGATGAAGAAGTTGCTCCCAATCCCCTCGGCGAGATGGCCCTCGGCGTCGAGCAGCACCGACCACGCCTCCTTGTCCTGCGCCTTGGCTTCGAGGTCGGCCATGATCAGGTTGAGGTAGTTATGAGTCTTCGCGCGCGGGCTCAGCATGTCGGGCGGGACACGCCGGGTCGGCGGCACGACGATGTCGATCCCGTCGCGGAACAGCCGCGCCCGCGCCTTCAGCGGCAGCGGGATGCACTCGACGATGACGGTCGGGCCGCCGGGGTGGTCCCAGCCCTCGTCGCCTACCGCGTCAACCCCGCGCGACACGCGCTGGCCGACCCAGTAATCGGTGTCCGGTGTCAGGAAGTGCCGGTTGCGGTCGAGCACCTCCTCGTTGATCGCGATCATCTCGCCCTGGCCGAGCCCAGGGTCGATCCGCAGATAGCGCAGCGAGCGGTAGAGCCGGGCGATGTGCTCCTTGAGCTTGAACGGCACGCCGTTGAAGGTGCGCGTCATGTCGAACGCGGCGTCTCCGTACTTGAAGCCGCGGTCGCGGAACGGGATCACGACCTCGCGCTCCGGCACGATCTTGCCGTTGAAATAGGCGACGCGGTGGTTTGCGCGGGTTTCGCTCATGAGAGGCCTCCAAACAGTGGTGCCCGGGTGTCGGCGAATTCCTCGACCGCGCCGGCGAGCTTGCCGCCGTCATTGTCGACGAGCGCGACCGACAGGGCGATCATCCCGCGCTTCGCCAGCCAGACGCCGCGCGCGAGCACGTCGAAATAGAAGAGGTCGCGCAGTCCGCCATGCCCCTTGCCGGCATCGGCGACATTGCGGATCGGCTGCCCGGTCATGTGGATGCCGATCATCGAGCCGATCCCGGTGAATTGCATCGCCAGGCCCTGCGCCGCCGCGATCGCGTTGAGCCGGTCGCGCAGCCGGTCGCCGAACGCGTTGAGATCGCGCGAGACTTCCGGCGTGTACACTTCGGTCAGCCCGGCATAGCCCGCGTTCATCGTCAGCGTGTTGTTGTTGAAGGTCCCGGCGTGCTGAAACCCGTCGGGGCGTCGCGGGTCGAACCAGTCCATCACCGCCCGGCTGCCGCCGAACGCGCCAAAGCTCATCCCGCCGCCGACATATTTGCCGAGCGTCGTCATGTCGGGGGTGATGCCGTGCAGCTCCTGCAGCCCGCCCGGCGCGAGGCGCGAGGTCATCACCTCGTCGAAGATCAGCACCGCACCGGTCTCGGTCGCCAGCGCGCGCAAATCGGCGAGAAACTCGCGCGTCGCCGGGATGCAACCGCTGCCGCCGAGCATCGGCTCGATCAGGATCGCCGCGAGATCGCCCTTATGCGGCTCGACAAGCGCGCGGGTGCCGGCGATGTCGTTATAGGTGCCGAGCAGAAACTCGAACGGCGCGTTCACCGCGCTCTTGCCGCGGAAATAAAAGACCCCGCCGTGATACCCGCCGTTGAAGACCAGGATCTTGTCGCGCCCGGTCAGCGCCCGCGCGCCCGAGACCGCCATCAGGTTGGCTTCGGTGCCGGAATTGGTGAACCGCACCAGCTCGATCGACGGAAACCGGTCGCAGATCGCCTCTGCGAACCGTGCCTCGGCGAGGCCGTGCGCGCCGAAATTGATCCCGCCGTCGAGCGCCGCGTCGATCGCCCTACGGATCGCCGGATGCGAGTGACCGTAAAGCCCGGCGGTAAACTCGCTGAGGAAATCGACGTATTCGTGCCCGTCGATATCCCACAGATGCGCCCCCTCGCCCTTCGCCATCGTGAGCGGAAACGGCTCGACGTAGATCGACGAGCGCGTGCTGCCGCCCGGCATCGCCGCACAGGCGGCGTCGTGGTGCGCCAGGCTCTTCGGATTGGCGGCGCGATAGGACTCGACCGCCTCGGCGAGCGCGGCGTCGATGTCGATATTGGCGGGAGAATGCGTAGCCGGCATGTCGTGTCCTTTCTGCTTACCCCGCGTAGGCGCGCCGCCCCCAGTCGCGCAGCCACAGCCGTACGAGATGGCGGGGGTTCGCGGGGTCGTCCTCGAACTCGGTGCGGGCGTGGCCGATCGCGCGATTGTGGACGAACTGGATCTGGCCGGGTTCGAGGTCGAAATCGGCCGAGATCGACCCGTCGTCGAAGATGTCGAGCATCGCCGCGAGGGCGGCGGCGCCCTCGTTGTCGAGCGGCTCGCCGCGCACGGCATACCCGCCCCGGATCTGGTGC
>DASUIE010000352.1:0-16675 GCA_036273175.1 Allostellaceae bacterium
GCGATATGGGCACGGGCACGATCCAGGCCGGCGGCGGCCAGTATGTCGAGCTCAAGGACGGCATGATGCGCCGCCTCGCCGAGGCGACCGGCCGCACCGTCGTCTACAACAGCCTCAGCCAGACGATGCGCCGGCCCGACGAGTGGAAGATCCACATGGCGCGCATCGAGGAAACCGCGGCGATGGGCATCCGCGCCTATCCGATGTGCAGCCCGAACCGGGTCACGCAAGACTTCACGATGAAGAACACGCAGGTATTCCGCGGCCTGCCGACCTGGCACCCGATCCTGTTGATGTCGAACGACGAAAAGCTGCGTCTCTACGCCGATCCCGAAATCCGCGCGAAGCTCCACGAGGAAGCGGTCGTCAACAAGCCCGACAGCGCGGTCGGCATCTCCAAGACCTGGTGGAACTACATCTGGGTCAACGAGCCCGCGCTCGAAAAGAACAAGTGGATGCAGTTCAAGTCGATCGGCGAGATCGCCGAGAAGCAGGGCAAGCGCGTCATCGACGCGTTCCTCGACCTGATCGTCGAGGAAAAGCTCGAAACCCGCCTGCTGCAGGCCGAGAACAACATCGACGACGAGGCGCTGTCGAAAATCCTGACCCACCCGAACGCGGTGATCGGCCTCGGCGACGGCGGCGCGCACGTTCAGTTCCACGGCGGTTACGGCTACATCACCAAGCTGCTCGGCGAGTGGGTGCGCGAGAAGCGGGTGATGACGCTGGAGCAGGCGGTGCGCCGGCTGACCTTCGACTCGGCCTCGACCTTCGGCCTCTACGACCGCGGCCTGCTGCGGCCGGGGATGGCGGCCGACATCGTGATCTTCGATCCCGATACCGTGAAGTGCGGCAAGGAAGAGGTCGTGCATGACTTCCCGGCCGGCGGCTGGCGGATCAAGGAGACCTCGGAAGGGGTCTCGCACACGATCGTCAACGGCCAGGTGCTGCTGGAGGACAAGAATCACACCGGCGCACTGCCGGGCAAGGTGCTGCGCAACAGCCACTGGCACGCCAACCATTAGGCGGCCGGCCCGGGGTCACGCGATCGAGAGCGCCGCGACCCCGGGCAGCTCGCGCCCTTCGAGCCATTCGAGAAAGGCCCCGCCGGCGGTCGAGACATAGCTCAGATCGTCGGTGACGCCTGCCATCGCGAGCGCGGCGACCGTGTCGCCGCCGCCGGCGACGCTCATCAGCTGCCCCGACTTGGTCAGCTCGGCTACCGCTTTGGCGATGGCGACCGTGGCGCGCTCGAAAGGCGGCGTCTCGAAAGCGCCGATCGGTCCATTCCACACCAGCGTCTTCGAATCCGCGAGGGCCGCCGTGATGCGCGCGACCGTCTGCGGCCCGACATCGAGGATCATCGCGTTCATCGGCACCGCGGTGACGCCCACGGTCCGCGTCACCGCTCCGGGCTCCAGCTTCTCCGCGGTCACTGCGTCATCCGGCAGGATCACCGAACAGCCGCGGTCGGCCGCCGCGTACATGATCTGGCGTGCGGTATCGAGAAGGTCGGGCTCGGACAGCGAGCGGCCGATCGGGCGGCCCTGCGCCGCCAGGAAGGTGTTGGCCATCGCCCCGCCGATCGCCACGCGGTCCGCCTTGCCGATGATGAACTTAAGAAGGTCGAGCTTGGTCGAGATTTTCGACCCGCCGATCATCGCCATCACCGGATGCTGAGGAGACTCGAGCGCAGCGCTCAGCGCCTCGAGCTCTGCCTGCATGTTCTTGCCGGCGGCCGAGGGCAGGAGCCGCGCCAGCGCCGCGATCGAGGCGTGCGCGCGGTGTGCCGCCGAAAACGCATCGTCTACATAGAGGTCGCCGAGTTCGGCGAGCGCCTTGGCGAAGCCTTCGTCATTGGCTTCCTCCTCGGGGTGGAAGCGCAAATTTTCCAGCAGCGCCACACCGCCCGGCGGCAGCGCGTCGACGACCTTCTTCGCCTCGGGACCGATGCAGTCGGTTGCGAATTCGACGCGGCGGCCGCCGATCGCGGCGCTCAGCGCGGGGACGATCGGGCGCAGCGACTGCGTCGGGTCTACCCCCTTGGGACGCCCGAAATGCGACATCACCACGACCCGCGCCTCGCGTCCGATCAGGTTTTCGATGGTCGGCGCCAGGCGCTCGATCCGCGTCGCGTCGGAGACCTGGCCATCCTTGACCGGCACGTTCAAATCGGCGCGCAAAAGGACCCGCTTGCGGGCGACATCGAGGTCGTCAAGGGTCCTGAATCGGGGCATGTAAAGGCCTCGCATGGTTTGGCGGGGAATTAAAGCCGAGCGTCGGGCTGTTGCAAACCCGGCGCGTGGTGATACCTGTTGCGCATTATGGCGACACCGTTTGACAGGCTGATCTTCGAGGCGAGCCAGGCCGCGCGGGTCGGATGGTTCTTCGGCCAGAAGATTTTGGCCCAGCGGGCCGCCCGGCCGCTTCCGGTCCCCGAACGCCTCCGGGGACGTCCCGTTCCCGACCGCCGCCGGCTGCTCGGCGATCTGTGGCGCCTGCTGCGGCAGGATTGGCGGAATATTGAGGCAGGCCACTACCTGCCGCCGGAGGAGTGGCGCGGCACTCCGCTCGGCGCGTTGCGCCAGGCCGCGGATTTTTTCGCGGACCTGCGGACGGTCGAGGCGTTGCGGCACGGCGACCGCGCCGAGCGGGGGCTCGATCTGCCGCCGGACGGTAAGCACCCGCGCTACTACCTGCAGAAATTCCACTTCCAGAGCGACGGCTATCTGAGCGTCGCCTCGGCCGAACGCTACGACTACCAGGTCGAGATCCTGTTCGGGGGCGGGGCGGCGGCGATGCGGCGGCAGGCGCTTGTCCCGCTGCGCCGGGAACTGGCGGCGCATGCGGGGCGCGCGCGGCTGCTCGATATCGGCTGTGGGACCGGCATGTTCCTGCGTGAGGTCAAACGCAACCATCCCCGCCTGTCGATTACCGGGCTCGACCTGTCGGCGCCATATCTCGATGTCGCGCGGCGGCGGCTTGCCGAATGGTCGGGGGTCGAGCTGGTCGAGGCGGCGGCCGAGGCGGTCCCCGCGCCGGACGCCGCCTACGACATCGTGACCTGCGTTTATCTGCTGCACGAGCTGCCGCCCGCCGTGCGCGGCAAGGTCGCGGCCGAAATGCGCCGGGTGCTCAAACCGGGCGGGTTGGCGATCCTCGTCGACTCGCTCCAGCTCGGCGACGAGCCCGATTACGACGCGACCCTGGAGTGGTTTCCGACCGGGTTCCACGAGCCCTTTTACGCCGGCTATCTCCGCGCCGATCTCGACCGGCTGATGGGAGCCGGCTTCACCCGCGAGGAAGGCATCCCGGCCTATTTCTCCAAGATATTGACATACCGCCGTAATTCCGCGCCCTAGCTACTATATGTAGATGCATGTTGGCGCATCCACACAAGGGTGCTACCGTATCTTGTGACGGCAGCGGGGACTGCCACATAATACGGGGTCGGGGGTCATGCTCGATATTACCTGGACGGACGATCGCATCGCCGAACTGACTCGGCTGTGGGACGAAGGGATCACCACCGCCGAAATCGGGCGGCTTATCGGCGTCACCAAAAACGCCGTCATCGGCAAGGTGCACCGGCTGGGGCTGGTGCCGCGCGTGATCACGGTCAAGCCGGCGCCCCGCCGGTTTGTCTTCGAGTTCACGGGGCCGGCCTGCATGTGGCCCCTCGGCCATCCCGGCGACGACGATTTCCACTTCTGCGGCGAGACCCCGGTGGCCGGCAAGCCCTATTGCGCCGACCACGCGGCGATCGCCTATATCAAGCCGAAAGAAAAAGAAAAGGCGGCTTAGCCCCCGCTACCGCGTCAGTTCCCGCATCGCGCGGTCGATCCCCTCGATCGTCAGCGGGAACATGCGGTGCTCCATGATCGCCTGGAGCATGCCGATGCTCGTGGTGCCGCCCCAATACTTTTCCGGCACCGGGTTGAGCCAGATGGCCTTCGGGTAGAAATCGAGCAGGCGGCGCATCCAGGTCTCGCCGGACTCGTCGTTCCAGCGCTCGACCGAGCCGCCCTCCCGGTCGATCTCGTAAGGACTCATGCTCGCGTCGCCGACCAGCACGACCTTATGGTTCGGGTCGTAGGTGCGCAGGATGTCGAGCACGTTGATCTGCTCGACATGCCGGCGGCGCGAATCCTTCCACACCGTGTCGTAAAGGCAGTTGTGGAAATAGAAATGGACGAGGTGCTTGAACTCGCCGCGCGCGGCCGAGAACAGCTCCTCGCAGACCCGGACATGGTCCTCCATGGACCCGCCGACATCGAGGAACAGCAGCAACTTGACCGCGTTGTGCCGCTCGGGCACGAGCCGGAGATCGAGCCAGCCGGCATTGTGCGCGGTGTCGCGGATCGTCTGCGGCAGGTCGAGCTCGAGGTCGGCGCCTTGGCGGGCGAACTGACGCAGGCGCCTGAGCGCGATCTTGATGTTGCGGGTGCCGAGCTCGACCGTGTCGTCGAGGTTGCGGAACTCGCGCTTGTCCCAGACCTTGACCGCCCGGCGGTTCTTGCTCTCGCCGCCGATGCGGATGCCCTCGGGGTTGTAGCCGGAATTGCCGTAGGGGGAAGTGCCGGCGGTGCCGATCCATTTCTTGCCGCCCGAATGCCGGCCCTTCTGTTCGGCGAGCCGCTCGCGCAGCGTCTCCATCAGTTTGTCCCAGCCGCCGAACGCCTCGATCTGCGCCTTCTCCTCGGGCGTCAGGAACCGCTCGGCGAGCTTTCGCAGCCACTCCTCGGGAAGCTCGGTCTTCGGGTCCTCCGGCGTCTCGATACCCTTGAAGCAGTGCCCGAAAACCCGATCGAACCGGTCGAGATGCCGCTCGTCCTTAACAAGCGCGGTGCGCGACAGATAATAGAACTCGTCGATGTCGAACGCGGCGACGCGCTTCTGCATCGCCTCCAGCAGGGTCAGAAACTCGCGCAGCGACGCCGGAACCTTGGCCTGCCGCAGTTCGAGGAAGAAGGAGATGAACACAGCCCGCTACGAACCCAACGGCACCAGGGCCTGGGCCAATTGAATAGTGCCGATCTCGCCATCCCTATAGGCGATCAGCATCGGCGAATTGAGGGAAATCCAGCGAAAAACGCTTTGCTCATCCTCGGTCGAAAGGCGGCCCGTGACAACGCGGGGAGAGGGGCGGATCGCGACGACCGCTGTGTTATCGACCGTCATCTTGTTGCCGTGGGTCATGTTGACCTTGATCCGCGCATCATGGCGGGCATGGCCGCGCGGGCTGACCCAGACCGTCATCGGCAGGCCGGTCTCGGCCGGATAGAGGTTCGCCATCTCGAACAGCTCGTCTTCGGCCTCGACCGCTGGATCAGGCGTTTTCATCGCTCAGCTCCGGCCCTCGCGGCGGTGCAGGAAGGCGAGGCGCTCGAACAAATGCACGTCCTGCTCGTTTTTGAGCAGCGCGCCGTGGAGCGGGGGGATCAGCTTGGTGGGGTCGCGGGTGCGCAGCACCTCCGGCGTCACGTCCTCGACCAGGAGGAGCTTGATCCAGTCGAGCAGCTCCGAGGTCGATGGCTTCTTCTTCAGCCCCGGGACCTGGCGGATGTCGTAAAAAATCGTCAGCGCCTCGTGCACCAACTCGCCCTTCAGCCCGGGGAAATGCACCTCGATGATCTGCTCCATCGTCTCGCGCTCGGGAAAGCGGATGTAATGGAAGAAGCAGCGGCGCAGGAACGCGTCGGGGAGCTCCTTCTCGTTGTTCGACGTGATGATGACGATCGGGCGCTGCTTGGCGGCGATGGTCTTGTGGAGTTCATAGACGTAGAACTCCATCCGGTCGAGTTCGAGAAGCAGATCGTTGGGGAATTCGATATCGGCCTTGTCGATCTCGTCGATCAGCAACACCGGCGCCGCATCGGCCTCGAAGGCGTCCCACAGCTTGCCGGGCTTGATGTAGTTGGCGATGTCGCGTACCCGCTCGTCGCCGAGCTGGCCGTCGCGCAGCCGCGACACCGCGTCGTATTCATAGAGACCCTGAAGGGCCTTGGTCGTCGACTTGATATGCCAGGTGATCAGATCCTTGCCGATCGCCTGGGCGACCTCGTGAGCGAGGATGGTCTTGCCGGTGCCGGGTTCGCCCTTGACCAGAAGCGGGCGCTCGAGCGCGATGGCGGCGTTGACCGCGACCTGGAGATCCTGGGTCGCGACATAGGAAGCGGTGCCCTCGAACCGTGGCATGAAGGTCCTGTCCGTTCGGGAAGGAGGGCGGGGCTAGGGCCGCCCTCGGCTGAGGGCTCAGACGTGCTCGCGCTTGGGCTCGGCGGCGGCGTGCGCGGGGGCGGGCGGCGGCGAGGAGACTTGTGCCGGCGGCACGGTGGAAGCCGCTTCCGGCTCTTCTTCTTCTTTCATCCCGGCTTTGAACGCCTTGATCCCTTTGGCGAAATCGCCCATGACATTGGTCAGCTTACCGCGGCCGCCAAACAGTAACAGGCCCACCGCCAAGACGACGAGCCAATGCCAGATGCTCATGGAACCCATTTCGACGACCCTTGCAGCTAACGGACGACCATTTTAGCAGACTCGGCGACGCGATGCCCGCCGAATCGCCAGTTCGTGCCGAACCTCGGAAAATCAAGAGGAAAACCGCCTCAAATGACCTATTTCCCGCCTGCCGACCCCCTCTGGAATACCGCCGGCCCGAAAACCGTGGGCCTCGATCCGGCCAAGATCGCCGCCGCGGCCGGCCATGCCGCCGAGCACGAGACCAAATGGAGCCGCGACCTCGCTCATATGGTCGCGACCGATTTCGGCGAGGAGCCACCCTGGAACGAGGCGCTCGGCCCGGTGCGGCCGCGCGGCGGGCCGAACGGGCTCATCGCCCGCCACGGGCAGATCGTCGCATCCTGGGGGGACATCCGGCAGGTCGACCTGACTTTCTCGGTGGCCAAGAGCTATCTGTCGATCCTCGCCGGGATTGCCCACGACCGCGGCATGATCCGCGATCTCGACGAGCCGGTGCGGCGCACGGTCGACGATGGCGGCTTCGACCCGCCGCACAACGATTCGATCACGTGGCGGCATTTGTTGCAGCAGACCTCCGAATGGGAGGGCACGCTGTGGGACAAGCCGGACCTGATCGACCGCCATCGCCCGATGGCCGGGCGTCCCGCCACCGGCAAGAAGGGCACTCACCGCGACCTGCAAACGCCCGGCGGCTATTGGGAATACAACGACGTCCGGGTCAACCGGCTGAGCCTCTGCCTGCTGCGTCTGTGGCGCCGCCCGCTGCCCGAGGTATTCCGCGAACTGGTGATGGACCCGATCGGCGCGTCGCACAGCTGGGAGTGGCACGGATACCGCAATTCGTATGTCGAGATCGACGGCAAGCGGATGCAGTCGGTCTCGGGCGGTTCGCATTGGGGCGGCGGCATCTTTATCGACGCGCTCGACCAGGCGCGCGTCGGCTTGTTGATGCTGCGCGGCGGCGAGTGGAATGGAAGGCGAATCCTCTCCGAGAAATGGATCGAGACGATGCGGGTGCCGTGCGCCCTCTATCCAAGCTATGGCCTCCTGTGGTGGCTCAATACGGGAAAGGCGCTGTATCCGAGCGCGCCCGAAGGCAGCTATTTCGCCAGCGGCGCCGGAGGCAATCTGACTTGGATCGATCCGTCGCTCGACATCGTCGCGGTGCTCCGCTGGATCGACCGCGCGGCGACCGACGGCTTCATCCGCCTTGTCGTCGAGGCCGCCGCCGTTTAAACCCTGCGGTAGTGGCTTCCTCCAGACGGCGCCTGACCCCGAATGGCGAATAGCATCGTGCAGGGCGCGCTGTTCACCGTGATGGTGGTTCGCGCCGGGTTGCTGCGCGACCCATCGTTCGAGCACGAATTGGCGCGCCAGGTCGAACGCAGCCCGCGATTCTTTCGCGGGGCGCCGGTCGTGCTCGACCTTAAAGGCAGTCCCGGCTTCGAGACCCAGGACGAATTCGCCGATGCCCGCGATGTCCTGCGGCATTTTACGCTTGCCTTGGTCGGGGTGCAGAACGCGCTGCCGGCGCAACTCGAAGCCGCGGCCGCGGCCGGGCTCGCCGGTTTTGCCCCGACCGCGGCGCAGCCCGCCCGAGCGCCGGCCGCCGCTATGCCTCCGCCGCCCGCGCCGAAAGCGCGGCTGGTGACCCAGCCGGTGCGATCCGGCACCCAGATCTATGCCCGCGGGACCGATCTCGTCGTCACCGCCGCGGTAAGCCCCGGTGCGGAATTGATCGCCGACGGCAATATCCATGTTTACAATGTTTTGCGCGGCCGGGCCTTGGCCGGGGCGAGCGGCGACGCCGACGCACGAATCTTTTGCGGCAGATTGGAGGCCGAGCTGGTCAGCGTCGCCGGGCGCTATCTGGTCAGCGACCAGCTTCCGGCCGATCAGCGCGGCCATCCGGTGCAGATCGCGCTGGTCGATGACCGGTTGACCATAACGAGGATTTGACGCTCATCATTGCCCGGGCATTATCGGGCACGGCCGGCGCGCGGCGAGGGGAGGGCCCGTTGGCAGCAAAGGTAATCGTCGTTACATCGGGAAAGGGCGGGGTCGGCAAGACCACGACCTCCGCGGCGTTTGCCGCCGGCCTCGCCTTGCGCGGCCATAAAACCGTCGTGATCGATTTCGACGTGGGGCTGAGGAACCTCGATCTCGTCATGGGGTGCGAGCGGCGGGTCGTGTTCGACTTCATCAATGTGATCAATGGCGACGCCAACCTTAACCAGGCCCTGATCAAGGACAAGCGCAACGACAACCTCTTCATCTTCCCGACCTCGCAAACGCGCGACAAGGACGCGCTGAAGCGCGAAGGGGTCGAGCGCGTGCTCGACGAGCTGAAAAAGACCTTCGACTACATCATCTGCGACAGTCCGGCCGGGATCGAGCACGGGGCGATCACCGCGCTCTACTTCGCCGACCACGCGATCATCGTGACCAACCCCGAGGTCTCCTCGGTGCGGGACAGCGACCGCATAATCGGCATTCTGTCGTCGCGCTCGCGCCGGGCCGAGCGCAACGAGCCGCCGGTCGATATCCACTTGCTGCTGACCCGCTACGACACCGACCGGGTCAGCCGGGGCGAGATGCTGACGGTCGAGGATGTGCGCGAAATCCTGTCGATCCCGTTGCTCGGCGTGATCCCCGAATCGGAATCGGTGCTGCGCGCCTCCAATACCGGCACTCCGGTCGTGTTCGAGGCCGACAGCTCGGCCGGCCGCGCCTATGTCGACGCCGTCGCCCGCTTCCTCGGCGAGCAGCGTGAAATGCGGTTTGTCAAACCCGAGCGGAAGGGCTTTTTCCGCGTCTTGTTCGGTAGGGCGTGATGAGCCTGTTCAACTTCCTCTTTGCGCCGCGGCCGAAAAGCGCGGTGATCGCCAAGGAGCGGCTCAAGATCGTGCTGGCCCACGAGCGCGCCAGCCGCGACGCACCCGATTTCCTGCCGCGCCTGCAAAAGGAATTGCTCCTCGTCGTCGGCCGCTATGTGCAGATCAACGAGGAGATGATCCGCGTCAATGTCGGCAAGGCGGGCGACACCTCGCTCCTCGAGATCAACATCGAGCTCGCCGGGGCGAAGGCGCTTTAGGCCGCGTCGACCAGAACCAGCTCGGTATCGTCCTTCGCCGAAAGCGTAAGCACCGCCTCGTCGTGGATCGCGACGCCGTCGCGGGCTGACGCCTTCACCCCATTGACCTCGATCGAGCCGCTCACCGGCACCAGATAGGCGTGCCGGCCGGGCCCCAGCCGATAGTCGAGCCTGCTGCCGGCCTTCAGCGTCGCCCCGAGCACCCGCGCATCGGCGCGGATCGGCAGCGCGTCGCCGTCGCCGTCCTGGCCGCTCGCCAATGTGACGAAGCGCCCGGCGCGGTCGCCTTTCGGAAACGGCCGCGTGCCCCAGCCCGGCTCGCCGCCGCGCTCGCGGGGCAGGATCCAGATCTGGAACAGGCGGGTCGGCTCGGCGTCGAGATTGTATTCGGCGTGGCGGATGCCGGTGCCGGCCGACATCACCTGCACGTCGCCCGCCTCGGTGCGGCCCTTGTTGCCGAGGCTGTCCTGGTGCGAAACGGCGCCAGCCCGCACATAGGTGATGATCTCCATGTCGGCATGCGGGTGCGGCGCAAAGCCTTGGCCCGGCGCGATCTCGTCGTCGTTCCACACGCGCAGCGCGCCCCAGCCCATCCGCTCGGGGTCGCGGTAACGCGCGAACGAGAAGTGATAATGCGTATCGAGCCAGTCGAGATGCTCCTGGCCGAGCTTGGCGAAGGGGCGCAGTTCGATCATGCGGGGGTGCCTCCGGTAAGGCGGTCGAGCGCCCAGGCGGCGCTGTCGCGCACCAAGGGAGATGGGTCGTCGAGCCTCGGCCTCACAGCCGCGATCAGCGCGGGGCTGGGGCGCGCGTTGCCGATCGCGTTGAGCACGTTGCGTAGGAAGCGGTCGCGGCCGATGCGCTTGACCGAGGTGCCGGCGAACAATGTGCGAAACCCGGCATCGTCGAGCCCCGCCAACTCGGCGAGGCGCGGCGCGGTCAGCGCCTCGCGCGGGAGGAAATCGGGCTCCGCCGTCGCGCGGGCGTATTTGTTCCAAGGGCACGCGGCGAGGCAATCGTCGCAGCCGAAGATGCGGTTGCCGATCAATGGCCTGAGCTCGTGCGGGATCGGGCCCTTGTGCTCGATCGTCAGGTAGGAAATGCAGCGCCGCGCGTCGAGCTTGTAGGGCTCGGGGAACGCGGCGGTCGGGCAGGCGTCGAGGCAGGCGCGGCAGCTCCCGCAACGGTCGCTCTCGGCAGGATCGGGGTCGAGCGCGAGGCTCAGATAGATTTCGCCGAGAAACAGCCACGATCCGAACTCGCGCGAAACCAGGTTGGTATGCTTGCCCTGCCAGCCGAGCCCCGCCTGCTGAGCCAGCGGCTTTTCCATCACCGGCGCGGTATCGACAAAGACCTTGAGCTCGCCCGGCCATTGCGCCGCGATCCAACGGCCGAGCCGCTTGAGCCGCTTCTTGACCGTGTCGTGGTAGTCGCGGCCGCGGGCATAGACGGAGACGACGCCGCTGCCGTCGTCCGGCTCGTCATCGGCGTCGGCGCCGTAATTGAGGCCGAGGACGACGATGGTTTTCGCTTCCGGCCAAAGCACTTGCGGGTCGCCGCGCCGCGCCGCTTTCTCGGCCATCCAGCCCATCTCGCCGTGATAGCCCTGGCGGAGAAACTCGGCGAGGCCCTCGCGTGCCGCCTCGGCGAGCCGCGCCTCGGCGAAACCGACCGCGTCGAAGCCGATTGACAGGGCCTCGGTGCGGATCGCCTCGCGGATCGCCGCGGTCATCCCCGGCCGCGATAGGGGGCGATGCCGGCATCGGGCAGGAACAGCCCCTCGGGCGGCGCGCCGGTCTGATAGAACACGTCGATCGGGATGCCGCCGCGCGGATACCAGTACCCGCCGATGCGCAGCCATTTCGGCGCCGCCGCGGCGACGAGACGCTTGGCGATCGCGAGGGTACAATCCTCGTGAAAGGCGCCGTGGTTGCGGAACGAGCCGAGAAAAAGCTTCAGCGACTTGCTTTCGACGAGCGTCGCGCCGGGCACGTAGTCGATGACGAGATGGGCGAAATCGGGCTGGCCGGTGATCGGGCAGAGCGCGGTGAACTCGGGGCAGGTAAAGCGGACCGCGTAGAGCGTTCCCGGGTGCGGGTTTGCCACGGTCTCCAGAACCGCCTCCTCGGGCGAGGCGGGGAGCGGCGCGCGGCGGCCGAGCTGGGTCGGATCGCTCATGGGGCAGCCTCGATCTCGGCGAGCCGCCCGGCCGCGATGGCGCGGCGCATCTCGGCCATCAGCTCCGCGTAATAGGTCAGATTGTGCTGCGTCAACAGCATGCTCGCCAGGATCTCGCCGCTCTTCGCCAGATGATGCAGATAGGCGCGGCTGAACCCGGTGCAAGCCGGGCAGCGGCATACGGGGTCGAGCGGGGCCGGGTCCTCGGCGTGGCGGGCGTTGCGCAGATTGAGCGCGCCTTCGCGGGTGAAAGCCTGCGCGGTGCGGCCCGAGCGGGTCGGCAGCACGCAATCGAACATGTCGATCCCCCGCTTGACCGCGCCCACGAGGTCGGACGGCTTGCCAACCCCCATCAGGTAGCGTGGGCGATCCTCGGGCAGCTCCCGGACGGTCGCGTCGAGCACGGCGAAGGTCGTCTCCTGGCCCTCGCCGATCGCGAGCCCACCGACCGCGTAGCCGTCGAACCCGATCGCGGTCGTGCCCGCGGCCGAGCGCCGGCGCAGCTCGGGATGCACCCCGCCCTGGACGATGCCGAAAATTCCGTGCCCCACCCGGTCGACAAAGGCGCGGCGCGAGCGCTCGGCCCAGCGCAGGGTCAGCTCCATCGACGCCGCGACCGCGTCCCGCTCGGCCGGAAACGGCGCGCATTCGTCGAAGGCCATCGTGATGTCGGCGCCGAGCAGGTGCTGGATTTCGACAGAGCGTTCGGGGGTCAGCAGATGCCGGCTGCCGTCGAGATGCGAGCGAAAGGCGACCCCCTCCTCCCCGATGGTGCGCAGCTTCGCCAGCGACATGACCTGGAAGCCCCCGGAATCGGTGAGGATCGCGTGCGGCCAGTTCATGAATTTGTGCAGGCCGCCCAGCGCCGCGATGCGCTCCGCGCCGGGCCGCAGCATCAGATGATAGGTGTTGCCGAGGAGGATGCGGGCGCCGGTCTCCGCGACACCTTCGGGGGTCATCGCCTTGACGGTCGCCGCGGTCCCGACCGGCATGAAGGCCGGCGTCTCGATATCGCCATGCGCGGTCCGCAGCCGCGCCGTTCGGGCGGCGCCGTCGCGGGCGAGGACCTCGAAATCGATCACCGGCGCACCTCGATCAGGCACGCATCGCCATAGGAGAAAAAGCGGTAGCGCTGGGCGACGGCGTGCGCATAGGCGGCCTTGATGCGGTCGAGGCCGGCAAGCGCCGCGACCAGCATCACCAGCGTCGAGCGCGGAAGATGGAAATTGGTCAGCAACATATCGGCCGCGCGCACTCGGTAGCCGGGGAAGACAAAGAGGCGGGTCTCGCCCTCGAACGGGCGGATTTCGCCGGTCTCGGCGACGGCGCTTTCAAGCAGGCGAAAGCTCGTCGTGCCGACCGCCACGATGCGGCCGCCGCGGGCACGCGCGGCGTTGAGGCGGCTTGCCGCGCCGGCGCCGAGCACGCCCCACTCGGCGTGCATCTTGTGCCGCCGGGGGTCGTCCTCCTTGACCGGGAGGAAGGTGCCGGGGCCGACATGCAGCGTCAGGGTCAGCCACTCGACGCCGCGCGCCTCGACCGCCCCAATCAGCTGGGGGGTGAAATGCAGGCCCGCGGTCGGCGCGGCGACGGCGCCATCGCGGCGGGCGAACATCGTCTGGTAATCGGCGACGTCACGCCGGTCCGGGCCCTCGGGACGCGGGATGTAGGGCGGCAGCGGCATGGCCCCATATCGCCGGAGCGCCGCGTGAAACGCCTCGCCCTCCAGGTCGAAGGCAAGGCTGACATCGCCCTCCTCGTGCTTCTCGGCGACCCGAGCCGCAAAATCCTCGGCGAAGACGACGCGGTCGCCGGGACGAATCCTCCGCGCGCCCTTGACGAAAGCGCGCCAGGCGCCGCCCCCGAGGTCGCGGTGGAGGGTCGCCTCGACCCGCGCTTCCCCCCGTCGTCCGACCAGGCGCGCCGGGATCACCTTGGTGTCGTTGAAGACGAGAAGGTCGCCCGGGCGCAGCAATTCCGGGAGATCGGCGATATGGCGGTCGGCGAAATCCCCGTGCGCGGGGATCGTCAGCAGCCGCGCCGCCTCTCGCGGCTCGACCGGATGCGCCGCGATTAGCTCCCGCGGCAACTCGTAGTCGAAATCGTCGAGCCGCATCGGGCCGCTACTCGCCCGGGCTGCAATGGCCGGGCTTGATCCCCGAGGCGCCGTCCATCCGCGCCATGCATTCGCTGGTGTAGTCCTTCGGGTGTCCCTGCTTCTTGCCGCAGACGGGCTGGAATACCTGCGCGCAGACTTCCGGCTTCGGCCTGTCCGGCAGCGCTTTCGGCGGGGTCACGGCGGGAAGTTCGGCATAGGCGGGGAGCGCGGCCAATCCGGCGAGCATTATTCCCGTCATAATCCGCATCGCATTGTTCCTCGCCGCCTTCCTGCTATCCTGCGCTCAACTAATGCCAAGCAGGGAGGAAACAATGGCGCAAAATCTCACCCGCCGCGATTTCGGCAAGGCAGCCGGCGCCGCCGCATTGGCCGCGACCGCCCCTCTGAGCCTCGCCCGCGCCGCCGACGCCAAAACCTTGCGGTTTATCGCGCAGTCCGATCTGCGCGTGCTCGACCCGATCTGGACCACCGCGTATATCACCCGCAACCACGGCTATTTGGTGTTCGACTCGCTGTTCGCGCTCGATGCCGAATTCGCCCCGCATCCGCAGATGGTCGGCGACTTCCACGTCTCGCCGGACAAGCTGACCTACAGCTTCTCACTGCGCGACGGGCTCAAATTCCATGACGGCCAGCCGGTGCGCGGGATCGACTGCACGACCTCGCTCACCCGATGGATGGCGCGCGACGGGCTCGGCCAGATCATGGTCAAGTCGATCGACAAGATGGCGCCGGACGGCGAGAAGGCCTTTACGATCAAGCTCAAGGAGCCGTTCCCGCTGCTGATCGACGGGCTGGCCAAGGTGTCGACGCTGGTGCCCTTCATCATGCCCGAGCGGCTGGCGAAGACCGATCCGTTCACCCAGGTCACCGAGATGGTCGGCTCCGGCCCGTTCAAGTTCGTCAAGGAGGAGTTCCAGCCCGGCAACAAGGTCGTCTACGTCAAGAATACCGATTACGTGCCGCGAAAGGAGCCGCCGAGCTGGGCCTCGGGCGGCAAGGTGGTGAAGGTGGACCGGGTCGAATGGCTCTACGTTCCCGATCACACCACTGCCGCCGCCGCGCTCAATGCCGGCGAAGTCGATTGGTGGGAGAACCCGATCAACGATTTGGTGCCGGTGCTCGCGGCCAACCCCGATGTCGTCGTCGCCGATGCCGATCCGCTTGGCACGATGACGATGGTGCGGTTCAACCAGCTGTTCCCGCCGTTCGACAATCCCAAGATGCGCCAGGCGGTGATGATGGTCGCCGACCAGTCCGCCTACATGTCGGCCGTCGCCGGCGACAAGAAGGACTGGCAGGTCTGCGCCTCGTTCTTTACCTGCGGCACGCCGATGTCGAGCGACGCCGGGTCGAAGGCCCTGACCGATCCCCGCGATTTCGACAAGGCCAAGAAGCTCGTCGCCGAGGCCGGCTACAAGGGCGAGAAAATCGTCGTGCTCGACGGCGTCGACCTGCAGGTGCCGCATACCCAGGCGGTCGTCGTCGCCGACCAGATGAAACGGCTCGGCCTCAATGTCGACCTCGTCGCGATGGATTGGGGGCAGGAGGTCACCCGCCGCGCCTCGAAAAAGCCGCCGGAGGAGGGCGGATGGAACGTGTTCGGCACCGGCTGGGTCGGCGCGGACATGCTCGACCCGACGGTCAACCAGGCTCTGCGGTCGAACGGCGACGGCGCCTGGTTCGGCTGGGCCAAGGACGACAAGATCGAGGAGCTGCGTGGAGCGTGGATCAAGGCGACCGACCTCGACACCCGCAAAAAGCTCGCCGTGCAGCTCCAGGAGCGCGCGTTCGAGACGGTGCCCTACATCCCGACCGGGATGTTCAAGGCGAAAACTGCCTACCGAAAGAACGTCAAGGGCCGCATCCTCGCGCCGGCCTACCTGTTCTGGAACGTGGAGAAGACCTGAGATGGCGATCGAAGTCCTGGGCATCCACCACCACGCGACGCGCATCGACGCCGGCGGCGACGGCCTCGCGGCGGTCGCGGCCTTCTACAAGGACGTGCTCGGCCTCGGCGCCGATCCCGGCCGGCCGACGATCCCCGGTGTGCCCGGCTTCTGGATCAATGTCGGCGCCGGCGGTCAGATCCATCTGATCGGCGGCGCCCAGCCCTCGACGCTGGCGAAGGGGCCGGGCCAGGACCCGACGATCCCGCATGTCGCGCTGTCGGTCGCCGACATCCAGGCGGCCAAGGCCGAGCTCGACCGCCTCGGGGTCAAGTACTGGTCGATGACCGGGATCAACGGGCCGGAGGCCGAGCAGATCTTCGTCAACGACCCCAGCGGCAACATGGTCGAGCTGCACCAGGTCGACCAGTGCCGCTGCGCCGCCGAGGGGCGGGGCGAGTAGCTATTTCTCCAGGAGCTTCGCACCCGCCGGGGTCGGCACCTCGAAGACGTTGAGGGTCACGGAGACGAACGAGTAGTAGCCGATGAGCCCGGCGAGATCGACGACGCCCTGCCGGCCCCAGCGCTTCTCGGCGCGCGCGAAGGTCGCGTCGTCGACGCGGTGGTCGCGGTAATAGCTGTCAGCGAAGTCGTAGACGATCTGGTCGTCGGGATCGGTGAATTTGGGCACGCGCCGCTCGGCGATCGCGTCGATCGCGTCCTGGGCTATCCCGGCCTTCAGCGCCAGGTTGACATGCGCGGCCCATTCGAACTGCGCGGTCCAATAGCGCGCGGTGCAGAGGATCGCGATCTCGGTTTGCTTTTGCGTCAGCGCGGTGCCGAAGCGGACATGCCCGCCGAGCTTGTGCGCGTGGTCGGCGAGGCCGGGGCTGTCGAGCCAGACATGCACCG
>DASUIE010000353.1:0-5468 GCA_036273175.1 Allostellaceae bacterium
CGGTTATGGATAGGCGGCGGACCGAGCCTGTCGGCGCGCGACCAGGTGATCACCTACAGCGCGCGAAACCTCGAACCGTATCGCGGTTTCCACATTTTTATGCGCGCGCTGCCCGAGCTGCTCGAGCGGCTGCCCAAGGCGCGCGTGCTGATCGTCGGCGGCAACGCCGTCAGCTATGGCCGCCAGCCGACCAAGGCGGCAAGCTGGCGGGAGCAGATGCTTGCCGAGCTCGACGGCCGGCTCGATTTGAGCCGCGTCCACTTCCTCGGCACGATCCCGTACATGCAATACCTCGCCGTGCTGCAGATCTCCTCGGCGCATGTCTACCTGACCTATCCCTTTGTCCTCTCGTGGTCGTTTCTGGAAGCGATGTCGGCCGGTTGCCACATCGTCGCGTCGCGAACCGCGCCGGTCGAAGAGGTCATTACCGACGGCGAGAACGGACATCTTGTCGATTTTTTCGACACCGCGGCGCTCGTCGACCGTCTCGCCGAGGCGGCATCGCGCCCGGAGCGGGACGAAAGACTGCGCGCCGCCGCTCGCCGGACGGTTATCTCGCGCTTCGATCTGAGCGCGGTCTGTCTGCCCGCCTATGTCGGGTTGTTGCGGCGCCTGATCCGGCGCGGCAAAGGCTGACCGCGGCCACCTTCCGCCATCGTCGAATCGCCCGCGGGAACGCCCGAAAAGCGCTTGAATTTTCAGCTGGAATTGGAGAAAACTAGCCGCGCTTTCTCGCCGCGAGTAAGAATCTCGGTTAACGACTTTAACCAAAACGCGATGCGCGTTAACCATGAAATTTTTTTCAATTTATGCAAAATTGTTGCAAAAAATAAAACGTAAGCTTGATGTTGCGCTTAGGCAGGGTCGGTCAATGCTGAACATACTTCTACCGAATGGATCAGTGCATTGGTTGAACGAACCGTGTCTTATTCGCGTCCGCCGTGGTGGACGCAGTAGCACATCGGCGCTGACGGAATAAAGGACGCGGCGATGCCAACCGCAACCACGATAGTCGTCGCCCGCGAGGATTTTTCGATCCCCGGCGGCGATCCGAGCCTCGATGCGGACGGTTCGGAAGTCGAGACGGGCGGACCCGAAGGCCGGTTCTTTAATCTTCTTAAAGA
This sequence comes from Allostellaceae bacterium, assembly GCA_036273175.1. Classification (GTDB taxonomy): domain Bacteria; phylum Pseudomonadota; class Alphaproteobacteria; order ATCC43930; family CGMCC-115725; genus DATARH01. Next base: position 1,125 of record DASUIE010000353.1, read on the forward strand.
CGCCAAGCCCGATGTGGTCGTGCTCGATCTGACCCACGCCAACGGCAAGGGGGTCGAGACCATCCTGCGCATCCGCCGGCAATCCACGATCCCGATCCTGGTCGTCTGCGAGGAGAGCGCGCACACCGCGCGCGACTATCGCATCGCCGGCGCCGCGGATTGCATCGCCGCGCCTGTCGACGTGGTGACGCTGAACCAGGCCTTGCAGCAGATCGTGCGGGTCACCAAGGCGCCGCCGCCGCCTCCCGCGCAGCGCGAACTCGGCACGGTCGCCTTCGCCGGGCTGCGCTTCCGTCCGCAGCAGAATATCGTGATCGGCGACCGCGGCATGCGCGCCCGGCTGACCAGCGCCGAAAACCGGCTCCTGTCGCATCTCGTGTCCAATCCGTGGGAAGTCCAGTCGCGCACCGTCCTCGCCGAGGCGCTTTACGGCCGGCATCGCCCGGCCACCGATCGGGCCATCGACGTCGTCGTCAACCGGCTGCGCAAAAAGCTTGATCCTATTGGCGAATCGGCCCGGGATTTGATAAAGACCGAGTTCCGCCGCGGGTATCGCTTCGTCAGCGACGTTTCGGCTGAGCTGTGAGCCCGCGGGCCGGCGCGCCCCCGCCCCGACCGGCGGCTCGGGCGGCGTTCGGCGGATGCGCTGACGGGGCGGCTCGCGCCTCCCGGCGCGTGGGGATCGGGGGACGATAATGGCTAATTCGACGCCGACGAGAACCGCGGCTGCGTCCGCGGGCGGGTCGTCGGCCGCCACCGGGATGTCGCTGATCGGCGCTCTGGCGATGGCGGCGCGCAGCCGCGGCCTGCACCTGACCTCCTCGCAACTGATCCACGATCACCTCCTGCAGCCGGAGGCGATGACCGTCGACAAGCTCGTCACGGTCGCCCAAGCGGTCGGCCTGCGCGCCGAGCGTACGCGGCTGCAGTGGAACGACGTGCTCGAGCTGGGACGGGCGTTGCCCGTCATCGTCATGCTGCGCAACGGCATTGCCATGGTCTTGCAGGCGGTGGCGAGCAGCAATCAGGCGGCCTCCGTCACCTTGCAGGACCCCAATGCCGGCGAGGACGCCGCGATCCAGATCGACGAGGCGCGGTTCCGCGCCGCGTGGACCGGCGACGTCATCCTGATCAAGCGCGACTATCGGACCCGCGACAAAGACCAGCCTTTCGGCATCTGGCTGATCGTCGCCCATTTGATGAAGGACCGCCGGATCGCCCGCGACGTGGCGATCAGTGCGTTCATGCTCAGCCTGCTCGCTCTGTCGCCGATCATGTTCTGGCGCCTGCTGATCGACCGCGTGCTCGGCTACGGCAGCCTCAACACGCTCGCGGTGCTCTGCGTCGCGATGCTGGTGCTGATCGCATTCGAGACCGGGTTCTTTTATTTGCGGCGCTATCTGGTGCTGTACATCGGTCAGCGCATCGACGCGGTGCTTTCGGTGTACCTGTTCGAAAAAGTGCTGGCGCTGCCGATCGACTTCTTCGAGCGCAAGCCGGTCGGCGAGTTGCTGCGCGACATGAACGAGTTCCAAAAGATCCGGAATTTCCTCACCGGACAGCTGTTCGGCACCGTGCTCGACGCGGGGGTGCTGGTCATCTTCATCCCGATCATGTTCTTTTTCAGCCCGCTGCTGACGTTCTTCGTGCTGGGCCTCTGCGCCATCATCTGCGTGTGGATTCTGATGAGGTTGCCGGCGCTGCGGCGGGCGACCGGCGCGGTGTATGGGGTCGAGGGCGTAAAGGGAGCGTTCCTGGTCGAAACCTTTGTCGGCATCCGCACGGTGAAGGCGATGGCCCTCGACGCGCGGCGCCGTCACGAGTGGGACGTTCACGTCGCCGAGGCGGCGCGGCTGCGCTTTGCCGAGGGGCGGTTGGCCAACATGGTCCAGACCGTGGTGCATCCGCTCGAGCGGCTGATGACGAACGGCGTCTTCGCTCTCGCCGTGTTATTGGCGATCTCGACCAAGGACCAGGTTTATGTCGGCGCCCTGATCGCCTTTATGATGCTGACCAGCCGCGTCGCCGCGCCGCTGATCCAGCTGGCCAATTTGCTGACCCAGTATGACGAGGTCCGGCTCGCGGTGCAGGCGCTGGGCGACCTGGTCAACCAGGTGCCCGAGGAGGGCCGTTCGGAATACGGGGTGCGCACCCCGATCCGCGGCCGTGTCGAGTTCGCCGATGTGCGCTTCCGCTATCAGGGAACGACCGCCCCGGCGCTCGACAAGGTTTCCTTCGAAGTGCCCGAGGGATCCGTCTTCGGCATCATGGGGCGCAGCGGGTCGGGCAAGACCACCGTTACCCGGCTCCTTCAGTCGCTGCACAGCAACTACGAGGGGCTGATCAAAATCGACGGGATCGACATGCGGCAGTACGACGTCGATCACCTGCGCGCCAGCCTGGGTGTCGTCTTGCAGGAAAACTTCCTGTTCCGCGGCACGATCCGCGAGACGATCGCCGCCGGCAAACCGGATGCCACTTTTGACGAGATCATCGTCGCGGCGCGCCTTGCCGGCGCCGAGGAATTCATCGAGCGGCTGCCGCGCGGCTACGAGACCTATATCTTCGAGGGGTCGCCCAATTTGTCGGGCGGACAGCGCCAGCGGCTGGCGATCGCGCGGGCGCTCATCACAAACCCGCGCATCTTGATCCTCGACGAGGCGACGAGCGCGCTCGACGCCGAGAGCGAGGCGATCATCAACGCCAACCTGTCGCGCATCGCCAAGGGCCGCACCCTGATCGTCATCTCGCACCGGCTGGCGATGCTGGTGCCGGCCGATCAGATCCTCGTGCTGGAGCGGGGGATGGTCTACGACATCGGCCGGCACGACGACCTTTTGGAGCGGTGCGACATCTACGGCAATCTCTGGTACCAGCAACACAGGCACCTCCAGGCGAGGCCAGCGCATGAAGTCATTCCTTTCCGTCCGGCGGGCAGCGAGTGACGGCGTGGAGCCGGCCAAGGAAGTCCGGCTCTACCAGTCCGAAACTGCCGAAATCCTCGAGGGACCGAACCCGGTCCAGGCGCATGTGACGCTGTGGGTGCTGGCCGGCGTGTTCGTGGCGATACTGCTCGTGACCGCGGTGATGCGGGTCGATCGCGTCGTGAACTCGACGGCCGGGCATATCGTCACCGTCGATCCGACGATCATCCTCGGCGGGCTCGACCAGTCGATCGTCAAGACCATCGACGCGACCGAAGGCCAGGAGGTGAAGGCGGGGCAGCTTCTGGCGACCCTCGACCCGACCTTTTCCAGCGCCGACGTGGATGCGCTGAAGGCGCAGATCGCCAGCCTCGACGCCCAGATCCAACGCGCCAAGGCCGAGCTCGCGCAGCAGCCCTTCGCCATGCAGCCGAACGCAAAGCCGTCGCTCGCCGGCTATGTCGCGCTGCAACGCGCCTACTACGCGCAGCGCAAGGCGCAGTTCGACGCGCAGGTGAAATCCTACGATGAGCAAATCAGCCAGCAGCGCGCGACACTGGCGAAGTACCAGGCGGATGCGGCGCGTTATACCGAGCGCTCGAAAATCTCGAACGAAATCGAGCAGATGCGCGCGACCCTGGCGGCGGCGCAGGTCGGCAGCCGGCTGAACCTGCTCGCGGCGACCGACCAGCGCCTCGAGATCCTCCGGCAGATCGAAGCCGACCGCAACTCGATGGTCGAGACCCAGCACCAGCTCGACGCGACCGCCGCGACGCGCAATGCCTTTATCCAGCAGTGGTTCGGTCAAACCAGCCAGGAGCTGGTAACCGCGCAGGGGCAGTACGACCAGGCGGTCGAGCAGCTCAGCAAGGCGACCAAGCACCAGGACCAGGTGCGGCTGACCGCGCCGACCGACGCCTATGTGCTGAAGCTGGCCAAGGTGTCGGTCCATTCCGTGCTGAACCAGGGCGAGCCGCTGGTCTATCTCGCGCCGCTCAAGTCGCCGGTCGCCGCGTCGCTGCACATCTCGCCGCGCGAGATCGGCTTTATCCGCACCGGCGACAAGGTGACGATCAAGCTCGATGCCTTCAACTACGCGGAGCACGGCGCCGCGCAGGGCGTCGTCGAGTCGATCAGCGACGGCATCTTCAACACCGACGACAGCACCGTCGACTCCCAGGCAACCCAGCCGATGGACCCGTACTACAAGGTCAACGTGCGGCTGACCGACACCAATTTGCACAACGTTCCCGCCGGGTTTCGCCTCGTTCCGGGCATGACCCTGACCGGGGACATCCATATCGGCACGCGCTCGCTGTTCATGTACATGCTGAACGGGCTGCTGCGCGGTATGGACGAATCCATGCGTGAGCCGTGATGAGTTCGATGAGCGATAGCAGGCGGTCGATCCCGTTCCCAC
>DASUIE010000354.1:0-7047 GCA_036273175.1 Allostellaceae bacterium
TGCCGGCCCATCTTTGGGATTTCACGGACCTCGACGGCGCCGCGGTCGAGATCGGTGTAGAACAGCGTCATCCCCTGCGATGGCCGCGCCGAGTCCTCGTAGGCGGTCGTCCGCGTCAGGATCAGCATCTTCTCGGTGACCTGGGCGGTCGAGGTCCAGATCTTGCGGCCGGTGATCGTATAGCCGTTCCCCTCCTTGACCGCCCGCGTCTTGATGTGGGTCGTGTCGAGCCCGACATCCGGCTCGGTGACCGCGAAACAGGCCTTTTCCTTGCCGGCGATCAGCGGCGGCAGCCAGCGCTGCTGCTGCTCCTTGTTGCCGAAGACGACGACCGGGTGCAGGCCGAAGATGTTCATGTGCACCGCCGAGGCGCCCGAAAACCCGGCGCCCGATTGCGCCACCGCCTGCATCACCACCGCGGCCTCGGTGATGCCGAGCCCGCTGCCGCCGAATTCCTCCGGCATCGCCACCCCGAGCCAGCCGCCTTCCGCCATCGCCTGGTGGAATTCGTGCGGGAACCCGCCCTCGGTGTCGCGCTTCAGCCAATAGGCGTCGTCGAAGCGGGTGCACAGCCGCGCCACCGCCTCGCGGATTTCCTCTTGTTCCTCGGTCAGCGCGAACGCCATCGCCAAATCTCCAAACCCGAACTCATAGCTGGTATCGTGCAGCAAAATACGACCCGGAGCACTGGTTTTGCCGCTCGACACCGCCTTTACCGTCTGCCCGCACGATTGCCCGAGCGCCTGCGCGCTGGAGGTCGAGCGGCTCGACGGCGGGCGGATCGGGCGGGTGCGCGGCGCGGCGGGGCAGAGCTACACCGACGGCGTCGTCTGCGCCAAGGTCGCGCGCTACGACGAGCGGCAGTACCACCCGGAACGGCTGTCGGTGCCGCTGCGACGGATCGGCGCGAAGGGCGAAGGGCGCGCGGCGTTCGTCCCGATATCGTGGGATGACGCGCTCGACGAGGTCGCCGAGCGGTTTACCCGCGCGGTGCAGCGGCACGGCTCCGAGACCGTGTGGCCGTATTACTACTCTGGCACGATGGGGCTGGTGCAGCGCGACGGCATCAACCGGCTGCGTCACGCGCTGCGCTATTCGCGCGAAGACTTGACGATCTGCAACATGCTGACCGATGCCGGCTGGCTCGCCGGCGTCGGCGCCAAGCGCGGGGTTGACGGCCGCGAGATGGCGCTGTCGGACCTGATCGTCGTGTGGGGCGGCAACCCGGTCTCGACCCAAATCAACGTGATGACCCACATCGCCCGGGCGCGGAAGGAGCGCGGGGCGAAGCTGGTCGTCGTCGACCCCTACCGCACCGGCACCGCCGAGATCGCCGACATGCACCTGGCGCTGCTGCCCGGCACCGACGGCGCCCTTGCCTGCGGCGTCATGCATGTCCTCTTTGCCGAGGGCTACGCCGACCGTGCGTACCTCGCGCGCTACACCGACGACCCGGCCGGGCTGGAGGCGCATCTGCGCAGCCGCGGGCCGGATTGGGCCTCCGCCATCACCGGGCTTGCCGCCGCGGAGATCGCCGAGTTCGCCCGCCTCTACGGCCGGACCAGGCGCAGCTACCTGCGGCTCGGCTACGGCTTCTAGCGCTCGCGGAACGGCGCGGCGCAGATGCACGCGGCGATCTCGCTGCCGGCAGTCACCGGCGCCTGGCAATACGAGGGCGGCGGCGCGCATTACTCGAACCACGGGCTGGTGCCGATCGACCGCACGCTGATCGAGGGGCTAGACCGGCTCGACCCGGCGACGCGCATCATCGACCAGTGCCGCATCGGCCCGGCGCTGTGCGGCGACAAGCGCGATCTCGGCGACGGGCCGCCGCTGACCGCCCTCCTGATCCAGAACACCAACCCGATGGTCGTCGCTCCCGAGCTTGGCCTCGTCCACCAAGGCTTTGCCCGCGACGACCTTTTCGTCTGCGTCCACGAGCAGTTCCTGACCGAGACCGCCGCGATGGCCGACATCGTCCTGCCGGCGACGACGTTTCTCGAACATGACGACATCTACACCTCGGGCGCGCATACCTTTATCCAGGTCGGCCGCGCGGTCGTGCCGCCGCACGCCGAGTGCCGGTCGAACCACGATGTGCAATGCGAGCTCGCGCGCCGCCTCGGCGCCGATCACCCCGGCTTCGGCATGACCGCGCTGGAGATCATCGACGAAACGCTGCGGGTCAGCGACATGCCCGGCCGCGAGGATTTCACCGAGGGGACCTGGCGCGACTTCTGGCCCGGCTTCGAGACCGGGCATTTTCTCAACGGCTTCGGCCATCCCGACCGCAAGTTCCACTTCCGCGCCGACTGGCAGGCGATGGGGCCGAATGCCGCCGGGCTTTCCGATTTCCCCGACCACGCCGCGGTGATCGACGACGGCGACCCGGAGCGGCCGTTTCGCATGGTGCCGGCGCCGTCGCGCTCGTTCCTCAACACCAGCTTCAACAACACCCCGTCCGGCATCGCCCGCGAGGGGCGGCCGACCGCGATGATCCACCCCGAGGCGCTTGCCGAGCTCGGCATCGCGGATGGCGGGCGGGTGCGCATCGGCAACGCCAAGGGCAGCGTCGTCGTCCATGCCCGCGCCTTCGACGGGCTGCAGCAGCGGGTGGTCGTGGTCGAGGGGATTTGGCCGAACCACGCCTTCGAGGAAGGCATCGGCATCAACCTCCTGACCAGCGCCGAGCCAGGGCTGCCGCGCGGCGGCGGCGTGTTCCACGACACCTCGGTGTGGCTGAAGCCGGCGTGAGCGACGACCCGAAGCTGCCCGCCAAATCCAACTCGGCCGAGGTCGATTCCTTCTTGCGCGATCTCGGCAAGGCGCCGGCGGTGCGGCCGGCCGGCGGGCGCGGACGGCTGATCTTTGCGCTCGACGCCACCGCCAGCCGGGAGCCGAGCTGGGACCGCGCCTGCCGCATCCAGGGCGAAATGTTCGAAGCGACCGCCGGGCTTGGCGGGCTCGACGTCAAGCTCGTCTTCTATCGCGGCTTCAACGAGTGCAAGGCGAGCCGCTGGATGGCGAGCGCGGCCGAACTGCACCGGGCGATGCGCGCGGTCTCGTGCCTCGGCGGCGAGACCCAGATCGAGCGGGTGCTCGATCACGCGATCGCCGAGACAAAAAAGCGGCGGGTCGGCGCCCTCGTCTTTGTCGGCGACGCGATGGAGGAGGATGTCGACCGGCTGTGCCGCCTCGCCGGCGAACTCGGCCTTCTCGGCGTGCCCGCTTTCGTCTTCCATGAAGGCGACGATCCGGTCGCGGCCCGCGCCTTTCGCCAGATCGCCAAGCTGTCGCGCGGGGCCTATCTGCAATTCGATCTCGCGAGCGCCGGGCGGCTCAAGGAACTGCTCGCCGCGGTCGCGGTCTATGCCGCCGGCGGCTACCGGGCGCTGACCGCCTACAAGGAGACGAAGGGCGGCGAGATCGGGCTGCTGACCGCGCAGCTGCGCGGCTAGCGCGGACGGGATGGCCATCCTCGGCGGGCTGGCGATCCTCGGCGGCGTCGTGCTGCTGATCTACCTCTTCCTCAACACACCGCCGCAAAAGCTCGCCCAGTGGTTCAAATGGGTGCTGATCGCGGCGGCCGCGGCGCTGGCGCTGTTCCTGCTGCTGTCGGAGCGGTTCAGCTTTTTGTGGCTGCCGCTGGCGATCGGGCTGCCGGCGTGGCGGCGCTATCGCTCGCTGTTCTCCGGGCTGCGCGGACCGGCGACAAGCCGCAGCTCGGATGTACAGACCCCATTCCTGCGCATGAGCCTCGACCACGACACCGGCACGATGACCGGCACGGTGCTGCAAGGCGCCTTTGCCGGGGTGCGGCTCGAGGAGTTGCGGCGGGCCGACCTGATCGCGCTGCTCCGCGAATGCCGGGCCGGCGACGAGGAGGGCGCGCGACTGGTCGAGGCCTATCTCGACCGCGCCCACCCCGATTGGCGCGACGATCTCGGCGCGGGGAGCGAGCGGCGGGCGGCGCCGTCCGGACCCGATGTCTCGGTCGACGAGGCCTATGCGATCCTGGGCCTCGAACCGGGGGCCGATGCGGCGGCGATCCGCGAGGCGCATCACCGGCTGATGAAACAGGTTCACCCCGACCACGGCGGCAGCGACTACCTCGCCGGGAAGATAAATCGCGCCCGCGACGTTCTGCTGCAACGGTAGAGGAAGGCGATGGCTGCAAGCGTTTTGGTTGGGTTGATCGGCGCGACGATCCAGGCATCGCGGTCGCCCGCCCTGCATATGCGGGAAGGGCGGGAGCACGGCCTCGACTATCACTATCATTTGATCGATCTCGACCGTGTGGCGGCGCCGTTGCCCGAGTTGCTGCGGGCCGCGAAGCTTCTCGGCTTTGCCGGGCTCAACATCACCCACCCGTGCAAGCAGACGGTGATCCCGCTGCTCGATGCGCTGTCGCCGGACGCGCGGGCGATCGGGGCCGTCAACACGGTCGTTTTCGGCCCGGACGGCAAGACCACGGGGCACAACACTGACTGGTATGGGTTTCACGAAAGTTTCAGGCGAGAGCTGGCCGACGCCCCGTGCCGGCGCGTGCTGCAGCTCGGCGCGGGCGGCGCGGGATCGGCCGTTGCCCATGCGCTGTTGACCGCCGGTGTGGGCGAGCTGTCGATTTTCGATACCGACCGGGAGAAGGCGACGGGGCTCGCCGACGATCTGGGCGGGCGGTTCGGCGCCGGCCGAGCGGTGACGCTCGACGACCCGGCGGCGGCGATCGCGCGGGCGGACGGGCTCGTCAACACGACGCCGGTCGGGATGGTCGGGCATCCCGGCATGCCGGTGCCGCGGGACTGGCTGCGCCGCGAGCTTTGGGTCGCCGATGTCGTCTACTTCCCGCTCGAAACCGAGCTGCTCCACGCCGCGCGGGATGTGGGCTGCCGCACGATGAGCGGGGGAACGATGGCCGTGTTCCAGGCGGTCGGCGCGTTTCGCCTGTTTACCGGGATAGAGCCGGACGCCGGCCGGATGATCCGCCATTTCGCCAGCATGGAGTGAACCCCGATGCAGACCGCGATCGCCACCGTTTGTCTGAGCGGCACGCTCAACGAAAAGCTGACGGCGATCGCCGGCGCGAGGTTCAAGGGCATCGAGATTTTCGAGAACGACCTCCTGTCGTTCGACGGTACTCCGGCCGAGATCGGGGCGGCGATCAAGTCGCTCGGGCTCAAGGTGGTGACATTCCAGCCGTTCCGCGATTTCGAGGGAATGCCGGAGCCGCAGCGTACCAAGGGCTTCTCGCGCGCGGAGCGCAAATTCGACCTGATGGAGGAGCTTGGCTGCGACCTTTTGATGGTGTGCAGCAACGTCTCCCCCGACTCGCTCGGCGGGATCGACCGGGCCGCGGCCGATTTCCGCGAACTGGGCGAGCGTGCCGCCCGCCGCGGCTTCCGTGTCGCCTTCGAAGCGCTGGCCTGGGGTCGGCACATCAACGATTACCGCGATGCCTGGGAGGTGGTGCGCCGCGCCGACCACCCCGCGGTCGGGCTCGTCCTCGACAGCTTTCACATCCTCGCGCGCAATACCGATCTCGGCGCGATCCGGTCGATCCCGAAGGACCGCATCTTCCTGGTGCAGATGGCCGACGCGCCCCGGCTCGACATGGATTACCTGTCGTGGAGCCGACACTATCGCTGCTTTCCGGGCCAGGGCGAGTTTCCGATCGACGAGTTTATGGACGCGCTGCGGGCGACCGGGTTCGATGGGCTCGTCTCGCTCGAAATCTTCAACGACAGCTTCCGGGCCGGGTCGCCGCGCCGTGTCGCAATCGACGGCCAGCGCTCGCTCCTGGTGATGCTCGACGAGTTGCGCTCGCGCAGCGGCGCGGCGATCCGCGGCATCCCGAAACTGGCGCCGCGCGCGCGATGCCGCGGCATCGACTTTGTCGAGTTTGCGATGGACGACGCGGCGGCTGCTGGGTTCGAAGCCTCGCTCGCCGCGCTCGGATTCGCCAAGGCCGGCATCCACAAATCCAAGGCGGTGACGCGATGGCGCCAGGGCGGCATCAATTTCGTCGTCAACCGCGAGAAGGAGGGTTTCGCCCACTCCTTCAACATCACCCACGGCTCGTCGGTCTGCGCGCTGACCCTTAGGGTCGACGATGCCGCGGCGACCCGCGCCCGCGCCGCCCAGCTTCTCGATCAGCCCTTTCGGCAGGTCGTCCGCACCGGCGAGATCGACATCCCGGCGGTGCGCGGGCTCGGCGGCAGCCTCGTCTATTTCGTCGACGACAGGACCGATCTCGGCCGCCACTGGGACATCGATTTCGATCCGCAACCCGCGACGGCGCCGGGCGCGGGGCTCACCGCTTTCGACCACATATCGCAATCGATGCAGCACGAGGAGATGCTGACTTGGCTCCTCTTCTACACGTCGCTGTTCGACCTGCGAAAACATCCGGTGCAGGATGTGCTGGACCCCGGCGGGGTCGTGCTGAGCCAGGCCGTCGAAACCGAAGACGGCGGGTTCCGCCTGGTGCTAAACGCCTCGCAAAGCCGTCAGACTATGTCGTCGCGGTTTCTCAGCGACCTATTCGGCTCCGGTGTCCAGCACATTGCCTTGGCCACCGGCGACATTTTCGCGACCGTGGGGCGGCTGCGCGAGAACGGCGTCTCGCTGCTGCCGATCCCGGAAAACTACTACGACGACCTGGCCGCGCGGATCGACATCGCCGATCCCGATCTCGACCGGCTGCGCCGCGACAACATCCTCTACGACCGCCAAGGCGGCGGCGAATTTCTTCAGGCCTAGACCGATAATTTCGATGGCGGCTTCTTTTTCGAGATTGTGGAGCGCCGCGCCTATGCCGGCTTCGGGGCGCCGAACGCGCCGATCCGTCTCGCCGCCCAGACCCGCCGTGCGCGCCGGGCCGTGGCCGCATATTGAACCGGATTGTAACGGGGTTGTCGCCGTTAACGGTTTTTAGGATAGCCAGACTGACTATGTTACCACTGACCAGCGGTAGAGATTGAGACGATGCACAAACGCGTCCGCAAGGCGGTCTTTCCGGTGGCGGGGCTCGGCACCCGCATCCTCCCC
>DASUIE010000355.1:0-2897 GCA_036273175.1 Allostellaceae bacterium
CCGGCACGGCGGCCCTCGCCATCAGCGCCTTCGCCGCCGATTTCGACCCCATCGCCCGGATCGCCGCGGCCGGCGGCCCGATAAAGACAAGACCGGCCGCCGCGCAGGCCTCGGCGAACTCCGCATTCTCCGAGAGAAATCCGTATCCGGGATGCACCGCTTCGGCGCCGCTTTCGAGGGCGGCGGCGATGATCGCGTCGCCCCTGAGGTAGCTGTCGCGCGCCGGGGCCGGCCCGATCGCCCGCGCCTCGTCGGCCATCGCGACGTGCAGCGCGCCGGCATCCGCCTCCGAATACACCGCGACGGCCGCCACCCCGAGCCGGCGCGCCGTGCGGATCACCCGGCAGGCGATCTCGCCGCGGTTGGCGATCAGGATTTTCGCGAACATCTCACATCCGGAACACGCCGAAGCGCGTCTTTTCGATCGGCGCGTTGAGGCTCGCCGAGATGGCCAGCCCCAGCACGAGGCGCGTATCCGCCGGGTCGATGATACCGTCGTCCCACAACCGGGCGCTGGCGTAATAAGGATGGCCCTGGGTCTCGTACTGGTCGCGGATCGGCGCCTTGAACGCCTCCTCCGCCGCGGCCGGCCAATCCTCGCCGCGTGCCGCCATCCCGTCGCGCCGCACCTGCGCCAGCACCGAGGCCGCCTGCTCGCCGCCCATGACCGAGATGCGCGCGTTCGGCCACATCCACAAAAGCCGCGGCCCATAGGCGCGCCCGCACATCCCGTAATTGCCGGCGCCAAAGCTGCCGCCGACGATCACGGTGAATTTGGGCACGGCGGCGGTCGCGACCGCGGTGACCATCTTGGCTCCGTCCTTGGCGATGCCGCCGCTCTCGTATTTGCGGCCGACCATGAAGCCGGTGATGTTTTGCAGGAAAATGAGCGGGATGCCGCGCTGGGCGCAGAGCTCGATGAAATGCGTGCCCTTGAGCGCGCTTTCGGAGAAGAGGATGCCGTTATTCGCGAGGATGCCGACCGGGTAGCCCCAGATCCGCGCAAAGCCGCAGACCAGCGTCTGGCCGTAAAGCGCCTTGAACTCGTCGAACTCGCTGCCGTCGACGAGGCGGGCGATCAGCTCGCGCACGTCGTAGGGCCGCCGCGTGTCGCTCGGGATCACCCCGTAGAGCTCCTCGGCCGGCAGCAGGGGTTCGCGCGGCTCGGCAACATCGAGCGATATATGCTTGACGATATTGAGATTCGCGATGATGCGCCGGGCGATGCCGAGCGCGTGGCGATCGTCGAGCGCGTAATGATCGGTGACCCCCGAGACGCGGCTGTGCACGTCGGCGCCGCCGAGCTCCTCGGCCGAGACGACTTCGCCGGTCGCCGCCTTCACCAGCGGCGGCCCACCGAGAAAAATCGTGCCCTGTCCCTTGACGATGACGCTTTCGTCCGACATCGCCGGGACATAGGCGCCGCCCGCCGTGCACGAACCCATCACCAGGGCGATCTGCGGCACCCCCAGCGCCGATAGCTGCGCCTGGTTGTAGAAGATGCGGCCGAAATGCTCGCGGTCGGGAAAGACCTCGTCTTGCGCCGGCAGGAAAGCGCCGCCGGAATCGACCAGGTAGAGGCACGGCAGCCGGTTTTCCCGCGCGATCTCCTGCGCCCTCAGGTGCTTTTTGACCGTAAGCGGGAAGTAGGTACCGCCCTTGACCGTCGCGTCATTGGCCACGACCACGCATTCGCGGCCGGAAATCCGACCGATCCCGGTGACGATCCCGGCTGCTGGCACCGCGCCGTCATACATCCCGTACGCGGCGAATTGCGACAGCTCGAGAAACGGCGAGCCGGGGTCGAGCAACAGCCGCACGCGCTCGCGCGCCAGCAGCTTCCCCCGCCGCTCGTGGCGCTCGCGCGAGGGCGCGTCGCCGCCGAGCGCGATTTCAGCCGTCTTCGCCCGCAAATCCTCGACCAGCCCGCGCATCGCCGCGGCATTCGCGCGAAACGAGTCGGAGCGCCGATCGAGGGAGGTGGAAAGGACGGTCATGGCCTGCGCCGGCACCTTATCGGCTCGGCCGGGCGCGGCAAAGCCGAAGCGTTCGCATCGCGCCTCGTCCCCGCCGTCGCGCCTGCCTGCCTCTCAGGGAGTAACCCCTTGGATCACTCGAATTAACGCCCAGCTAACCATTAGGGCTTGGGGGGCCGTCGCAACGGGGGCGGCGAGGAGACCGAGCACATGCTTCATTCGAATTCCCGCTATCCCGGCTGGGTCCAGGGCTGGGTCGTGTTCAAAGGCGGGTGGCGGCCCAGATGCGTCGGTGTATTCGAGACCCGCGACGAGGCGCGGGCCGCGGCGGAAAAAGCCGGACCCGGCTTTGAAGTGCGCTGGGGCAGCTACGACGAGCGCGCGAAGGATTTCGTCACCGGCAGCCCGTTCGAGACGATCTAGCCGTTTACACTCCGGCGCGACCCCGCGACACTCCCGCCATGGAGAGGGAGGCCGCGGGGCTCGCCGAGATCGAGGATGCCGCGAGGCTGGTGCGGACGGCGATGCCGCCGACGCCGCAGTACCGCTGGCCATTGCTGTGCCGGCGGCTCGGCGCCGAGCTCTGGGTCAAGCACGAGAACCACACGCCGATCGGCGCCTTCAAGCTGCGCGGCGGCCTCGTCTACCTCGCCGATCTGCGGAAATCATCGCCCGGGATCGCCGGCGTCATCACCGCGACGCGCGGCAATCACGGGCAGAGCGTGGCGCTCGCCGCGCGCCGCCTCGGCCTTACGGCGACGGTCGTCGTGCCGCACGGCAATTCGCGGGAGAAGAATGCGGCGATGCGCGCCTTCGGCGCCGAGCTCGTCGAGCATGGCAGCGACTTCCAGGCGGCGGCCGAGCATGCCGCCGAGCTCGCCGAGACGCGCCGGCTGCATTTCGTCCGCTCGTTCGACGAGC
>DASUIE010000356.1:0-15090 GCA_036273175.1 Allostellaceae bacterium
CGCCCGCGCCGGCGGCGTCAAGACCGGGGCCAAGACCCGCGACATCCTGCTGCTGCGCCGCGACCTATTCGGCAAGCTCTTCTCGTACAAGGTGGCGCTCGGCGATTTCGCCGGCGCCGGCGGCGAGGACCCGCTGCTCAAATCCTTCGACATCGTCTACGTGCCGCAAACCGCGCTCGCGGCGGTCGGCGAGTTTCTCGCGCAATACAGCAAAAACCTGCCGTTCTCGGCGAATTTCTCGGTCAACACCGCGCCGGCGGCGGTGACGACGACCCAAACCCTGCAGCCGGTCGTCACCGCCCCCCGGACGCCGTGACGGCGCTCTTACCGCGCCTGGATCGACGTGCCGCCGTCGACGGTGATGATCTGGCCGGTGATGAAGGCCCCGGCGGGCGAGGCGAGGAGCAGCGCCGGGCCGGCGATGTCGTGCGTCTCGCCGAGCCGGCGCAGCGGGGTCGCCGCCTCGCGGCGGGCGCGGCGCTCCGGGTCTTCGTAGAGCGCGCGGGCGAACTGGGTCACCACCAGACCCGGCGCGATGCAGTTGACCCGGATCCCATCCGGCCCCCACGCGGCGGCGAGGTTGCGGCACAGCGCGTAATCCGCCGCCTTGGTGATCCCGTACATGCCGAGATCGAGCGTGGCGTGGAGGGCCGCGACCGAGATGATGTAGATAATCGAGCCTTCCTTGCGTTCGCGCATTCCCGGCGCGACCGCCCGCGAGAACCATAAATTCGACTGCACGTTATTGGTCATCATCCGCTCGAACACCTCGTCGGTGAGCGTGTCGAGCGGGCCTTGATGCGGGTTGATCGCGGCGTTGCACACCATGATGTCGACGCGGCCATAGGCTTCGTTGGCCTTGGCGACCAGGTTTTCGCACTGCGCCTTATCGGAGATGCGGCAGGTGACGGCGATGGCCTCGCCGCCGTCATTCTTGATCGCCGCGACGACCTCCTCGCATGGCTCCAGGTTGCGGCCGGAGATCACCACCTTCGCCCCGGCTTCCGCGAAGATTTCCGCCATTGCCCGCCCGATGCCCCGGGACGAGCCGGTGACAACGGCGACCTTTCCGGTCAGGTCGAAAAGTTCCTTCATGGCGCTAGCGCTTTTCCCGCACCAGCGGGTTGCGGAGGATGCCGATGCCGGTGATCTCGATCTCGCACACATCGCCGTGCTTGAGGTTTTTCGGCGAGCCCTCGGTGCCCATCCACACCACGTCGCCCGGGTAGAGCGTCAAGTATTGCGACATCCGGCTGATAAAGGTCCGGACGCTGTAGAGCATGTGGTTGGTCTGGAAATTGTCGGTCACCTCGCCGTTGACGCGGACGATCGTGCGCGCCTTTTCGAGGTCGAAATCGGTCTCGATCCACGGCCCCATCGGCTTGAACGTATCGCTGTTCTTGGCGCGCCACAGGGTGCGGTCCTGCCGCTGCCAAGTGCGCTCGCTCATGTCGTTGCCGATGGTCCAGCCGAGCACGCAGGAAAGGGCCTCGCTCTCGCTCAGATGCTTGGCCTTGGTGCCGATCACCGCGACAAGCTCGCCCTCGTACTGCACCAGCTCGCCCGCATCGTGCGGGATCACGATGTTCTCGCCGTGCGCGATCAGCGCGTTGTTCGCGCGGTAGCCGACATCGGCGGCGGGCGGGATATTGGGCTTCTCGCCGCGCTTCGCCGCCATCTCGGTGATGTGCTCGACGTAGTTGAGCCCGGCCGCGTAAAAGGTCTTGGGAACGACCGGCACGAGAAACTTTACGTCGGCGATCTTATGGCTGGTGCGGGTCAGCTCGTAGCCGGAAAACGGGTCGCCCTTCACCTCGTTAACCATATTTCCTTCGACGATCCCATAGGATTCGCGCCCGTTCGCCTCATATCGTAACCAGCGCATGTGTTTCGCTCCTATGTGCGAGGTGGGTCGGGGCGACTATAGCCGAGCGGGTCGAGCCGCCGCCAGTGCCGGCGGTCCGGCTCGGGGAGAAGCGGGTGCCATTCATCGATCGCGATGGCGTCACGATACGATACGAGGCCCACGGCCAGGGCCCGCCCGTCCTGCTGACCCATTGCTTCGGCTCGACGATGCGCCTATGGGATCGCCAGGTCGCCCATTTCGCCGAGCGCTACCGGCTGATCCTGTGGGATATGCGCGGGCATGGCGGCTCGGGCGATCCCGTCGATCCCGGCGCTTACTCGCAGGCGCTCACGGTCGGCGACATGGCCGCGCTGCTCGACGCCTGCGGCGAGGAGCGGGCGGTAATCGCCGGCGTGGGGCTTGGCGGCTTGATGTCGCTCGCCTTTCACCTCGAGCACCGGGAGCGGGTCGAGGCGCTGGTGCTGTGCGATACCGGCCCCGGCTTTCGCAATCACGAGGCGCGGACCGCATGGAACCACCGCGTCAATAGCCGCGCCCACGACATCGAGATAAAGGGGCTCGACGCGCTCGGCCGAGGCCGCGAAGTCTTGATGGCCTGCCACCGCTCGGCGCAGGGGCTGGCGAATGCGGCGCGCGGGATGGTCGTGCAGCACGACTCGCTGGTGCACGATTCGCTGCGGACGATCGCGGCGCCGGCGCTCATCGTGATCGGGGCCGACGACAGCGAGTATTTTTCCGCCGCGACCTATATGGCCTCGATGATCCCGGCGGCCCGGCGCGCTGTGATCCCCGGCGCGCGGGCGGTGCCGAACCTCGAACAGCCGCAGCTCTTCAACCGGGTGCTCGACGATTTCCTCGGCGGGCTGCCGACGAATGTGCCGGCCTCATCCCCGGGCCGCGGGCCGCCGCGCCAGGTCTCACCGTCGGCGGCCGCCGGTTGGGTCTCGTACCGCTAATTGACAAAGCGGTAGAGCTTCGCCGCGTTGTCGCAGACGATCTTTTTCTTGGTCGCCGCGGGCAGGTGGCCGAGCTCCTTCTCGATGTATTCCCGCGAGTCCGGATAGATGCCGTCGGGGTGCGGGAAGTCCGAGCCCCACATGATGTTGTCTTCGCCCAGCTCCTCCAACAGCTTCACCCCGATCGGGTCGCTCTGGTAGGTGGCGTAGCACTGGCGGCGCCAGTACTCGCTTGGCCGCATGGTCAGGTCGAGCTCCTTGAACTGGTCCTCCCACTCGGCGTCCATGCGGTCGAGGATGTAGGGGATCCAGCCGGTGCCGGCCTCCCCGATCACCATCTTCATCTGCGGCCGGTGATGCAGTACGCCGGCGAAGATCATCGACATCAGCACGTCGGCCATGTGCATCTGGAAGCTGCTGATGCTGGCGGCGCGGGCGGCCAGCAGGGTTTTGCCCGTGAGCTTGGAGAAATCGCGGCCCGGTCCGCCGATCGTGTGGAAATGCACCGGCAATCCGCTGGCGGCGATGGCGTCCCAGACCGGGTTCCACCACGGGTCCCATAACGGCGTCATGTCGTGGCGGCGGGCGACTTCGAGCCCGCGCACGTTACCGCGCTTGGCGACGCGCTCGATCTCGGCGACCGCCTCCTCGGCGGAGTGGTTGGGGATGTTGGCGAGGCCGCCGTAGCGCTCGGGGTGTTTCGAGCAAAAATCGGCGAGCCATTCGTTGTAGATGCGCAGCATCGCGCCGGCCGCCTCGTTGTCGTTGAGGCGGTTGGTGGCGCCGAGGATGCCGTAAAGGATTTCGGCCTGGATGCCGTCGCGGTCCTGGTCCTGGAGGCGCAGATCGGGGTTGGTCAGCCGGCGGATTTTCTGCTGCTCGTCGGCATAGAGCCCGGTGGAAGCCATCCGGTCCGAGCGGTGAATTTTGCCGGGCTCGTATTTCCGGCCGGCCGAGCCCATCCCGGCGTCGAGCCCGAACGACGAGCCGTTCTTGGTCACCCATTCCCGGCCGCGCGGGCCGTCGGTGACATAGGGCATGCGGTCCTTGACCGCGGCGGGCGCGTTCGCGGTGAAGAGATCGGGGGGCAGCCAGATCAGGTCGACATGGCAGTCGGCCGAGATGACGTTGTACTGCATGGCGCCTTCCTTCCCGCTTCGCGATCTTCGGCGGACAGGTTAGCGCGCCGGTTCAGCCCGGCGCCAGCCCCATCAGGTCCAGGATCGCGGCGCCCAGCAGCCCATACGGGTTGCACAGCGTCTCCGGGGTTTCCATGTGGCTGTAATTCTCGCCAACCAGCAGCTCGACCGGCTTCCCCGCGGCCGCGACGGCGGCGGCGAATTCCCTGGCCTGGCGCTGGAACTCCGGGGTTTCGTAGGTGCCGTAGGAGACGATCAGCGGGGCCGCGAGGCGGTCGAGATGGCGCATCGGACTCAGCCGCTCGACCATGTCGTCGGTGAATTTGACATAGGACGAGCGGTGCGACAGCCGGACCGGCGTCAGCTCGTACATCCCGCTCGAGCACAGTCCGCCCTTGATCGCAGCGTCCGGCAAATCGTATTCGCGCGGCCAGTCGGTGGTCAGCGCGACCGCGGCCATATGCGCGCCCGACGAATGACCGCCGATATAGAGACGGTTCGGGTCGCCGCCAAAGCTCGCCGCGTTGCGCCACGTCCAGGCGATGGCGCGGCGGATTTGGTCCGCGATCGGCAAGAGGTCGCCGCCGCGGTTCTGTACCCAGTCGAAATCGGGCACGACGAAATTCGCGCCGGCGCGGGTAAACATCTCGGCCGGCGCCGAATAGCTCTCGGCGGTCCCGGCGCGCCACGCCCCGCCATGGATGAAGACGAAGACCGGCGCGGCCTGCCGGGTCGTGCGGAAAATGTCGAGCCCTTCGACCGCGGCCTCGCCATAGGCACGGCGCTCCGGCGCCCCGATGCGGGCGCGGGTCCGCGCGCTCGTGCTGGCCCAGCGCTTGCGCATCTGGTCGATATTCGGCTCGTACGCCGCCTGGTCGTAGGCGGCGTCGAGCGCGGCCTGGTCGTAGTCGAGAAAGACCGGCGGGCCTTTTGCCGCCGTCATGCCGGTCCGCGCCCGTCTGTCCGTATAAGAGAACATAAAAAGAACACGATCATGCGCTACACCGTGCCGATGAGGACATCAGGCGTTTCCCCTTTCCCGACCTCCTCCTGGTTATGCCTGCTGTTTCCGCCTCGGAAATCGCACGACATCAAAAGCTTGCCCCTGTTATTTATTTTTTTTCGTTTGCAAGCGGTGCGGCCCCTACCGCATTGCGGGACTACGGCCGGAAGACGGCGAAGCACTTGTCCGAGTTGAAGATGTACGACTCGACATAGTCGATGATCTCGGGCTCGCGCTGCAGCTCGGCCATCGCGCCGCCGAGCGTCACCCAGTTGAGGAATTCCTGCTGCCCGGCATCCTCGATCGCCGCCGTCGTCAGGCTCCGCCAACGGTCGAGCTTGCCCGAGGCGAGCTCGTCGAAGCGGGCGCGATCGCCGGCATTGTCGGGGTAGAGAAAGTGGTTTTTCGGGGTCAGGAAGGCATGCGACCAGCTCGACGACGCGATCAGCGCGACGCGCCACGGGCTGTCGGCCAGCACCCGCGCGATTGCCCCGCCGATATCGAAGCAGCGGCTCGGGTTCGGGCCGGGCGGGTCGACGAGGTTCGGGTCGGCGTCGCCGGTCAAATGCGCGGTCGAGCCGCGCTTGGCGATCACCGACGAGCCGTAGCAGTTCACGTGAAATGGCACGACCGGGTAGGGAAAGCCCTTACGGTCGTAGTCGAGATAAAGGATCGTGTTGATGAAGGCATGCGGCAGCCCGTTTTCGTAGCGCATGCGATAGGCGTAGCTGACATCGAAATCGCTGCCGATCAGTTTCGCCGCGAGATACGACGCGCCGGCGTGGTGGCCCTTGGTCTTGAATGTCGTCTCCTTGCCCTCGCCCCACACATTGGTGTTGCCGGCATTGTACCGGGCGAAAGGATGCGACTCGACCTCGTCATGGGCGAAGACGCAGAAGGACGGCACGCCTTCCTCGCGGAAATTTTCGTACTGGTCGTCGCCGAAGATCACGACGAAATCGGGGTCGAAGGCGTCGAGCGCCTCGCGCGCCTTGCGAAACCCGCCGACGAGCCGCGCCCGGTGCTCCTTGGCCGAGGCGAGGGGGTCCTTCCATTCCTGGCGCATCGCCTCGGGCCAGGTCTTCGGGTCTTTCCGGGTGTCGGGAACCTGGTCGCTATTGAGCGTGCGGTTCAACAGCCCCGCCATCTGCTCGTCCGGCTGGATGAGCCCGGGGTAATGGGTGACGCCGATGCCGAGAATCTCGCCCATGGTCGCGCTCCTAGCGGATATGCACGCTCTATAATAGCAGATCGTCGAGGCAGAGGTGAGCGTGGTTGGAGCTTTCACGCGAGTGGCCATCCCGGCGCTGTGGATCGCCTGGGTCGTATATTGGGCGGTCGCCGCGCGCGATACCAAGCCGACGCGCTGGCAGGAGGCATCCGGCGTGCAGTGGCTGCACGGCGGCCCGTTCCTGCTGTGCGCGCTGCTGCTCGCGGCGCCGCAATGGCAGCCGGCAGTGCTGACCGCCAGGGTGTGGCCGCCCGGCCCGGTCTTGCCGCTGCTGGGCACGGCGCTGGTCGCAGCCGGTTTGGGTTTCGCCGCCTGGGCACGGCGTCATCTCGGCCGCAACTGGTCGAGCCGGGTGGTGGTCAAACAGGGGCATGCGCTGGTGCGCACCGGTCCTTATCGACGCGTCCGTCACCCGATCTATAGCGGAATGCTGCTCGCGATCCTCGGCACGGCGCTGGCGATCGGCGAATGGCGCGGCTTCGCCGCCCTCGGCTGCGCGCTTGCCGGCATCCTCGTCCGCGTCCGGGCTGAAGAAGCGCGAATGGGCGAGACCTTTCCGGAGTACGCCGAATACCGCCGCCGCAGCGCCGCGCTGGTGCCGGGGGTGTTTTGAGACTGCGTTACCGCATGACGATGGACACAGGACCTGTGCCGCGCGAGGGCGCCTTGCCGCCGTTCCGGCCTGAGCTACCGCGGCAGGGTCGTCGTCCCCATCAGCGACTGGTCGATCGCGCGGGCGCACTGGCGGCCTTCGCGGATCGCCCAGACGACCAGCGACTGGCCGCGCCGCATGTCGCCGGCGGCGAAGATGCGGGGGACAGACGTCCGGTAATCGACCGTGTCGGCGGCGACGTTGCCTCTGGGGTCGAGCGCGACACCCGACTGCTCGATCATGCCGGGGCGGCGTGGTCCGAGGAAGCCCATGGCCAGCAGCACCAGGTCGGCCTTAAGGGTGAACTCGCTGCCAGGCACTTCCTGCATCTGAAAACGGCCGCTCGAGTCCTTGGCCCAGTCGACGCGCACGCAGTCGAGACCGGTGATCTTGCCGTTTTTTTCGGCCGCGCGCTTGGTCAGCACCGCCCCGTCGCGCTCGCAGCCTTCCTCTTGCGAAGACGACGTGCGCAGCTTTAGCGGCCAATCCGGCCAGGTCAGCGCCTTGTTCTCATGGTCGGGCGGCCTCGGCAGGATCTCGAGCTGGGTAATCGAGGCGGCGCCCTGGCGGGTCGAGGTGCCGATGCAATCGGATCCGGTGTCGCCGCCGCCGATGACGATGACGTGCTTGTCCTTGGCGGTGATGGTCCCGTCCGGCGCGGCCTTGGCCTCGTCGTCGCCGGCGACCCGCTTGTTCTGCTGCGGCAGGAACTCCATCGCATAGTAGATGCCGGCAAGGTCGCGGCCGGGTATGTCGAGGTCGCGCGCCCACTCGGCCCCGCCGGTCAGCGCGATCGCGTCGTATTCGGCGAGCAGCGCCTCGACATCGACCGTCACACCCACCTCTACCGAGGTGCGGAATTCGACCCCTTCGGCCGCCATCTGCTCGATGCGGCGGTCGATCAGATGCTTCTCCATCTTGAAGTCGGGAATGCCATAGCGAAGCAGTCCGCCGATGCGGTCGTTCTTCTCGAACAGCGTGACGGCGTGGCCGGCGCGGGCGAGCTGCTGGGCGCACGCCATCCCGGCGGGGCCCGACCCGACCACGGCGACCCGTTTGCCGGTGCGGTGCGCCGGGACCTGCGGCAGGATCCAGCCTTCCGCCCAACCGCGGTCGACGATCGCGCATTCGATCGTTTTGATCGTGACCGGCTTCTCGTCGATGTTGAGCGTGCAGGCCGCCTCGCACGGCGCCGGGCAGATGCGGCCGGTGAATTCGGGAAAGTTGTTGGTCGATTGCAGCACAGTCAGCGCGTTGCGCCACTGGTCGCGGTAAACAAGGTTGTTCCACTCGGGGATGATATTGTTGACCGGGCAGCCGTCGTGGCAGAACGGGATGCCGCAATCCATACACCGCGCCGCCTGCTCGCGCAGCACTGGCTGGGGCAGCGGCTTCAGGAACTCGCGCCAGTTCGTGCGCCGCACCGACGGCTTGTCATAGCCGCGGTCCACCCGCTCGAATTCGAGAAAGCCGGTTGGCTTGCCCATCCTCACCCCGTTGCGCGCCCGCGTTAACGGGTCACGAATGCTGACTTATCTCGATGATGCCTTGGCTGCACCGCAACATCAACAATAACCCAAGCCGCCGCGCGCCGAGGCTGGGATTATTCGATGACCTCGTTGGCGCGGGCGAGAAAAGACCGCGGGAGCGAGAGGCCGAGCGCCGCCGCGGTCTTCAGGTTGACCGTCAGGATGAATTTGTCCGGCCGCTCGACCGGCAGTTCCGCGGGTCTGGCGCCTTTCAGGATTTTGGTCACATAGATCGCGACCGTTTTGTAGACATCGTTGTAGTCGGCGGCATAGCTGATCAGTCCCCCGCTCTCGGCAAAGGCGGGGAAGATCGAGGCGGCCGGAATTTGATGCTCGAGCGCCAATTTCGCCGGCCGCTCCATGCCGAGGCTGGGCTGGACGATCAAGGCGTCGGGGCGATCCTTCGCCATCGTCGCAAACGCGGCGTCGAGCCCGGCTACACCCTCGATCGGCACCGGGTCGATCGTCATGCCGATCGCTTTGCCGCTCGCCTCGATCGCCGCCAGGAACGGCTTGGAGAAGGGGTCGGGCGCGTTGGCGAGGGCGGCAACCCGCCGGGAAGAGGGCAGCGCCTCGCGAAACAGCTCAACCAGCTTTCCGGCTCGTTCGGCGCCGACGCCGGCGATCCCGGTGATGTTGCCGCCGGGGTGGGCGAGGCTCGCGACCAGCCCGGTCTCCACGGGGTTTCCGGCGGCCCCCATGACGATCGGGATGTCGGATGTCGCCTTCCTCGCGGCGAACGCGGTCGGCGTGAACCAGGTGACGATGACATCGACCTTGTTCCGCACCAGATCCGCGGCCAGTTCCTGCAGGCGCGCATTGCCTTGCCCGGTCCGGAACTCGAACCGGACGTCGCGCCCCTCGGTGTAGCCGAGCCCGCGCAAGGCTTCCTTGAAACCGCGCCGGAAAGCCTCGGCGGCCGGCGAGTCGATGACCAATACGCCGATGGCCGGCACCTTCTCCGGCTGCGCCGGGGCGAGGGACGGCCACAGCAGCGCGGCAGCCCCGCCCACAAGCACATCCCTGCGTCTCATGCATCGCCCCCCGGAACCGCCCGGTCTTCGCCGGGCTTGCGGCTCGCCTTACTCGGCTGCCGCCATCGGCGCCGCGTCCCGCTCGGCTTTCAACTCGAGCAGCGCCCGGCGGTAGTCTGTCGGCATCACCTTGACGAAGGCTTTGACGGTAGCGGCCCAGTCGTCGAGAAGCTGGCGGGCGCGCACGCTGCCGGTCAGCAACAGATGGCGCTCGATCAGGATGCGCAGGCGCGCCGCATCGTGCCGCATCAGATCGCCCATGCCGTTGTCGTAGACGTTCACTGGGCGCTGGCGCGGTTTGCCGTCGTCCTCCCCGTCGTCGACGCCGGAAATGCTTTCCAAATCGACGCCGGATTGGTTGCACAGGCTCGCGAACCGGCCCTGCGGATCGTAGACATAGGCGATCCCGCCGGACATGCCGGCGGCGAAGTTGCGGCCCGTCTCGCCGAGAACGGCGACGACACCGCCGGTCATGTATTCGCAGCCGTGGTCGCCGGTGCCCTCGACGACGGCGATAGCGCCAGAGTTCCTGACCGCGAAGCGCTCGCCGGCCACGCCCTGGAAGTACGCTTCGCCGGCGATCGCCCCGTACAGCACCGTGTTGCCGATGATGATGTTATCCGTCGGCTCCAGCTTGCTGTCAGCCGGCTGGCGCACGATCAGCCGCCCGCCGCTCAGGCCCTTGCCGACATAGTCGTTGGCGTCGCCGAACAGCTCGACCGTTACGCCATGTGCCAGAAACGCGCCGAAGCTGCCGCCCGCCGTGCCGTCGAACCGAACCCAGATCGAATCCTCCGGCAGCCCGCCATGGCCGTAGCGCTTGGCGACCTCGCCCGACAGCATCGCCCCGACCGTCCGGTTGACGTTGCGGATCGGGTATTCGAGGCGCACCGGCTCGCGCCGTTCGAGCGCCGGCGCGGAATCGGCGATCAGCGTCTTGTCGAGCGCCTTGTCGAGATGATGGTCCTGCCTCTCGCAATGATAGATCGCGACGCCGGGCTTGGCGGGCTCCTCGTAGAGCAGCCGAGACAGGTCGATGCCCTTCGCCTTCCAATGATTGACGGCGCTGACCATGTCGAGCCGGTCGACGCGGCCGATCATCTCGTCGAAATTGCGGAAGCCGAGCTGCGCCATCAGCTCGCGCACCTCCTCGGCGACGAAGAAGAAGAAGTTGATGACGTGCTCGGGCTGGCCGGTAAACCGGGCGCGCAGCACCGGGTCCTGCGTGGCGATGCCGACCGGGCAGGTGTTGAGGTGGCACTTACGCATCATGATGCAGCCGGCGGCGATCAACGGCGCGGTCGCGAAGCCGAATTCGTCGGCGCCCAACAGCGCCCCGACGACGACATCGCGCCCGGTCCTGAGGCCGCCATCAACCTGCACGGCGATGCGGCCTCTGAGACCGTTGCGGACGAGGGTTTGCTGGGTCTCGGCGAGACCGATCTCCCACGGCGAGCCGGCATGGGTCAGCGAGGTCAGCGGGCTCGCGCCGGTGCCGCCCTCGAACCCGGCGATCGTCACGTGGTCGGCGCGCGCCTTCGAGACGCCGGCCGCGACCGTGCCGACCCCGACCTCCGACACCAGCTTGACCGACACGTCGGCGGCCGGGTTGGCGTTCTTGAGGTCGTGGATCAGCTGGGCGAGGTCCTCGATCGAATAGATGTCGTGGTGCGGCGGCGGTGAGATGAGCCCGACCCCCGGCGTCGAGTGGCGCACCTTGGCGATGGCCTTGTCGACCTTGTGCCCGGGAAGCTGCCCGCCCTCGCCGGGCTTCGCGCCCTGCGCCATCTTGATCTGCAGCACATCGGCGTTGACGAGGTATTCGGTGGTGACGCCGAACCGGCCCGAAGCGACCTGCTTGATCGCCGAGCGGCGCGAGTCGCCGTTGGGCAGAGGCTTGAAGCGCTCGGCCTCCTCGCCGCCCTCGCCGGTGTTGGACTTGCCGCCGATGCGGTTCATCGCGACGGCGAGCGTCTGGTGCGCCTCGCGGCTGATCGAGCCGAAGCTCATCGCCCCGGTCGCGAAACGCTTGACGATCTCCTTCGCCGGCTCGACCTTGTCGAGCGGCACCGGCGCCGCCGCGAGGCGGAATTTCATCAGCCCGCGGATTGTCAGCAACCGCTCGCTCTGGTCGTTGATCGTCGCGGCAAAGGCCTTGTAGTCGCCGAGCGAATTGGCGCGAACCGCGTGCTGCAGCTTCGCCACCGATTCCGGCATCCACGCATGGGTCTCCCCGCGCAGGCGGAAGGCGTAGTCGCCGCCGGCGTCGAGCATCTCCCGATAGAGCGGGTCGTCGCCATAGGCGCGGGCATGGCGCACCAGCGCCTCGGCCGCGACCGCAAACAGATCGGCCCCTTCGATCGTCGTCGCCGTGCCGGTGAAATATTTGTCGACAAAGGTGCTTTCGAGCCCCACGGCGTCGAAGATCTGCGCCCCGCAATAGGACTGATAGGTCGAGATGCCCATCTTGGACATCACTTTGAGGATGCCTTTGCCGAGTGCCTTCAAATAGTTCTTCTGCACATCGTAGGCGGCTTGCGGCAGCCCGTTCTCGACGCGGATTTGCTCGAGCGTGGTGAACGCCAGGTACGGGTTGATCGCCTCCGCGCCATAGCCGGCGAGGACGCAGAAATGATGCACCTCGCGCGCCTCGCCGGTCTCGACGACGATGCCGGTACGAGTGCGCAGCCCCTGCACGATCAGGTGGTGATGCACCGCCGAGGTCGCGAGCAGCGCCGGGATCGGCACCCGGTCGGGCGCTACCGCGCGGTCGCTGAGGATCAGGATGTTGTGGCCGGCCTCGACCGCCTCGGTGGCCTGATGGCAGATGCGGTCGAGCGCGTGCTCGATCCCCACCGTTCCCTCTGAGGCCGGCCAGGTGATGTCGAGCGTGTCGGTCTTGAAGCGGCCGTCGATGAGCGTCTCGATGTTGCGGATCTTGTCGAGGTCGCCATCGGTCAGGATCGGCTGCGCGACTTCGAGCCGGTGATGCGTGCCGACCTCGTGGCTCAGCAGGTTCGGGCGCGGGCCGATCATCGAGATCAGCGACATCACCAACTCCTCGCGGATCGGGTCGATCGGCGGGTTGGTGACCTGCGCGAAGTTTTGCTTGAAATAGTTGTAGAGCAGCTTTGGCCGGTTCGAGAACGCGGCGATCGGCGTGTCGGTGCCCATGGAGCCGATCGGGTCGTCGCCGTCTTTCGACATCGGCTCGAGGAAAAACTGGAAATCCTCCTGGGTGTAGCCGAACGCGTTCTGCAAGGTCTGGCGCGAGGACGGGTCGTTGCGTGCGGCCGGCGTCGCCGTCTCCGGCGCGTCGGGCAGCTCCGACAGCTTGTATTGGGTCTCCTTGAGCCAAGCCTCGTAGGGGTGCTCGGCGGCGAGCTTCCGCTTGATCTCCGCATCGTCGATGATGCGGCCCTCTTCGAGGTCGATCAGCAGCATCTTGCCGGGCTGAAGCCGCCACTTGCGGGTGATCTTCTCCTCCGGCACCGGCAGCACGCCGGCCTCGGAGGCCATGATCAGATGGTCGTCGTCGGTGACGATGTAGCGAGCCGGGCGAAGCCCGTTGCGGTCGAGTGTCGCGCCGATCTGGCGCCCGTCGGTGAAGGCGATCGCCGCCGGCCCGTCCCACGGCTCCATCAGCGCCGCGTGGTACTCGTAGAAGGCCCGCCGCTCCGGATCCATCAGCGGGTCGGCCCAGGCTTCCGGGATCAGCATCATCATCGAATGCGCGAGCGAATACCCGCCGCCGATGACAAGCAGCTCGAGCGCGTTGTCGAGGCAGGCGGTGTCCGATTGCCCGGCGCCGATCAGCGGCACCATTTTTTCGAGGTCGGCGCCGAGCAGGTCCGACGACATCGCCTGTCGCCGTGCCGCCATCCAGTTGGTGTTGCCGCGGACCGTGTTGATCTCGCCGTTATGGCAGATGAACCGGTAGGGATGTGCGAGCCGCCAGGACGGGAAGGTGTTCGTGGAAAAGCGCTGATGCACCAGCGCCATCGCCGAAAGGCAAAGCGGGTTGCGCAGATCCTCGTAAAAGCTCCCGACCTGCGGCGCGAGAAGCAGGCCCTTGTAGACCACCGTGCGGGTCGAAAAGGACGGGATGTAGAGGTCGCGCAGCGCCGGCAGGTTGCGCCGCTCGCTAAGCGCGACGACGCGGTTCAGGATCTGCTTGCGAATAGTCAGAATCTTCCGCTCGAACGCGTCTTGGTCGGAGATATCGGGGCTGGCGCCCACGATCGCCTGGGCGATCCACGGCATCGTCTCGATAACACGCGCGCCGAGGCCGGTCGTGTCGGTCGGCACGTCGCGCCAGGCGACGAGGGTCTGCCCCTCGACCCGCACCAGCCGCTCGATATGGGCGATCGCAATCGCCCGCGCCTGCTCGTCCCAGGGAAGGAAGCACATCGCCACCGCATAGCGGCCCGGCGCCGGCAGCTCGATGCCGCGCGTCGCGCACCAGTCGCGCAGCAGCGCGTCCGGGGTCTGGATCAGGCAGCCCGCCCCGTCGCCGACCAGCGGATCGGCCCCGACCGCCCCGCGATGGTCCAGATTGACCAAAATCTGCAACCCGCGCGCGACGATGTCGTGCGACTTTATGCCCTTGATATTCGCGACAAAGCCGACGCCGCACGCGTCGTGCTCGTTGCGTGGATCATAAAGCCCCGGATTACCTTTTGCCGCCATCGCCAGCCCAATTTATATGTTCGTTGCGCACATACCCCCCATCGTGGCATGCGCATGACACGAACTATGCATGACTTATCCACCGAACGCGAATCGGGTTTGCGATTCGTTCGGGTGATTTCTGTCGCACCTCGCCCGCCCGCGGAGTATCCCTAATTTAGCGGCATCGCAGCGAGGGAGCAGGGTATGGGACCGCTCGAGGGGATCAGGATCGTCGAGCTGGCCGGGATCGGGCCCGGGCCGTTTTGCGCGATGCTGCTCAGCGATATGGGCGCCGAGGTCATCCGCGTCGACCGCGCCGCCAATGTCGGCCACGACGACAGCCGTGTCGGCGGCCCGCCCGGCGAGGAATACCGCTTCAACCTGCTGGCGCGCGGCCGGAGGAACATCGCCGTCGACCTGAAGAACAAGGACGGGGTCGCCGCCGTGTTGCGCCTGATCGACCGGGCCGACGCTCTCGTCGAGGGGTTCCGTCCCGGCGTCATGGAGCGGCTCGGGCTCGGCCCCGACATCTGCCTCGCGCGCAACAAGCGGCTGGTCTACGGCCGGATGACCGGCTGGGGCCAGGACGGGCCGGTCGCCCACGTTGCCGGGCACGACATCAACTACATCGCTCTCTCGGGCGTTTTGTCGACGATCGGCGAGACTGGCGGGCCGCCGGTGCCGCCCTTGAACCTGGTCGGCGATTTCGGCGGCGGTGCGCTGTACCTGGCGATGGGCGTCCTCGCCGGCATCCTCAGCGCCAAGGCGACCGGCAAAGGCCAAGTCGTCGATTGCTCGATGGTCGAGGGTTCGGCGTCGCTGATGACGATGATGTACGCCGCGCTTGCCTCGGGGGCCTGGGTCGAGAAGCGCGGGCACAACCGCACCGACGGCGGTGCGCATTACTACCATGTCTATGAGACGAGGGACGGCGAGCACGTCGCGATCGGCTCGATCGAGCCGCAATTCTATGCCCAGCTGCTGAACCATACCGGTCTCGAAGGCGCC
>DASUIE010000357.1:0-2265 GCA_036273175.1 Allostellaceae bacterium
GTCGGGCGGAAGGGTCATTATGTCGTCTCCGTTCGACTGTAAGGGAATGTATTGGTCCAAAAACGCAGCTACGACGGCTGCGCCTTGAACCAGTCGATTATCTCGCTGCCGGTGGCCTTCCACACGCCTTGGCGGGTGCAGATGTGGCCCAGCACCTCGTCGAGATGCCGGATACGCCAGGGCTGGCCCGTGATCCACGGATGCAGATGCAGCACCATCAGCCGCCCGGTGGTCGCGCCGTCGGCATAAAGCCCGTCAAACCACTCGCGCCACAACAGGTTGACTTCGTTGATCGTGCGGCGGCCGTGCAGATGGATGTAGTTGTCGTCGAGATAGGCGTTGACGCCGAGCGAATAGAGCTCGCCGGTTTTTGGCGTCATCCGGTAGGGCTGCTCGTCATTGCCCCAGTCGCAAACGTAGCGGATGCCTTCGGCGGCGAGCAGGCCCGGGGTGTTCGGCGTCTCCTGGAAATCGGGGCCGGACCAGCCGACCGGGCGCGTGCCGGTCGCCCGCTCGACCGCCGCGATCGAGGCGCGGATATACTCGCGCTCCTCGTCTTCGGACATGCCGATATGGATGATGCGCCGGCGCGACAGCCCGTGCGCGATGAACTCGGCGCCGCGCTTCTGCCCCTCCTTGACGAGCGTCGGGTAATGGTCGGCCACCGCCCTGTCCAGCGCGAGGGTCGGCGTGATGCCGTATTTGTCGAGCGCAGCGAGAACGCGAAAAATCCCGACCCGGTTGCCGTATTCGTGGTTGCCGTAGCCGCCGATATCGGGAAATTGCGGCTGGTTGCCGGTCCACATGCCCTCGGGACCGCCCATCGGGCTCACTGCCACCGGCGTCCCGGCCGGCACCTCCCAATCCCAATGCTCGAGGTTGACGATGACCGCGAGTGCGACCCGGGCGCCCTCCGGCCATCGGAGAACGGGGCGAGCAACAATCGGTGACCAGGGATAGAAGTCCTGGTCCATGCCGTAGGCGCGCTTTGCGGGCATCGGTCGCTCCGGCTGGTTCGTGGCGACCCACTATGACACACCCCGACTCGATCACGCAGCGGCTCTTGCCAGGCATACACGGAAGCGCTGGTTGAGCCGGGGTGAAGAATGCGTGGCTTTGGCAGCCACTGGTCCGCGAGCTTGTTGGTCCGGTTTCACCCGGTGCGGTCCTTCTGGCTGCGCCGCATCAGCGCGCGCATCCAGAGCACCATGATGTGGTACCGGAACGCTGCCAGGGCAGGAATATCCGGAATCAATGGCGGCGGAAATTTCGGACTGGTTCCAGCGAGGACGGGGGCTGCGATCGAAGCTAAATCTGGTCCCATTTGCCGCCCGGGCTGCCGCGATCGCGTATTCCGGGGAAGTCGGCCGCCCTTGAGAGGGTTATCAAGCGCCGGCTGGTGCGCTCGGCGGCGATCCCGGGACCGGTTCGCAGGAGACTCGCCGCTGGAGAGGGATGGATTCGAACCTTCGGTTCCGCGCTGCGACGCCAGCAGCGGCTGGTGCGTTTAAACGAGCAACCGGCTGCGGGATGGGCGCCCGCCTTTCTTGATCGCGACGTCGCGAAACGCGACCCGCAGTCGCATCGCCCTCGCCACCCCTCTCGAACCCGGGTATCGTGCCTTGGTGCCACCACCTGGTTTTATCTGAGGCGCGCATATGCCGGATCTGGTTCTCAGAGGCGGCCGCATCATCGATCCGGCGAGCGGGCGCGACGAGACAGCCGACATCGCCTTCGGCGACGGAAAAGTAACTGAAATCGGGCGCGACCTCGCCGCCCGCGGTGCCGAGACCGTCGATGTCCGCGGGCTGTTCGTCGTACCCGGGCTGATCGACCTCCATACCCATGTCTATTGGGGCGGGACCTCGCTGGGTGTCGACGCGGCCGAGGTAGCGCGACGGAGCGGCACGACGACATTCGTCGATGCCGGCAGCGCCGGCCCCGGCATTTTCCACGGGTTCCGCCGCCATGTGATCGAGCCGTCGCCGCTGCGCATCATCCCCTACCTCAACGTCTCCTTTCCCGGCATCTTTGCCGTCAGCGCCGCCGTGTCAGTCGGCGAATGCGCCGATCTACGGCTCCTCGATCCGCGCGAGTGCGTTCGCGTCATTAGGGCCAATCGTGATCTGATCGCGGGTGTCAAGGTGCGCGTCGGGCGCAACGCCGGTGGCGCTTCAGGGGTGGCGCCCCTCGACATCGCGCTCGAGGTCGCAGAAGAGACCGCGCTACCGGTCATGGCGCATCTCGACAATCCGCCGCCGAGCC
>DASUIE010000358.1:0-6725 GCA_036273175.1 Allostellaceae bacterium
GGGATTCGGTCCAGGCTCGCACTGAGGCATTTCCGCAGCCTCAACTAGCGTTTTGGCCGTCGAAAATTCACCCGCGAGATGGGCTTCAGTCGCCTGGTCTAAAAGCTGTGCCGCGCGAAAGATTTCGTTGATTGGCTCGCGCATGCAGCGCCGAGGCGCGAGAAAATTATCTACTTGCACGTTCATGCGCAGACTTTAATC
The DNA here is from genome assembly GCA_036273175.1 of Allostellaceae bacterium. Lineage (GTDB taxonomy): Bacteria > Pseudomonadota > Alphaproteobacteria > ATCC43930 > CGMCC-115725 > DATARH01. The sequence continues at coordinate 202 of DASUIE010000358.1, forward strand.
GCGCATTAGCACGTTGCACAACCCTACCGCGTCGGGACCGGGCGGTCGCCGTGGTAGTCGTAAAACCCGCGCTCGGCCTTTTTGCCGAGCCAGCCGGCCTCGACGTATTTGACGAGCAGCGGGCAGGGCCGGTACTTCGAATCGGCGAGGCCCTCGTAGAGCACCTGCATCACCGAGAGGCAGGTGTCGAGCCCGATGAAATCCGCCAATTCGAGCGGGCCCATCGGGTGGTTCGCGCCGAGCTTCATCGCCACGTCGATCGCCTCGACGGTGCCGACGCCCTCGTAGAGCGTATAGACCGCCTCGTTGATCATCGGCATCAGGATGCGGTTGACGATAAAGGCCGGGAAATCCTCGGCCGAGACCGGAGTCTTGCCGAGCTTCACGGCGAGGTCGCGGGTCGCGGCGAAGGTCGCCTCGTCGGTGGCGATCCCGCGGATCAGCTCGACCAGGGTCATCACCGGCACCGGGTTCATGAAATGCATGCCGATGAACTTGCCGGGCCGGTCGGTCGCGGCGGCGAGCCGGGTGATCGAGATCGACGAGGTATTCGTCGCGATCAGCGCCTCGGGCTTCAGCATCGGCACGAGCTTTTTATAGACCTCGCGCTTGACCGCCTCGTTCTCGGTCGCCGCCTCGATCGCCATGTCGCAGGTGCCGAACGCGGCGAAGTCCGCGGTGGCGTCGATCCGCGCCAGCGCCCCCGCCTTGTCCTCCTCGCGGATGCGCCCGCGCGCGACCTGGCGGCCGAGGCTCGCCTCGATGATGTCGCGGGCGCGGCCGAGCATCTCGGGATTGGCGTCGGTGATCGTGACGTCGAGCCCGGCGAGGGCGCAGACATGGGCGATGCCGCGCCCCATCTGGCCGGCGCCGATCACGCCGATGCTGCGAAGCTCGGTCACGAGTTGCGCTTGCCGAGTTCTTCGTCGAGCTCGGGGATGACCTTGAACAAATCGCCGACGAGACCGTAATCGGCGATCTGGAAGATCGGCGCCTCTTCGTCCTTGTTGATCGCGACGATGACTTTCGAATCCTTCATCCCGGCGAGGTGCTGGATCGCCCCCGAGATGCCGACCGCGATGTAGAGCTCGGGCGCGACGATCTTGCCGGTCTGACCGACCTGGTAGTCGTTGGGGACGAACCCGGCATCGACCGCGGCGCGCGAGGCCCCGACCGCCGCGCCGAGCTTGTCGGCAACCGATTCCAGCAGGTGGAAATTGTCGCCCGACTGCATCCCGCGCCCGCCGGAGATGATGATCCGCGCGCTGGTGAGCTCCGGCCGCTCGGATTTCGACAGCTCGGCCTTGACGAAGTGGCTGAGCCCGGAATCCCCGGTGCTGGCGACCGTCTCGACCGGGGCCGAGCCGCCGGCGCCCTCGACCGGCGGAAAGGCGGTGCCGCGCACCGTGATGACCTTGATCGCGTCCTTGGACTGAACGGTCGCCAGTGCGTTGCCGGCATAGATCGGCCGCACGAAGGTGTCCTGCGAGACGATGCCGGCGATGTCGCTGATCTGCATCACGTCGAGCAGCGCGGCGACGCGGGGCATCAGGTTCTTGCCGGCGGTCGTCGCCGGGGCCAGCAGGTGGCTGTAGCCCGACGCGAGCTTGACCAGCAGCGGCGCGACATTCTCGGCGAGCGCGTGGTCGTAGGCCGCGTCGTCGGCCAACAGCACCTTGGCGATCCCGGCGACCTGCGCGGCGGCGTCCGCGACCGGCTTGCAGCCGGCGCCGGCAACGAGAATGTGCACGTCGCCCGCCCCTGCCTTGGAAAGCTCGGCGGCGGCGGCGGCGGCGTTGAGAGTGGCCGGCTTCAGCGTTCCGGCATCGTGTTCGGCGACGACGAGAACGGCCATCAGATCACCCGCGCCTCAAGTTTCAGCTTGTCGACCAGCTCGGCGACCGAGCCGACCTTGACCCCGCCCTGCCGCTTCGCCGGCTCCTCGACCTTGAGCGTCACGAGGCGCGGCGTCGGATCGACCCCCAGCTCCTCGGGGGTCTTGGTGTCGATCGGCTTTTTCTTCGCCTTCATGATGTTGGGCAGCGAGGCGTAGCGCGGCTCGTTGAGGCGCAGATCGGTGGTCATGATCAGCGGCAGCTTGAACGCGATCGTCTCAAGCCCGCCATCGACCTCGCGCGTGACCTCGGCGTTCTCGCCGTCGATCGTCAGCTTGGAGGCGAAAGTCGCCTGCGGCCAGCCGAGCAGCGCCGCCAGCATCTGGCCGGTCTGGTTGCAGTCGTCGTCGATCGCCTGCTTGCCGACGATGACGATCTCAGGCTTTTCCCGGTCGATCACCGCCTTCAGGAGCTTGGCGACCGCGAGCGGCTGCAGCTCGACATCGGTCTGCACCAGGACCCCGCGGTCGGCGCCCATCGCCAGCGCGGTGCGGATCGTCTCGGTGCATTGCTGGACGCCGAGCGACACGGCGATGACCTCCTCGACCTTCCCGGCCTCGCGCAGGCGCAGCGCCTCCTCGATCGCGATCTCGTCGAACGGGTTCATCGACATCTTGACGTTGGCGGTCTCGACCCCGGTCTGGTCCGCCTTGACGCGAACCTTGACGTTGTAGTCGACCACCCGCTTGACAGCGACCAGCGCTTTCATCGGCTCATCGGTCCCTTTTGGCTCATAAACGTTTGGCGGCGAATTTGTGCACGCGCTAACGGCGAAGGCAAGCGCGCGGGGGTCAATAGAGCGCCCGCTCCTCGACGATTTTCCAGAAGGTGTTCTTGTGCACGATCTTGTCGTCGGGGCCGAAGGTATAGATGTCGCAGCCCTGATAGTTCAGCACCTCGCCGTCCGCGCCCTTGCCCTTGACGGTCCAGATCGAGACCGCCCGGCTGTTATTGTCCCCTGGGGCGAGGATGTATTCCTCATTGTCCCAGCGCATGTCGGGGATCTGGCCGAAGCGGTCGGCGAGCACCTTGCGGATGACCGCCTTGCCCTTGAGGGTGCGGCCGACCGGCTCGGGCCCGCGCGACAGGCAGAAGACGCCGTCCTCGGCGAAAAACGAGACGATCCGCTCGACGTCGCGGGCATTGAACGCCGCCGAGATCGCCTTCATCAGTTCCATCGTGACCATGGTCCCTCCTACCGCGTCGCGCCAGGCTGCCACAGCACATCGCCGGCGCCGTTGCCGTTGAGCCGCCGGCCCAGCACGAAGAGGTGGTCCGACAGCCGGTTGAGATACTTGATCGCCTCGGGGTTGACCTTCTCCTCGGCGGCGAGCGCGCAGACGAGACGCTCGGCGCGGCGCGCGGTGGTGCGGGCGAGGTGGAGGAAGGACGCGGCGGCGCTGCCGCCCGGCAGGATGAACGAGTTGAGCGGGTGGAGCTCGGCGTTCATCCGGTCGATCTCGGCTTCGAGGCGCTTGACCTGCGGCGCGGCGATGCGGAGCGCGCCGGCCGCCCGTCTCCCGTCCTCCGGAGTGCACAGATCGGCGCCGAGGTCGAACAGCTCGTTCTGGATGCGGGCCAGCATCGCGTCGTCGCCGCCGCTGGTATGAAGGCGGGCGAGACCGAGCGCGGCGTTGGCCTCGTCGACGGTGCCGTAGGCCTCGACCCTCAGCGACTGCTTGGGCACCCGCGCGCCGTCGCCGAGCGAGGTCTGCCCCTTGTCGCCGCCCCGCGTGTAAATCTTGGTCAGCCGCACCATCGCGGTCAGCGGGAGGCGAGCATCATCAGCATCGCCAGCAGCAACAGCGCGATCGCCTGCATGACGACGCGCGCCTGCATCAGCTTGTTCGAACGCTGCGGATTGCCGCCGCGCACGATCGTCACGACACCGGCGCCGAGCACGCCCAGCACGCCGATCAGCGCCAGCACCAGGAGAACCGTCAGGAATACCCTCATCGCCGGCCCATCATAGCGCGGCGATGGGAAGGCCGGCTATTGGTCGTAAGTCTCGTAGGTGCGCGGCAGGGTCGAATGCATGTTGGGATCGCGCTGCCGGCGGCCGTCGGTGTCGGTCATCCGCGTCGCCGAGATGTCGTCGCTGATGCCGTGCAGATTCTGGATGTCGCTGGCCCGCTCGGGCCCGCCGACGGTGCAGCCGAACGCGCCGATGCAGAGGGCGGCGATCGCGGCGATCCGCAGCAGCGTCATGGTACATCTCCGGTTGGGCGCAACTGGTTTATGCCTCCCCGATTGGAATGACAACCGCCGCCGCGCCTTGACCCAAGACGCCGCCGGCGATACACCCCGCGCGTGACAAATCGGACGACGCATCGCGCCGGCGACCGGCGAATTACCGACCCGGGCCCCCAGGGGGCTCGGGCCGCGTTGATTCGCCGCTGTTCCGCCGGAGGATTTGCCGATGCCGTCCGCCCATGCCGTAGCCGCTGCCGCTGAACCTGTTTTCGTCTACGCCGTCCGCGCCCGAGCCGAGCCCGGGCTGATGCCGCGCGCGCTCGAACTCTTCGCCAAGCGCGGCCTTGTGCCGCTCCTGTGGCATGGCGCCCTTGCCGGCCCGGTGCTGACCATCGATATCCGCATCGCCGGCATCGATCGCGACACGGCCGAGTATATCGGGCGCTGCATGGGCCAGATCGCCGGCATCGATACGGTGCTGACCACGACGGGCTAGACGATGTCGTTCGCGGACCACATCCGCCGCTGCAACAACTACGACCCGGCGGGCGCGGTGCCGCTGATGGCGGGCGAGGCGCGCATCGGCCTGGTGCGGCGCGACAACGCCGCCGCGCTCGCCCGCTTCCCGACGGTGTTCAGGGCGGGGCCGGATCGGATCGACCTGGTCGCGACCGGCGACGCCGACCGGGTCAGCGCGGCGGTCGACGAGGTGGTCGAGGCCCTGGTCGCCGAAAAGCGCGTGCCGAAATGGCGCAACGAGACCTTCGACGTGATGGCGCGGTGGGGCGACAAGCCGATCTTTCGCCTCGACCGCGGGGCGGTGCCGTTTTTCGGCGTGCGCGCCTATGGCGTCCATCTCAACGGCTATCGCTGGGACCGCGGCGCGCTCTCGCTGTGGATCGGCACGCGCGCCCCGGACAAGCGGGTCGACCCGAACAAGCTCGACAACCTCGTCGCCGGCGGCATCGGCAACGGCCATGGCGCCGCCGCCACGCTCGTCAAGGAGGCCGACGAGGAGGCCGGGATTCCCGTCGCGCTGATCGCGCGCGCCGTGCCGGCCGGGGCGATGAGCTACCGCATGCAGACGCCGCTCGGCATTCGCGACGATGTGATGTTCGTCTACGACCTCGAAGTGCCGGCCGACTTCACGCCGCGCAACCGCGATGGCGAGATCGTGCGGTTCGAGCTGATGCCGGCGGAGGCGGCGCTCCAGCGCATCCGCACGACCGACGACTTCAAGTTCAACGTCAACCTGGTGATCCTCGATTTCGCGGTGCGCCACGGGCTGCTGCGCCCCGACGAGCCCGGCTATATCGACCTCGTCAACGGGCTTCACACCCGGCCAGAGTGAGCACCTCCGCCGGGCTGCGGCCCGCCTCCCGCAGCGAGCGGATCGTCGCGGCACGGTCGCGCTTGGCGAGACGGCGGCCGCTCGCGTCGGTCAGCAGCGGGTGGTGCCGGTAGCGCGGCGCCGGCAGCCCCAGCAATTCCTGCAGCAGCCGGTGGATCGCCGTCGCCGCGAACAGGTCTTCGCCGCGCGTCACCAGCGTCACTCCCTGCACGGCGTCGTCGACCGTGACCGCGAGGTGGTAGCTCGCCGGAAACTCCTTGCGGGCGAGGACGATATCGCCGAGCAAGGCGGGATCGAAGGTGGCGGGCCGCCCGCCCTCGTCCCAGCCGGGCCGTCCGGCCCGCCCCACCGCCGCCCCGACATCGAGCCGCAGCGCGCAATCCGGGGCCGCGGCCAGCCGCTCCGCCCGCTCCGCCGCGCCGAGACGGCGGCAGGTGCCCGGATAGGGCGCGCCAAGCTCGCCTTGCGGCGCCCCGCCGGCGGCGTGGATATCGCGCCGGGTGCAAAAGCACGGATAGAGCAGCCCCGCCGCGTCGAGCCGGTCGAGCGCGGCGCGGTAGTCGGAGAGATGCTCGGATTGGCGCCGCACCGCGCCGTCCCAGCCGAGCCCGAGCCAGGCCAGGTCTTCACGGATCGCGGCATCGAACCCGGGCCGGCAGCGGCCCCGGTCGATATCCTCGAGGCGCAGCAGAAACCGCCCGCCAGCCTCGCGCGCCGCATGCCATCCCTCCCAGGCCGAGCGCGCATGCCCGAGATGCAGATGCCCGGTCGGGCTCGGCGCAAAGCGGGTGACGACGGGCGCGGGCAACCTATTGTCGGCGCGCCTTCGCGCCCGCCGACGCGAGCTCGGTTTGGAGCGCCACCGCGCGGACATTCAGCTCGGCGAGTTCGCGCTCGAAAGCCTCGGCATCCTCGACCATCGGCACGTCGACCTCCGCGTCCTCCCGGACGAGCAGACGCTCGACCGCCTCTTTCGCGACGGCAATGCGGACGTGGCGGCGCCCGAGGACGCGAGCCGCCGAAACCGACTTCACGAAACCGGGTTCGGCGCTAAGGCGGTACCTTGCGGGCGAACCGGAGGGGAC
>DASUIE010000359.1:0-4029 GCA_036273175.1 Allostellaceae bacterium
CCAGCGCCGGCGCACCATCCCGGCGGTCCAGCCGGAATTGTGCGGCGTGACGATGACGTTATCGAGCTCGTGGAACGGGTGCCGCGAGCCGCGCCGGTTCGGGTCGCCCTCGGTCGGGTATTGCCACCAGACGTCGAGCGCTGCCCCGCCGATCTTGCGGCCCTTGAGCGCGGCGTAGATGGCGTCCTCCTCGATCACCTGTCCGCGCGAGATGTTGATGAGGAACGCGGAGGGCTTCATCAGCGCGAGGCGATGGGCGGTGACGAGCCCGGTCGTCTCCGGCCCGAGCGCGGTGCACAGCGCAATCGTGTCGCATTCGGGCAGCATACGGTCGAGCTCGGCGAGCGGAAAGACGCGCTCGACCCCCGGCCCGGCTTCGCGCGGGCTGCGGTTGGCGGCGAGGATGCGGCAGCCGAACCCGCTCGCCCGCCGCGCCATCTCCTGCCCGACCCGTCCGTAGCCGACGATGCCGAGCGTCGATCCGCGCACCTCGCCGTGCGGCACCCCGCTCTGCACCCAGCTCGACCGCCAGGAGCCGCGATCGCGGAACTCGCCGGATATCTCGAAGAGGCGGTGATGCAGGGCGAGCCAGGTCATGACGACGTATTCGGCGATCGCGGTCTCGTGGCCGAACGAGTTGCAGATCGTGACGCCCTTCGGCATCGCCGCCTGATCGAAGAGTTCGGTGCCGGTCGCGACCGACTGCACCAGCCGCATGCCGGGGGCCGGCGGATAATCGGCGCGCCAGTGGTTGCTGACGAGGATGTCGAAATCGCCCTCGATCCGCGTCGCGTCGATCGGGTCGTCGATCACGTCGGCCGCGAGTTCGCCCGGCAGCTCGTCCTTGATGCCGGCGAAAGTGTCGGCGGCGACGCGCCCGAGGAACAGCGCCTTCACGCCGGCACCGAGTGCTTGGCGAGGAAGTCCTCGCGCACGGTGATGCCGAGCCCGGGCCGCTCCGGCACCTCTATGAGCCCGTCCTTGACCGGGAAACTCTCCTCGACGAGATCGTGCAGCAGCGGATTGGCGCCGAGCGAATACTCGACGATGAACCCGGCCGGCGAGGCCGCCGCGACGGCAAGTCCGGCGGCAAATGCCGGCGCCCCCGCCCAGAGATGCGGCGCAAGCTTGAGATTGAAGGCGCTGGCGATAGCCGAGATCCGCATCGCCTCGGTGATGCCGCCGCAGATCGCCAGATCGGGCTGCATGATGTCGACCGCCCCCAGCAACGCGAGGTCGCGGAAGTCGTGGCGGGTGAACTCGCTCTCGCCGGCGGAGATCGGAATGTCGGTCGAGCGGCGGACTTCGGCGCAGCCAGTCTTGTCGTCGGCCGTCACCGGCTCCTCGAACCACATCAGCCCGCAATCCTCGACGAGGCGGCAGAAGCGCTTGGCCTCGGCGACCGAGAGGGTTCCGTGCGCGTCGCACATCAGCCCGATATCGGGCCCCAGCGCCTCGCGGGCGGCATGGACGCGGCGGGCCGAGTGTCGCGGCTCGCCGTCGATAATCCCGACCCGCATCTTGACCGCGCCGAACCCGCCCCGCTCGACATAGCCCAAGAGCTCGCCGCCGATCTTGTCCGGACCGGCCCAGCCGCCCGAGGCATAGGCCGGCATCGTCGCGCTGCGCCGTCCGCCAAGCAGTCGCCACACCGGCTGGCCGAGCGACTTCCCCAATATGTCCCACAGCGCGCAATCGATCCCGCTGATCGCCGAGATCGTGATCCCGCGCCGCCCCAGCACCGGAAAGACGCGCCCCTCGCGCATCGCGTAATGGCCGCGCGTGCCGCTGTACATCAGCTCCCAGAGCCGGGTGATGTCGCGCGGGTCCTCGCCCTTGAGGAGCGGACCGAACTCCTCGTTGATCAGCGTCGTCAGCGCCTGGTTCTGCGCCATCCCGCCGACCTGCGACTTGGCCTCGCCCCAGCCCGTTATGCCGCACTCCGTCTCGATGCGGACAATCGTGCCGTCGAACGACAACGTCTTGCCGAAATCGCTGGTGTGCTGCCGCTCCGGCGGGATCGGGATGTGTACCCACGACGCCCTCACCGACTTGATCTTCATCTCAGCCTATCCCGCTTCCGCGCCGGGCGAGCTTAGGCGGGACTCCCGCCGAGGAGAAGCCGGTTCAGTCAACTGTGTCGAGCGGCGCCAATGCCGTATTCGGCATTTGCTTGTCTTGGCGGATGGAGGTTGCGCTAACCTCGTCGGCAAGCGTTGAAAGGAAACACTGATGCCGGACACACATGCCCTGGCGGAGCGCCCGAGCCCGGGCCAGCTTGAGGCCTACGACGCGATCGTCATCGGCGCCGGGATTTCCGGCATGTACATGCTCTACCGCCTGCGCGAATTGGGCATGACGGTGCGGGTTTTCGAGGCCGGCTCGGATGTCGGCGGCACCTGGTACTGGAACCGCTATCCCGGCGCGCGCTTCGATTCCGAAAGCTGGACCTACGGCTACTCGTTTTCCAAGGAGCTGATGGCGGAATGGGACTGGAAGGAGCACTTCTCCCCCCAGCCCGATACGCTGGAATACCTGAATTACGTCGCCGACCGGTTCGACCTGCGCCGGGACATGGAGTTCCACAGCACGGTCGCGGCCGCGCATTGGGATGAGGCGGCGACCCGGTGGGACGTGACGTTGGAAAGCGGGCAGCGCGAAACCTCGCGCTTCCTGTTTACCGCCATCGGCATCCTCTCGGCCCACACGCTGCCGGCGATTCCGGGCCGGGATAGCTTCAAGGGGCCTGCCTATCACCCGGCGCGATGGCCGCACACGCCGGTGGACTTCACCGGCAAGCGCGTCGGCATCATCGGCACCGGCGCGACCGCCATCCAGGCGATCCCGGAAATCGCCAAGCAGGCGAAACGCCTGACCGTCTTCCAACGCCGCCCCAACTGGGCCGCCCCCTTGCACAATTCCAAGATCAGCAAGGAGGAGATGGCGGGAATCAAATCCCGGTACGAGGAGATTTACGCTCACTGCGCGCAGACGCCGAGCTGGTTCATTCACCAGGCCGACCCGCGCAAAACCATGGATGTGCCGCCCGCGGAGCGCGAGGCGTTCTGGGAGAAGAAATACGGCGAGCCCGGCTTCGGCATCTGGATGGGCAACTTCCGCGACATCATGGTCGACGAGGAAGCCAATGCCGCGATCAGCGCCTTCATCGCCAAGAAAATCCGCCAGCGGGTGAACGACCCGAACGTCGCGGACAAGCTGATCCCCAAGGATCACGGGTTCGGCACGCGCCGAGTGCCGCTCGAAAGCGGCTATTTCGAAGCCTACAACCGCGACAACGTCACGCTGATCGATACCCTCGTGGATGAGCCGATCGAGTGCATCACCCCGCACGGCATCAAGACCAAGACGCAGGAGCATGAATTCGACATCCTGGTCTACGCCACCGGCTTCGACGGCGTGACCGGCGCTTTCGACCGCATCGATATCCGCGGCGAGAACGGCCTGCGGCTCAAGGACGCCTGGGCCGAAAGTCCGCGCACCTATCTCGGCATGCTCGCCGAAGGCTTCCCGAACATGATGATGGTGCTCGGCCCCCACACGGCGCGCGGCAACATCCCGCAGGCCAGCTCACACAGCGTCGAATTCCAGACGGAACTGCTGCGGTTCATGCAGCAGCACGGTCACGCGCGCGTGACGACCCGGCCCGAAAAAGTCGACGAGTGGACGGAGATCGTGATCAAGGCCGGCGAGGCGTTGCTGTCGTTCAAGGTCGATTCCTGGCAGAACGGCGTCAATCGCAACGTCGAGGGCCGCACCGTGCGCCGAGTTCTCGGCTACAACGGCAATGGCGAGCATTTCCGGCGGACGACCGACGAGGTCGCCAGAGGCGGCTACCGGGAATTCGCGTTCCGCTAGCCGCCGCGCTTTCAGTTAGCGAGATAGGCTTTCGCCTCGACGAGCTCGGGCCGGGGCGCGGCGGTATCGGCATGCGCCAGCGTCGCCAGCTTTTGATACGCCTGCTTCGCGGCCGCCGCGTCGCCCGCCTGCCTCGCCGCTCTCGCCTCGCCG
>DASUIE010000360.1:0-6394 GCA_036273175.1 Allostellaceae bacterium
ACGGCGGCGCCTGGACCGCCGACGCGTGCGACAAGATTACCCGCTTTGTCGACCTCGCCGAGACCTTCCATCTGCCGGTCGTGTATCTGTGCGACTGCCCGGGCTTCCATATCGGTCTTGAGGCCGAGAAATCGGGGACGATCCGCAAGGGCGTGCGGGCGATGGCGGCGGTCAACCAGACGACCGTGCCGTGGTGCACCTTCCTCGTCCGCAACGTGTTCGGCGTCGCCGGCGCGGTCAATCAACCGGCCTACCGCTTCGCTCTCCGCTATGCCTGGCTGTCGGCGCGCTGGGGGTCGCTGCCCCTCGAAGGCGGGATCGAGGCGGCTTACCGGGCCGATATCGAGGGTGCCGCCGACCCCGAGGCCAAGCGCGCCGAGATCGAGGAGCGGCTCAACAAGCTGCGTTCGCCGTTTCGCACCGCCGAGAGCTTTTGGGTCGAGGAGATCATCGACCCGCGCGACACGCGGCGCCTCGCCTGCGATTTCGCCCGCCTCGCCGAAAAGCTGCGCAAGCCCGGCGAGGCCAGGTTTCAGATGCGGCCATAGGCCGAGCCGTCATTGCGAGGAGCGCGGCGACGCGGCAATCTCGTCGGGACGAGCCTCCTGCGGCGCGAGATTGCGTCGCTGCGCTCGCAATGACGCGGACTTCTGATAGGGGAGAGAACCATGCTGGAAGTCGAACGGCCCGCCGACCTCGTCGCCTATGCCGGGAAGGAGATCGGCGTCAGCGACTGGTACACGGTGACGCAAGAGCAGATCGACAAATTCGCCGACGCGACCGGCGACCACCAGTGGATCCACGTCGATGTCGAGCGGGCGAAGCGCGACATGCCCGGCGGCAAGACCATCGCGCATGGCTGGCTGACCCTGTCGCTGGTGCCGCGCCTCGCGGCGACGATCTACCACGTCAAAAACCGCTCGCGCGGGATCAATTACGGCGCCAACCGCGTCCGCTTCACCGGCCCCGTTCCGGCCGGCGGCCGCATCCGGCTGCGCCTGTCGATCAAGAGCGTCGAGAAGGTCGAGGGCGGCGTCCGCGTCACCAACGAGGGTACGATGGAGCTCGAAGGGGCGAGCCGTCCGGTGCTCGTTTCCGAGACCATCGGCATGGTCTACGACTGATGCTGCGGCTCCGTAAGCTCGTCACGCTGCGTGACGTCACCTATTCCGAGCTCGGCTACAAGCCGGCGAAGCCGATCGTCCGCGCGGTCGGCATGGCGGTGTTCGACAATCCCTATGCCGGCAAGCGCCACGACGACCTGCGCAAACTTTGGGAGGCCGGCGCCGAGCTCGGCGAGCGGCTGACGCCCGAGCTCGTCAAGCTGCTCGACGGCCCGCCCGTCTCCTACGGCAAGGGCGCGATCGTCGGGGTCGCCGGCGAGATGGAGCATGGCGGCGCGTGCTGCCACCCGATGCTTGGCAAGCCGATGCGGGAAGCGGTCGGCGGCGGCCAGGCGCTAATCGCCTCGAACGTCAAGGTCGCCCCGCCCGGCGCCAGTATCGACATCCCGATTGGGCACAAGGACGAGGCCTGGTCCTTCGCGCATTTCGACACGATCACCGTGTCGATCGCCGACTCGCCCCGGCCGCACGAAATCCTCGTCGCGATCGTGGTGGCCGATGGCGGCCGCCTCGACAACCGCTGCGGCGACGGGCCGATCCGCTAGGGTCGGGCCGGAAACTGGATCGGGATGATCCCCGATCCAGTTTCGGTCGCGGTCAGGCGGCTTTCAGAATGCCAAGCTGCGTGAGCGCGGCGACGCCGTCGTCGAGACCTATTTCCTCCGCGATCTTGCCGTTTTCGACGCGGATCACGGTCGTCCCCGTGAAGTGCATCGTCCGGCCGGATGCGGCGGGGAGCGAGCCGGAGAGAAAATCGCCGAAGGCGGGGCCGGTATGGGTGCCGCCACCCTCCCATCGGCCGACGACGCAGTCGCCCTCGGCGATGAGGTCGGCGGCGCCCCAGAACTTGAGGTCCGGGAACGCAGCGCGGAAATCCATCATGAAATTGCGCACGTCCTCGCGGCCTCGCCGCGGCGCATGCAGAGAATACCGCAAAAGCATGTCCGGGGCGGCGAGGTCGTCGATGATCTGAGGGTCCCACGGATTGCCCCAGAACCCCTCGAACCAGCGTCCGACGAGGGTCTTGTTGTCTTGTTCGCGTGACATTTTCAACTCTCCTGGTGCAGTGCAAGGCGCGTTCGCGTCGTCGCTTGCGACGCACACAGCTGTACCCTCGGAGCCGGAGCCCCTTATATCCGGCGATTGCTCTTCGATTCCGCCGAGCGCACCATCGACGGGAGCCCGGCGCCCGCGGAGGCATGCAAGCCCGATGAGCGACACCCCCACCTCCGATATCGACCCGTTCTGCTCCGAGTTTTTCGAGGACCCGTTCCCGGCGCACGAGGCGCTGCGCGAGGCGGGGCCGGTCGTCCGGATGAGCCGCTACGGGATCCACGCCGTCGCGCGCTACGCCGAGGTGCACCGCGTGCTCAACGATTGGCGGATTTTCTGCTCCAGCCGCGGCGTCGGCCTCACCGATTTCGCCAAGGAGCCGGCGTGGCGGCCGAAAAGCCTGGTGCTGGAGACCGACCCGCCGCTGCATGACCGCACCCGCAAGGTGCTGAACCGCGTGCTGTCGGCCGCCGTGATCCGCGATCTGCGCGAGCGCTTCGCCGCCGATGCCGACGTGCTCGTCGACGAATTGCTGGGACGCCGCGAGTTCGACGCGATCGCCGATCTCGCCGAGGCCTATCCGCTCGCCGTCTTTCCCGACGCGATGGGGATGCCGCGCGAGAACCGTCGCTATCTGCTGCCCTACGGCAACATGGTGTTCAACTCGTTCGGGCCGCGCAACGCCTTCTTCGAGGAGGCGATCAGGGACGCCGAGCCGGTCCTCGCCTGGCTACAGGAGCAGATGCAGCGTCACTCCTTCGCGCCTGGGGGGTTTGGCGCGGCGATCCACGAGGCCGCCGACACCGGCGAGCTGACGCCGGAGGAGACCCCGGTTGTCGCCCGTTCGCTCTTGACCGCGGGCGTCGACACGACGGTGAGCGGGATCGGCGCGGCGGTCTATTGCCTCGCCCGCTTTCCCGAGCAGTTCGCCAGGCTGCGCGCCGATCCCTCCCTCGCCCGCGCCGCGTTCGAGGAGGCGGTGCGCTACGAGACGCCGGTGCAGACCTTCCTGCGCACGACCACCCGCGCGGTCGAGCTCGGCGGCGCCGCGATCGGCGAAGGCGAGAAAGTGCTGATGTTCCTCGGCGCGGCCAACCGCGACCCGCGCCAGTGGGAGCGGCCCGACGAATACGACATCGCCCGCAAGACGATCGGCCATGTCGGCTTCGGCAGCGGCATCCACCAATGCGTCGGGCAATTGCTGGCGCGGCTTGAGGGCGAGTGCATCCTCTCGGCGCTCGGCCGCAAGATCGGCTCGATCGAGATCGCCGGCCCGGCGAAGCGCCGCTACAACAACACGTTGCGCGGCCTCGCCAGCCTGCCGGTACGGGTCAACGCTTAGGGGTCAGGGCGTTTATCAGCAGCGTGCGCAGCTCGGGCAAGGCGCCGGCCACGAGCCCCGCGGCCATCGCGACCCCAATCGTGCCGTAGGGGTGGGTTTTCGACGCCGACATGATCTGCGCCGCGGCAACGCCGCCGAGCTGCCGCGCGACGTCGCCCGCCGTCGATGCCGGTGCCGGCGCCCGAGAGCGGACCGAGGTCACCGCCTTTGCCACGGTCACGCAGAACGCGGCCAGCACGACGCCGACAACGCCGGTGATCAGATAGGAAAGCGCCGGGCTCAACGGCGCCGCCTCAAGCGCCAGGAGCAGCGATTGCGCCAGGTACCAGACCGCGAACGCGACCAGGATCAGCGCCGCGACCCCGGCGCCGGCGGCCGCCGCGTATTTCGCCATTACCGGCTCAGCCGCGCCGGCCGTTGAGGATCATGCCGAGGATAAGCCCGGTCGAGAACGCCGCGAGCGCCGAGGTGAACGGCCGCTCCTCGATCTCTTGACCGACGAACTGGGCCTGGCGCTTCATCTCGCCCCACACCTTCTCTGCGGAGACCTGGGCCTGCTCGCCCACTCCGGCCAGCCCGTTTCCAGCGTATTGGCGCATGTCGGCCGTGATCTTGGCGAAGTCGTCGCGAAGTTGCTGGATGTCGCTCTGCAGGGTGGTGATATCGGGTTGAACTGTGACGGCCATGGTGCGTACCCCTCCGTTGCGGATATGTCGAAAACAACCAACAGCGGAAAAAGGTTTCAGCCCGTGAGCACCGCCTTGCCGATCACCTTGCGGTCGATCACCGCCTGCATCGCGTCCGCCGCCCGCTCCAGCGGGAAGCGGTGCGAGATGCGCGGGCGCAGCTTTCCCTGCCCGGCCAGCTCGCAGAGCAGCTTGGTGTTGGCGTGGCCGATTTCCGGGCGATGCTCCGTCGCGCCGCCGAGACGCACGCCGATGACCTCCAAGCACTTGATCAGCAGATAGTTCGTGCGCGGCGTCGACGGCCCGCCGCCGAGAAAGCCGAGCACCAGGATGCGGCCGCCGAACGCGAGGCAACGGAGCGACTCGTCGAACACCGTCGCGCCGATCGGGTCGTAGCAGATATCGACCCCGTCATGCGCGCCGGTGATCTCCTTGACCCGGTCGCGGAAGCCTTCGCGGTAGTCGATCGCGCAGTCGGCCCCTTCCTCAAGGCACGCGGCGCGCTTCTCGTCCGTGCTGGCGGTGGCGATCACTTTGGCCCCGAAGAGTTTCGCGACCTGGATCGCGGCGATCCCGATGCCCCCGGCGGCGCCGTGGATCAGCACCCAGTCGCCCGCTTGCAGCCGCCCGCGCTGCATCAGCGCGTGATAGGCGGTGTGGTGCGCGCCGCGGAACACAGCCGCCTCCTCGAGGCTCATCCCCACCGGCACGAGATCGCAATCCTCGGCCTTCGAGTTCGCCATCGTCGCGAAGGCGCCGAGGCGGACGCGGTTCATCACCCGGTCACCCTTCTTGAAGCGGGTAACCCCCTCGCCGACCGCGACGACCTCGCCCGCCGCCTCGTTACCCGGGACAAAGGGAGGCTCGGGCCGGAACTGATATTTCCCGGCCAGCATCAGCACGTCCACGTACTGGACGCCGCGCGCGCCGATCCGCACCTGGATCTCGCCCGGCCCCGGCGGCGGCGGGTCGGGCAGATCGCGCCACGCCAGCACCTCGGGCCCGCCAAACGCCTCGCACACCATTGCCTTCATCAGCGCTATCTCCAATCGTCGAGCACATACACGCCGGGGCGACTGTAGCCCGGCTCGTTGTCGCGGTGCATCGTCACGCCCTGCATGACGCTGCGGAAGCCGGCGGACTTCATGTACCGATACGCCTCCGCGCGCGCGGCATTGACGCCGGCGAGAAGGTTCGGCTGGCCCGCGAGATCGGCAAGCGCGCGGGCAGCATCGAGCAGCGCGGCAAACCGCGCCTCGACGCCGGCGCCCGACCGGGCCGCGCCGAATTTGACATAGAGGCAGCCCGCGCCCGCTTCGCTCGCCGGCCCCCAATGGCACACCGCGAACCCGGCGAGCCGGCTGCCGCCGTCGCGCAAGAGCAGCGTGTCGCCGAGCCCCTGCGCGGCCACCGCGCGGATGTCGCCGGTGAGGTCGAGCCCGGAATAGAGCCCGTCGCACAGTTCTCGGGCCGCCGCCTCCGCCTCTTGCCGCTCCGCCGGCGGCAGCGCCGAATAGCGCACGGCGCCGACCGGAAGGCCGCCGGGGCGCGACGGCGCGAGCGTCAGCGCCGTCAGAAAGCGCGGGTGAAAGCCGAACTTGCCGTAGAGATGCACATGCTTGGGGCTCTCGGCGAAGGTGAAGAGCCCGGCATGGCTGACGCCCCAGCGCCCGAAGGCATCGCACACCGCGCCGACGAGCGGCTGGGCGCAGCCGCCGTTCCAGCTCTCCGGCCTGATCGTCAGCGGCCCGAAAAACCCGACGCTGCCCCACCGCGTCGCGAAGTTGGATCCGACGATCGATCCCGCCTCCTCGGCGACGAACGCTTCGACATTCTCCGCCCGGAAGCGGTTCGCGTGGAGGTCGCGGTCGGACCAGAAATTCCCGAGGTCCGAAACGCCGAGGAAGGTGCCGAACGCGGCACGGGCAATCCGCCATGTCGTCGGCAAATCGGCCTCGCCAAGCGGGCGAATGACAGCCATGGCAACTCTCCCGACCGGCAAACAGGAAGGCGGCGATCGTATAGCGGCATTTAACGCAGGTCCAACCGCCGCCGAAACTTGACAGCCTCCGGCGCGGGGCCTCATGTTCGCGCCGCGCCGGCAAAGAAGCGAGCCCTCCCAGGCCGCCGGCACTAAGGGAGGGCCGAAATGAGGGAGGTTGTTATGCGGTTGCGGTACGCCCTTGCCG
>DASUIE010000361.1:0-6138 GCA_036273175.1 Allostellaceae bacterium
CCCGACGAGTTCATGGCCTTCGCCGAGGTGCTGAAGCGGCACAACGCGGCCTACTTCACCCATATCCGCGACGAATCCAACAAGGTCGTCGAGGGCGTCGAGGAGGCGATCGCCGTCGCCCGCGCGACCGGCGTCCACACAGAGATCGTCCATCTGAAATGCTCCGGCGTCGACAATTGGGGCAAGGCGGCGACGATCCTCGGCATGATCGACCGCGCCCGGGCCGAGGGTTGCGACATCGATTGCGACGCCTATCCTTACGCTGCCGGCGCCAACCCGCTGAAAAACTTGCTGCCCGGCTGGGTCCAGGTCGGCGGCAACGACGCGATGCTGGCGCGGCTCGCCGACCCCAAGGCGCGCGCCCGCATCGAGGCCGAGATCGCCGATGACGGGCTCAACAATTGGGGCCGCATCCCGTCATGGGAGGCGATCCAGATCTCAATCTCGCCCAAGCGTCCCGAGACCGCCGGCAAGACCGTCGCCGCCCTCGCCAAGGAATGGGGCTGCGACCCGATCGACCAGATTTGCGACCATCTGATCGCCGATAACGGCGCGACGCGGGTGCTGATCACCTCGATCGCCGAAGACGACATCCGCACGATCATCCGCTCGCCGACCGCGCTTGTCGGCTCCGACGGCAATTGCGTCGCCGATTACGGCACGGTCAGCCAGGGCATGCCGCACCCGCGCTTTTACGGCACCTTCCCGCGCATCATCGGCCATTACGTCCACGGCGAGGGGCTCATTCCGCTGGAGCAGGCGGTCTACAAGATGACCGGCGGCAGCGCCAAGGCGCTCAAGCTCAAGGATCGCGGTCTCCTCGTCGAGGGGTACCGTGCCGATGTCGCGATCTTCGACCCAGCCGATTTCCGCGACCTGGCGACCTATGCCGACCCGCATCGCTACCCGAGCGGGCCGCGCACCAGCGTCATCGTCAACGGCGTCCTCGTCATCGACGAAACCCGCCATACCGGGGCGACGCCGGGAGTCGTGCTGCGCCGCGACCGCGACGGCCGGGTCGGCTAGGCCAGGCTCTTCGACACCATCTCGTACGTGTTGGGGCTGAGCCCCTCCTTCGCGAGGATGCGTTCGAGCGCCGCCCGCATCAGCGCCTGCCGGCCCGGATCGTACCGGCGCCACTGGCCGAGCGGCTGCACGATCCGCGCCGCCAGCGCCGGGTTGGGACCGTCGAGGGCCATGACTTCCTCGGCGAGGAAGGCATAGCCGTCGCCGCCCGCATCGTGGAAATGGAGCTGGTTGCCCGCCGAGAAAGCGCCGACCAGGGCGCGCACCCGGTTCGGGTTGGCCCGGGTGAAGGCCGGATGGCCGGAGAGGGCGCGCACCGCCGCGACGGTTCCCGGCCGGGCCGAGCGCGCCTGGAGCCCGAACCATTTGTCGACGACGAGCGGGTCGTCCTCCCAGCGCCGGTAGAACTCGGCGAGAGCGGCTGTCCGCTCCGGCCCGTCGATATCGGCAAGCACGGTCAGCGCGGCGAGCACATCGGTCATGTTCTGCTGCGCGTCGAACTGGAGCTTGGCCAGCCGCGCCCCTTCCTTCGGGTCGCCGGCGGCGAGATAGGCGAGGCAGGCATTCCGCAGCGCCCGGCGGCCGATCGAGGGGCCGTCGGGGCGGTAGGGGCCGGGATCGGCGAGGCGGCGGTAGGTCTCGGCGAGCGGCACGGCGAGGGCGGCGGCGATCTGGGCGCGAGCATCGTTGCGGACGCGATGGATCGCCTCCGGGTCGACCGTCGCCATCGCGTCGGCGAGCGTGGCCTCGCCGGGCAGCAGCAGCGCCTCGGCGGCGAAGGCCGGGTCGCGGTCCGCATCGGCGAGCGTTTGTCGCAGCGCGGCGATCAGATCGGGGTCGAGAGGGCCGGAGGTGCGCCCGGCGATGCGGTCGAGCAGCACCGTCGTCCCGACTTGCTGCCCGGCATCCCAGCGCGCGACCGGATCGGTATCGTGGATCGCCAGAAACTTGAGCCGGTCAAGCGGCACCCCGCTGAGCTTCACCGGCGCCGAGAAGCGCCGCAACAGCGACGGCACCGGTGGCGCCGCGACATCGACGAAGCGGAAGGTCTGCCGCGGCCCGTCGCAAACGACGACCCGGGTGCCGGTCGCGGCGGCGGCTTCGCCGGCAAGGCGTGTCGGCATCTCGTCCCCGTTCGGGCCGAGGAGCCCCATCGCCAGCGGGATCGGCACCGGCGCCTTCTCTTCCTGGCCGGGGGTCGGCGGCGTTTTCTGCGCGACCGTCAGCTCGTAGGTCCGCGCGGCGGGGTCGTAGCGGTCCTCGACCGTCAGCTCCGGAGTGCCGGCCTGGTGGTACCATCGCGCGAACTCGCCGAGATCGGCGCCGCCGCCCTCCGCCATCGCGGCGAGGAAATCCGGGATCGTCGCGGCCGAGTTGTCGTGCTCGGCGATGTAGCGGTCCATGCCGCGCCGGAACCCGTCGGGGCCGAGCAGGGTGTGGACCATGCGGATCAGCTCGGCGCCCTTTTCGTAGACCGTCGCCGTATAGAAATTGTCGATCCGCAGGTAGCTCTGCGGCTGCACCGGATGGGCGAGGGGGCCGGCATCCTCGGGGAACTGCGCCGCCCGCAGCGTCCGGATATTGCCGATGCGGCTGACCGCGTCGCTTCCCATATCGGCCGAGAATTGCTGGTCGCGGAAGACGGTCAGCCCTTCCTTCAGCGAGAGCTGGAACCAGTCGCGGCAGGTGACCCGGTCGCCGGTCCAGTTGTGGAAATACTCGTGGGCGATGACGCGCTCGATGCCCTGGTAGTCGCCGTCGGTCGCGGTCTCCGGCTTGGCGAGCACATAGCGGGTGTTAAAGATGTTGAGGCCCTTGTTTTCCATCGCCCCGGCATTGAAGTCGCTGACCGCGACGATGTTGAACACGTCGAGATCGTATTCGAGGCCGAACACCTCCTCGTCCCAGCGCATCGAGGCCTTCAGCGACTCCATCGCATGGCCGCATTTGTCCTCGTCGCCGCGCCGTACCCAGATCGCGAGGTCGACATGCCGGCCCGAGGCGGTGGTGAATTCGTCGCGATGGGCGACGAGGTCGCCGGCGACGAGCGCAAAGAGATAGGACGGCTTCGGGTGTGGGTCGTCCCACTTCGCCCAATGCCGGCCATCGGGCAAATCGCCTGCGCCGGACGGGTTGCCGTTCGACAGCAAGATCGGATACCGCGCCTTGTCGGCCGTGACGGTGACCGTGTAGCGCGCCGAGACATCGGGCCGGTCGAGGAAATAGGTGATGCGGCGGAACCCTTCGGGCTCGCATTGGGTGCAGAAATTGCCGCCGGATTTGTAGAGGCCGGAAAGCGCGGTGTTGTTCTGCGGCTCGATCCGCACAACGGTCTCCAGCGCGAACGCGTTTGGCACGCGCTCGAGGATAAGCGCGCCATCTTCGTCGACGCGGTGGTCCGCGGCCGCCCCGTCGATACTGACCGAGATCAGCCCCAGGGTGTCGCCGTCGAGCCGCAGCGCCGCGTCTCGATCCGCGGAGATCCGCCGCATCCCGAGGCGCGCCGAGACGCGGGTTTCGTCTTCTCCGAGATCGAAGGACAGCTCGACCGTGTCGATCGTGAAATCGGGCGGGGTGTAGTCGGCGAGCCGGGTCGGCTCCATCTCAGTTCTCCGCCGCCGGGGAGGGCTTGCCGTCGGGCGGCCACACCGCGACCCCTTCGGCGAGCGGGATACGCAAGTTTCGGAACAACATCGAGAACGACATCCAGTTTCCCATGGCGATGACGAACTCGACCTGCTCGCCGGGATCGGTGACAAATTTCGCGACCGCCACCCAGGCGGTATCCGAGATCGACTTGCCGGCGAGGCATTCGTCGGTCGCCGTCAGGATCGCGCGGTCGGCGGGGCCGAGCCGGTCGGAATTGCGCCAGTCGCGAACCGCGAGGATGTCCTCGGGCGGGATGCCGGCCGTTGTCGCGACGCGCCAATGCTGCGTCCATTCGTAGGCCGAGCCGGTGACCCAGCCGATCCGCATGATCATCAATTCGCGCAGCCGCGTGTCGAGCTTGTTGTTCTCCAAGAGCTGCATGAGTTGGGTAAAGGCGACCCGCGCCACGCCCGGATTGTTGGCGACGACGCGAAACGCCTCGCTCCCCGTGCGGCGGGCCGGCATTCCCATCGCCTCTCCGAGTTCGCGGGCGCGCTCCGGCGAAACCATTGGCACGCGCAGGGTCATCGTCGTTCTCCGAAGGTGGCTTCCACGATGTGCTACAGGGCGAATCGGTTGGGCGCAAGGACTGGTGGGATCGATGTCGTTTCGAAGGTGTTGACCTCTCTGATTGCAGTCATCCAACTGCCGGCCCTTAACACCAGTTAATAAGAAACGCCGGGCCTCAAAAGGAGATGAGAGATGAAGACCTTTGGTGCTATAGCACTTCTTGCCGGTGTGGCGATGAGTGCTCCCGCGATGGCGCAGACTCCTGCGGACAATGCGGTGCGTGACGGCGCTCAAGGGGCGACAACCGGTGCCATTATTGGCTGTATTGTGACGATCCCGATCGGTTGTGCCCCTGGCGCCGCCGTTGGCGCGGCCGTTGGTGGCGGCGCCGGGGCGACTGTCGGCGCGGCGACGACCCCGCCGCCGGGCCCGGTGGTCTATACGGCCCCGCCGCCTCCGCCTGCCCCGCCGCCTGGCCGCTACTAGCCTAGCGCAGGCCACCAAGGAAGCCCCGCCCGGGAGACCGGGCGGGGCTTTCCCGTTACTATGCGCCTTTCAGCAGAAGGGGCGCGGGATGAAGCTCTATATATACTAGCCGGCCGGCGATCCTCACCTATCCCCTGCGGTCCGGCTATGTGTTGAAATGTCAGTGATCCTCAGGGGGCATCGGGCGGGATGACCGGCCGGCGACGCTCGGCTCGTGAGGAAATAGCCGCCGCAGCGTTCGTAAGGGCAGCCGCCACTCCCGACCGGGATCCGTGCTCAGCTCGCGCGCCTCGGCGACCGTAAGAATGAGGAATACGATGAAGATGCTCAGACTAGGGGTGGCATCCGTATTGGCATGCTTAATCGGCGACGCGATAGCGAGTGCCAGCTTCGCGCAGGGCGCCCCCAATTCGCGGGACGCTGATCAAGTCGGGACGTGGGTTGGAGTACAGGGGGCTGTTTCTGGAACCGATCAGACCGTCTGGGTTATCAATTCACGAACGGGAGCAGCCAAGTGGTGCCACATAAAGCTCGGCGGCACCAACAAAGTGGTTTGCACATCAGAGTAGGCGTGGTGGCCCACGACGGCTGCCATTGATGCAGCGCCAAGCTGCGTGCCTCGCGGTTAAGGTTAGCGATCCGAGGGCGCGATGCCGTTGCGGGCGCGATACGCCTCGATCTGGGCAAGCCCTATCTCGCCCACGTTGACGATCAGCTGGATCTCACGCCAGGTCGCCGTGAGCAGCCGCCGCGGGTCGGCATACCCGTCGGCAATCAGCGCCTTGATCAGGTAGTCGCTGAACCCGCACCTTTTGAGCCGAGCGTACTGGCTTGAAGTCCGCATGCTCGAGAGGTCATCGACGCGGTGACGAGCGGCGCCTCCGGGTCAGCGCTGCCGAAGAAGGGATGGTTTCACCCAAGTTTTCATCGCCGCCCATCCCGAACGCGATGGCAGAACCTACAATCATTGCAATCGGTACGGACGTTGAAACCCACACAGCAAAAAAAGCGGCCATCAGTAGGCCCCCTCATCTTTGTGGTTCTCCTTCTCGGGATACGCGTCGGAGAAACCTGAGGTTCCGGTAGTACTCCGCATTATCCAAAAGGAAGCCCCGCCCGCAGTGAGGCGAGCGGGGCAATTACCTGGGTAATAAGATCAGCGCGGCGGCGCGTGATCGACGGTGTGTCTCGCGACCGCGGTCTCGATCGCGCCGTCGAGCGAGTCTCCGGCCGCGCGCTCGCGGTCGACCGTCCCGATTACCGCCAGCAGCGCAGCACGCCGCGCCCATTCCTGAGCCGACATGGGCGGCAATGGGCCGTGCTTGTCACCGCCGAAATCGATCCGTTGCTCGCTCAGCAGCACGCGGAGCTTGACGGCGATATCCGACAGCCGCCGCGGCGGTGTTCTCGGGTCCTTTACAGAGGCCGGTGCGGTTGAAAATCTCGTCTCGCCGTTTGAGGGCGTCG